>CAZWJO010000011.1:2423-47046 GCA_964634905.1 uncultured Sangeribacter sp.
TAACCCTTAGTCGAGCGTAGCGAGACTAAATAAGAAATATGAACAGAATTCTATCTTTGCTAATTGCAACAGCTTTGCTTTTCGGCCTACCTTCATGCCAACAGGATCAACCAAAGGATTCTAAGGCAAAGCGCACCGTATTAATATATGCTGTAGCTTCCAACAATCTCTCTTCCTATCTCAACGATGACAAAAACGAGATGCTCCTTGCTACTCCTGACGTTAAGGGGCTCGGCAAGGATGTCCGTGTACTGCTCTATAGCGTCGCTTCACAGTCAGCAACAGAAGCTACTCTCGCTGAACTTAACCGTGACGCTTCAGGCCAATGGGATTTCAGACCAATTAAAAGTTACGATCGTAACACCTTTTCTACTGACCCTGAACGCATGCAAGAAGTTTTCGACGACGTTCGAACTAATGCTCCGGCAGACAAGTACGGTCTAATTCTTTGGAGTCACGGAACAGGTTGGATCCCAAATTTTACTGACCATACAATACCCGCACCAGAAGGGATAAAGAAAAGCTATGGGATGGACAAATACGAAGGGGTGACCGACTATTGCGACATTGATGAACTTGCGAATGCAATCCCCGACCGAATGTTCGACTACGTTTGGTTTGACCTTTGCTACATGATGGGAGTGGAAGTGGTTTATCAACTCCGAAATAAGTGCGATTACATTGCCGGTTATCCGACTGAAGATTGGAGCTACGGAATGAACTATGAGACAACTCTTCCAATGCTCGTGTCTCCAACTCCGGATCTCGTCGGAGCGGGAAAAGCTTTCTTCGACTATTATAATGTACAGAATTTAGCTGTCACCGTCACTGTCATGAAGACGGATGGTCTTGATCGTCTTGCTCAAGCGGCAGCAGACATTTATGCCCACGGCAACCGACCATCATCTACTAAGGGACTGCAAAACTACAGCCGTCTCCGCGTCGGCCTTTACGACTTTGGTCAATTCACAAAGAAATATCTTGACGAGTCAGATCCCCAAACAAAAGTATTGATAGATGCATTTGATGCTGCACTTAAAGATATAACTCTCTACGCCGGATGCTCTACAAAAAATTTCAATGGCACCCAAAACGCCTTCGACCCTGCCATCTACTCCGGCCTCTCCTGCCATTTCCCCGGCTCCACAACCCAGCAATCCGAAGACTACTACCTCTCCCTCGACTGGCCCAAACAAACCAATCCATAATTGAGTAAGAAAGCATGCTCCGCATGCGTCCAAGAGCGGCAAAAGCTAACTTTTTATCGATATTGGACTTCAGGAGTATCTCACATCATGCTTCGTACACTCTGAGAGGCGATTTATGGATACTTATAAGAAATTTTCGCTATTTTTCTTCATAGTCTGAAAAAAAAATCGTAAATTTGTAGCCAATTTACTCGAAAATATGAAAAATATCCGCAATTTCTGCATCATAGCCCATATCGACCACGGTAAGTCAACCCTTGCCGACCGTCTGCTCGAACGCACTAACACAATCGCCGCCAAAGATATGGAGGCGCAGGTGCTCGATGACATGGACCTCGAACGCGAGCGTGGTATCACTATCAAAAGCCACGCCATACAAATGGACTATGAGTTAGATGGCGACCATTATACTCTAAACCTTATCGACACCCCGGGACACGTTGACTTTTCCTACGAAGTATCCCGCTCCATAGCCGCTTGTGAAGGTGCCTTGCTGATTGTGGATGGTAGCCAAGGTATACAAGCACAGACCATTTCAAATCTTTACATGGCTATCGACAACGATCTGGAGATTATCCCGGTCATCAATAAGTGTGACCTCGAGAGCGCAAAACCTGATGAGGTGGAAGATCAGATTGTAGATCTCTTAGGTTGCGACCGCTCTGACATCATTCGTGCTTCCGGCAAGACCGGTATGGGTGTGGATGATATTCTTAAAGCTATAGTAGCGCGTATCCCTGCTCCTAAAGGAGACTCGGAAGCTCCTCTCCAAGCTCTTATCTTCGACTCTGTCTTCAATCCTTTCCGTGGAATCATCGCATATTTCAAAATTGTAAATGGCACTATCCGCACAGGCGATTTTGTTAAGTTTGTCAGCACTGGTAAGGAATATCATGCCGATGAAATAGGTGTGCTGAAACTCGACCTTTCTCCACGTAAGGAACTCTCAGCCGGCAATGTTGGCTACATCATTTCCGGCATCAAGACTTCAAAAGAGGTGAAGGTTGGCGATACGATTACTCATGTCGACCGTCCCTGCGATAAGGCTATAGAAGGTTTTGAGGAAGTAAAACCGATGGTCTTTGCAGGTGTTTATCCTATTGATCCTGAAGACTTCGAAAATCTTCGTGCTTCTCTCGAAAAACTCCAGCTAAACGATGCTTCCCTGACTTTCCAACCGGAATCTTCAGCAGCCCTCGGTTTTGGATTCCGCTGTGGTTTCCTCGGACTTCTCCACATGGAGATCATTCAGGAGCGTCTCGGAAGGGAGTTCAACATGGATGTCATTACCACTGTCCCCAACGTTTCCTATTTTGTCTATGATAAGAAGGGCAACAAGATGGAGGTGCATAACCCTTCCGGACTGCCTGACCCAACCCTCATCGACCATATCGAAGAGCCCTATATTCGTGCCACAGTCATCACAGCCGCTGAGTTTATAGGTCCCATCATGACCCTTTGCCTTGGAAAACGTGGTGAACTCATCAAGCAAGAATATATTTCCGGCAACCGTATGGAGATCACTTTCGATATGCCACTCGGTGAGATAGTGATTGATTTCTACGATAAACTGAAGTCTATTTCTAAAGGTTACGCCAGCTTTGATTATCATATCCACGATTTCCGTCCATCCAATCTTGTCAAACTCGACATTCTACTAAATGGCGAGAGCGTCGATGCACTTTCGACCCTGACACATGCCGACAACTCCGTGAAGTTTGGCAGAAGAATGTGCGAAAAACTCAAGGAACTCATCCCGCGGCAGCAATTCGACATCGCCATCCAGGCAGCCATTGGCACTAAAGTAATTGCCCGTGAGACTGTCAAGGCTGTTCGCAAGGATGTTACTGCGAAGTGCTACGGCGGCGACATCTCGCGTAAGCGCAAGCTCCTCGAAAAGCAAAAAGAAGGCAAGAAGCGAATGAAGCAGATCGGTAGGGTAGAGGTGCCCCAGAAAGCCTTCCTCGCTGTTCTCAAGCTTGACTGATTTCCTCCTCTCTCCTCAATCTCATATTCTACCCTCCTATCATTACTGCGATAAAAAAATATCTCTCCCTCATATTTTGCGATAGAATTAATCTCTCTACATTACTGCGATAGAAACATTAACTATTAAATTTTCCCGACAATGAAAAAATCGAGCTTTGCTGCCACAATCTTGGCACTCGCTGTCCTTATCCCGTCAGCGACCTCATGCAAAAGTGATGAAAATCCTTTTGACAGCTTCTTATCCCAAGAAACACAAAATGCTAAAATCCAAATCCGGCTTGCAGTTGAAGAGACAAGGGCTGAGGGAGATACAGAACCTGCTACCACATCTGTCACTGAAAATGATATTAAGAATGTCACTATCCTTGTCTTCAATGCGCAAGGAAAACTTGAAAAGAACCAGCCTGTCGATGTCACAACTGGCTCTAATTCCGTAGATTTGGAAGTTTCACATGGACTTAAGACTATCTATGCAGTTACAGCTCAATCGAATGTGAATCCAACTGTCGGAATGTCACTCAATGATTATGAAAACAAGACATTCTCGTCTGCCCTTGAAAATTTAAAAACCGCTAAAGGTTTTGTAATGGTCGGCAAAAGCGGCGAGCAGCAGGTGATGGTTTCAGCTTCAAAGGAAGATGTGCCATCCTCTAATATTTTTAATATTATTGTGAAAAGACTTGTGGCTAAGGCTCAAGTGAAAAAAGGGGAGAATTTTAGTGTTCCTTCGTTTGGTATTGATTTTGATGACATTTCTTTCAAAGCTTGTCAATTAAATGAAAGAATGAGAGTTGTCCATAACGGATCGGATGTGTTTGAATCATACGTTGATGGCAATAAAAATGGCACTTACGATGACTATTCTTTGCGTGAAAAAGATCCTTATTTGGATGCTCCTACCAGTGATTTCACCTCTGATGGATGCGTGTATATGTCCGAAAATATCGTTTCTAAACCTTTGAGCGGAAACACCACCTTCCTAAACGTAAGATTCTCTACAAAACCTCAGAAATATTATACTTTCGATTCCACTAATAAGGCTTTCAGTACACTGAGTGAGACTCCTACAGGTGGAACTTACTATGCTGTAGCTTCAATTGACAGAGCAAGCGGAGTGGCTGATTACGCTATCGATGGGAGTAATAAACATATTATAACATTCAAGACCCAAGAGGAGGCGTCATCATATATGAATTCTCTCAATAATGGTGGGACTTCCCCTTTTACTGTTTCTCAGTCTGACAAATCAATGATGGCACCTGCTGTTTCGCAAGCCACCAGAGCTTCATCGGCTTTTGAAGTTGTCACTTTTACAAATGGGTATGTATATTACCGTGTGAATATAGCTCATCAAGAATCTTCCGGCGATAGCTCTAAGGACATATTTAAGGTAGTGCGAAATAATTTTTATAAGGTTAGCATTAATTCAGTTAATAATCTCGGAATGGGAACGGAGGATTTACTTCGTCCTACAAAAGCAGAAACTGTCTTGGATGCTCAAGGTCATTCATGGATTTATGCAAACATTTCCATAGATCCATGGGAGGAAGTCAACCAAAATGTCGACCTCTAATTAAAGAAGAGGATTTGCTGGCAAACTAAGTAATAGAGCATGCTCCGCATGCGCCCAAGAGCGACAAAAGCTAACTTAGAAATGACATTCCAATTGCAAACTAAGTAATAGAGCATGCTCCGCATGCGTCCAAGAGCGACAAAACTAATCTATTTAGAATGGCAAAAATCTCGATTCCATATCTACATTTTCTCATCTCTTGCATGATGACCATAATAATAATGGAAGGGTGTGCAGATGATCTCCGCAACCGGACTATTTTCGATGGCGGAGCAGGGGAAGCTATCATTTCATTTTCAGTCGAAAATCTTTCTTCGACAAGAAATGGAGTGTCTTCCGATATGGAGTCAGAGATTGACCACGCATATCTTCTCTTTTACTCTGCCGCCGGAGCTTTGGAAAATGAAGTTCCGGTGGCAGCTGCAAGGGCGGAGGTGAAATCATCTCAACCCGGGTCTCTTTCATTCAGTATGCCATCAAGTCTTGAGCCTAATAAAGATTATAGATCGTTGGCAATAGCAAATGCGGATGATTTTGTGCCTAATGGATATTCTGATTTCAAAGAATATCTGGAGACTTGGTGCAATAATGCTTCTTCCACAGAAACCGGACCATTGATTTTGTTTTCATCTTCTTGCATTGCTAAAGAGACAAAACTTCCTATGAATTGTGGGAGTGCAGGAGATTGCAAATTCCAATTTTCGCAGACAAATGGAGTTTACGATATTTCTGCCTCCTTGTCGTTCCGGCGGATGGTTGCACGCATTGATGTGGCAAACATTGTGAAAGAAGGTTTTGTAGTGGAAAAGGTTGCTTTATGCAATTGGAGAGACTCAGAGCCTGTTGCGACTTCCGACAGTCAACTTGGAAATAGGGTAGGAAACATAAAAGCATCGCTGTCCGACGTAGAAGGAAGTCAGCTCGACATTGATTTTATTGATATGCCGGCAGCAGATGAAGCCGGTATACAGCAATTGACTCGGTCCTTATATTGTTTCCCTTCTGTCTCATACGATTCTTATTTGGGAGATAAGGAATCGACTGCTCTCATCATTAAGGCGAAGTATGGCGAAGACTCTGCGTCATCTTACTATCGTATCAACGTTGGAAAGAAGGGCAATCTTTCTAAGGTCGTTGCCAATACAAAATATCTTGTTACCATTCAGTCTGTGAAAGGGAGTGGAGCTTCCACTCCTGAAGAAGCGTATGTGGCAAAAGAATCTCCGATTGTGCTTTCTGTGGTGGAAGACTGGGATCTTGAAGAGGGTCATTATGCGAGTGACGATTTCGGTAATTTCATTGTCGTTTCCAAAGGAGGGACTGTGGAATTTGCCGGAGATGCGTCTGACAATATCGAGATAAAGGTGCTGACTTCCAAAGGTCTGAATTGGTCGGCTGAATACATAAACAATAATGAGGCGTCAGTGGATGCATTTAATGTAGTGAAATTGTCTGATGCATCCTTGGCAATAGGCCCAAAAGGAACAAATGACAGCGAAGAACCTCTGAGTGGAGTATGCAGAGTCTTTGCCACGACAACTGAAGGGGGATCCCTCGAAGTAAATATCCCATTAAAGCAAAATATATCGGAAGAGAAACCGTATGAGCCGGAAGAACCCACAAATCTTCCATTTGCTATCATTCCTCTTTCGAGAGAACGCGTAAAGATCGACCACAATGCAAAAACAATAGAAATTGATGGTTTCGATCCCAATTGCTTCAATTCCTTCATTGACATTCCCTTCAAAGTCTTCATTAATGAATCTTCTGAGGTGTCAAGTATATCATTGACATCTGATTTGGAATGGCCTTTAGAAGGGCGATTTTCAAAAAACACATATTCTGACTACTGTTATTGCCCAAATTCATTTAGTAGAACTAATGGTCAAAATACTGGTAGTGTGTATTCACTTCAATCAAAAAAAGAGGTGACGAAACAACAATTAATAGGATATAGCAATAACTTTACTGCTTCAAAAAATGATATAGTCTACTTATCAGTTGGAGCAATGGGTCCAGACGATCCAGCTATCGTCAGGTCCATTACTCTTTCTAATGGAAATGGAAGTGAAAGTGTAAAATATGATGTTACTATCAAACCAAGACCAGTCATAATAGAAGATGTGATTTTTACTGATAACAATGGTCAGATATGGCTAATTCAGGATCGGAATGTTCAGAATAATGTCGAAGGTAGTGACAAGTATATCGGAAGAGATCAAAATGGAATCAAATATCAAGCGTATAATTATTCGTATATTACGTTTTATAATATAACTATTCCTTGTAAATATAATACCGCTGGACAACCATTTAACGAGAATTTTCATGAATTATATATGGGTAAGGTTTTTACTTTTAAAAGCTCTTCTTCTGCGATACCTTATTTAACAGATTGGATGAAGATGTATATTTTTGATATGGATAAGGACAGAAATTCCCCATTCTATGAAGAAAATGATATATCCAAATGGAAAATTCCCACTGAAGATTTCATGAGGTTTCTACAGGAAAATATAAAAGTTTCAAAAATGAGGATGTTTTTAGTATCAGAGATTGCTGCTAAAAACAAAAAAGTTTATATTCCCATCTGTTGCTATCTTCCTTATTCATACGATTCCGTAGGAGATGCTTCTGTCAATACATTTGGATATTTTTTATCGAAAGATGACATAATTATTGAACCGTTCTTTGTGTATTATGTTGGTTACGGAAAAACGGATGCTCAACTTATTAATCTTTATAATCAATCACATAATAGATTTACGCGTCTTGTTCGCACATTGAACGAGAGGGAATTGGAAGATTATAAAAATAATTTCCTCGGGTATGGCTCCCAACCTCACAAACTGACCATTTGCCATCCTGACACTTATGGTTCCGATAGATGGGTGAGTAGATAAGCGGCCTTCCTAAAATCTCTTAATTCTTCCAAATTTTTGCTATATTTCTTATCCCTATATCCGATTTATTTGCACAATTACCATTTTTTTTGTAATTTTGCACCCACGAAAGTAATAACCCGGCTTATGTATTATCCCGGGAATATGATTGCGATATGAAACAGGAACAAAAGTCACTCTCCTCCAAATCTGCTTCCAAGGCCGCTAAAGCCGTAAGCAAGAATACGAAAGGTAAAGGTAAAAAGACTGTGAATGAGCCTATTGGCTCCCCCTCTAAACTGCTCTTTGAGACAAGTTGGGAAGTATGCAACAAAATCGGTGGTATCTACACCGTGCTTTCTACTAAGGCTCGTGTGCTTAAGGAACAGTTTGGCGATAATCTCATATTCATCGGTCCCGATGTCTGGACCGACGACAATCCATCCCCATACTTTAAAGAAACTAAGAATCTTCTCAAGTCAGCATATAAACTCCCCCTCCCTTACGGTATTTCCCTCCGTGCCGGACGCTGGGATATCCCTGGTTCTCCAATCGTCGTTCTTATCAAATTTGACGGCGTTTATCCCTCTCTCAATGACATTTACGGTGAAATGTGGCGCATGTTTGGAGTAGATTCACTCCACTGCTACGGTGATTATCCCGAAGGATGCGCTTTCGGTGTGGCTGCCGCTATCACAATGCAGGCTCTTGCAAACCATCTCGGAGCAAAAGACACTGACGTCCTCGCTCATTTCAACGAATGGACCACTGGAATGGGTCTCCTCTGGCTCCGCAAGATTATGCCTGAGGCTGCTTCCCTCTTTACTACACACGCCACGTCAATCGGCCGCTCCATCTGCGGAAATGGCAAGAACCTCTATGAATATTTCACCGGCTACAACGGCGATCAAATGGCCCGCGAACTAAATATGGAGGCCAAACACTCAGTGGAGAAAGCTGCCGCTATCTACGCTGATTGCTTCACCGCAGTAAGTTCACTGACAGCTGATGAATGTGCCCAACTCCTCGACAAACGCCCCGATGTGGTCACTCCAAATGGCTTTGAACCCGATTTCGTCCCCTCTAAGAGTCAATATACTATACTGCGCAACGCTGGAAGAAAACGGCTACTTGAGATTGCAGAAAAGATGACAGGTAAGAAATGGAGTGAAGATACTTTAATCATCGCTACCTCAGGCCGCAACGAATACCGCAATAAAGGTCTTGACGTCTTCCTCGATTCTATGGCTGAACTATCAAGAACCGGAGCCGCTTCCCGGCGAGATATCCTTGCGCTTGTGCTCGTCCCGGCTTGGGTCAAGGAACCAAACGGCGAACTCCTCATTGATATCTACCAGCATGGACTTATGAAAGTCAATCCTGACTATCTCACACATCGGCTCAACAATGAAGATTCTGATCCCGCTTGCTGCCGTATCCTTCAGCTCGAATGTGAGGGGCAACTCGGAGCTGATGGTCAGGTGAAGACTATCTTCATCCCATGTTATCTCGATGGAGCTGACGGAATCGTCAACATTTCATACTACGACATCCTCCCGGCTCTCGACATCACAGTGTTTGCTTCCTACTACGAGCCTTGGGGCTACACTCCCCTTGAAAGCATTGCTTTCGGCGTGCCCACTGTCACTACCGATAAGTCAGGTTTCGGACAATGGGTTGAATCAGATGTCGCAGGTGAAAAGATTGATTCCCCTCTCGAATCTCTCAAAAAATCCGGAACTGTTGTGGCTCCTCGCAACGACAATAGCTATTGGGATACTGTAAAGACTATCGCCCATACTCTCGAGGCATTCTCAGGTGCCGACAAGAAGACTGTAGATGATTGCTCCAAAGCAGCTTCCGCTACTGCGGCTCTCGCCGACTGGAAGCTCTTTATCTCCAAATATGATGAGGCATTCCAAATAGCTGAGCAGCATCGCGACAAAAGACTGAAATAATATCATTTTATAATACTTATTCGACTTATAATACTATAAGACCTATAAGATATATATTTCAAAAGATAAGAAAAAAATAAATTAAATAGAATATCTATGAAACTTCAAGTAAGCAACACCAATCAGCCCCAGTGGCATAATATGGTGGTATCTAATTCTCTCCCCGAGAAGCTTCGTCCACTTGAGGAACTCTCAAAAAACCTCTGGTGGGTTTGGAACAGTGAGGGCAAGAACCTCTTCCGCGACCTTGACCACGATCTATGGCGCAACACAGGCGAAAATCCGGTGATGCTCCTTCAGCAGCTAAGCTCCGAAAGATTTAAAGAAATACAGAACGATAAAATTTGGATGGACCGTATCCAGAAAGTATACAAGTCTTTCCAAGACTATATGAAGCAGCCGATGCGCAACGACCTTCCTTCCGTATCTTATTTCTCTATGGAATACGGTCTTTGCTCTTGCCTCAAGATCTATTCCGGTGGTCTTGGAGTGCTTGCAGGCGACTACATCAAACAGGCTTCTGATTCACGCATCAATATGACTGCTGTCGGATTCCTTTATCGCTATGGTTATTTCCAGCAAAGTCTCAGTATTGATGGCCAGCAGATCGCAAATTATGAACCGCAAAACTTCGACCAGCTTCCAATCGAGGCTGTGCTTGGCGAAGACGGACAGCCCATGATCCTCGAAGTGCCTTATCCAGGCCGTATCATCTACTGCCACGTTTGGCGCGTCAACGTGGGTCGAATGAAGCTTTATCTTCTCGACACAGACTTTGATATGAACTCTGAGTTTGACCGCCCAATAACTCACAAGCTTTATGGCGGTGACTGGGAAAACCGTATCAAACAGGAATATTTACTTGGTATCGGAGGTATGTACATGCTCAATAAACTTGGCATTCACACCGATATTTATCACGCTAATGAAGGTCATGCGGCACTTCTCAATCTACAGCGTCTCGTAGAATATGTGCAGAAAGACCATCTTCCATTCAATGTGGCTCTTGAAGTGGTACGCGCAAGCTCACTCTATACTGTTCACACTCCGGTGCCTGCCGGCCACGACTACTTCGATGAAGGGCTATTCGGAAAATATATGGGTGAGTATCCTGCAAAACTCGGTATCTCTTGGCAAGACCTCATGAACATGGGCCGTGAAAATCCCGACAGCAACGAGAAGTTTTCTATGAGTGTGTTCGCACTCAACACTTGCCAGGAAGCTAACGGCGTAAGTTGGCTCCATGGTGAGGTGTCTAAGAAGATGTTTGCTGGTGTATGGAAGGGTTATGACCCGGCAGAAAGCCATGTAGGATACGTCACTAACGGTGTGCACATGCCTACCTGGGCTGCTTCCGAATGGAAAGAGTTCTATGCCCACAAACTCGGTCCTCAGGTGTTTGAAGACCAAAGCAATCCCGAAGCTTGGAAAGGTATCTTCAAGGTTGGCGACGATGAAATCTGGAATATGCGAATGACTCTTAAGAACAAGTTTATTAACTTTGTTCGTAAGGACTTCCGTGAAAAGTGGCTCCGCAATCAGGGTGACCCATCTGCTGTAATGCAGATTATGGATAAGATTAATCCTAATGCTCTTATCTTTGGTTTTGCCCGTCGTTTCGCTACTTATAAGCGAGCTCACCTTCTCTTCAACGATCTTGACCGTCTTGCAAAGATTGTCAACAATGAGCAGCGTCCGGTTCAGTTCATCTTCTCCGGCAAGGCTCACCCTGCTGACGGTGCTGGACAAGGTTTGATCAAACACATCATGGAGATTAGCCGTATGCCTCAGTTCCTTGGTAAGATTATCTTCCTCGAAGACTACAATATGATCGTGGCAAAACGTCTTGTTACCGGTGTCGATGTATGGCTTAACTTCCCGACTCGTCCTCTTGAGGCTTCCGGCACATCCGGTGAAAAGGCTGAGATGAATGGTGTGCTTAATTTCTCAGTGCTCGACGGTTGGTGGTATGAGGGCTATAAGTTTGATGAGAAGGCTGGATGGGCGCTTACTGACAAGCGTACTTTCACTGATCAGGCTCAGCAGGATAAGCTCGATGCTGCTACAATCTACTCTATGCTTGAGAATGAAATCATCCCTCTCTATTACGATAAGAACTACAAGGGATATTCTCCTGAATGGATTCAATATATTAAGCGTTCGATTGGCAACATCGCTCCTCACTTCACTATGAAGCGTCAGCTTGATGACTATATTTCTCGTTTCTACGAACCGGAGGCAAAACGTTCTGAAGAGCTTAAGGCTCATGATTTCGCTAAAGCTCGTGAGATCGTAGCTTGGAAAGAGACTGTCGCATCTAAGTGGGATCAAATAGAAGTCCTCGCAGTTGACTACAACGAAAGCATCAACAATACCTATCACACAGGTAGCGACTTCATAGTCAAATGTACGCTCGACACTAAGGGTCTCGGTGACTCTATCGGCGTAGAACTCGTCAGCTACAAGGAGCATGACGGTATCTCTGACTTCGCAGGCACAAAGCAGTTGAAAGTGGTGGCTCAAAACGGTTCTATCGTTAGCTATGAACTCGATGAGAAACTTACCGACGCAGCTACTTATCGCTATGCACTCCGTATGTATCCTAAGAACGAGCTTCTCCCTCACCGTATGGACTTCGCTTACGTACGTTGGCTCTAACTTGCCAAATTCCGCTATAAGATATAATTCAAGGCATCCTGGCTTCAAAATCCAGGATGCCTTCTTCTTTGTTCTCCCGGTCAGACGAGTCCGACAAGTCCGACGAGTCCGACAAGTCCGACGAGTCCGACAAGTCCGACATCAATTCTCAATTCTCAATTCTCAATTAATAATAATTCTTAATTAAAAATCAAAAATATGTTAAAAAACATATCAAAAAATTGCTGATAATTCCAAAATTATTGCTAAATTGCGACCGCAAATGCGAAAGAGTCGTGTTTAGCAACTCTTCTCCACACAGAAACTAATAAATTTTATATCCATGAAGGTCTACAAAACTAACGAAATCAAAAACATAGCACTCCTTGGCTCAAAGGGATCCGGTAAAACTACCCTTGCCGAGTCTATGCTTTATGAGTGTGGTGTCATCAAGCGTCGCGGCACTGTCGCCGGCGGCAACACTGTCTCCGATTACTTTCCAGTAGAAAAAGAATATGGCTATTCTGTATTCTCTACAGTGTTCGCCGCAGAATTCAACAATAAAAAACTCAACATCATCGACTGCCCGGGTGCTGACGATTTTGTAGGTAATGCCTACACAGCTCTTGGTGTCACTGACATTGGTGTTGTCACTGTCGATGCTGAATATGGGGTGGAAGTCGGCACTGAAAATATTGTGCGTACTACTGCTAAACTCCAAAAGCCGGTAATCTTCGCTCTAAACAAGATGGATGGTGAAAAAGTTGACTACGACAATGTTATGGAACAGCTACATGAGCATTTCGGAAGTAATGTTGTTGCTATTCAATATCCTGTCAATGCCGGCCCTGGCTTTAATGCTATCATTGATGTTCTCCTAATGAAGAAATTCGAATGGGGACCCGACGGAGGAAAACCAACCATTACAGATATTCCGGCTGACCAGTTGGAAAAAGCTCAAGAACTCAACGGTATCCTCGTGGAAGCAGCGGCTGCTAACGACGAAGGCCTCATGGATAAATTTTTCGGTGATGAAACGCTTACCGAGGATGATCTCCGTTTGGGTATAAGAAAAGGTCTTATAGAACGTTCTATTTTCCCTGTCATCTGCGTAAGTGCGGGTAAGGATATGGGTGTTCGACGCATGATGGAATTCTTAGGTAATGTGTGTCCTTTCGTCGACGATATGCCGGCTCCTGAGACTGTTGACGGCGTGCCTGTCAATCCGGATCCTAACGGTCCGCTTAGCGTATTCTTCTTCAAGACTTCCGTAGAACCGCATATCGGAGAAGTTTCATATTTCAAGGTGATGAGTGGAACTCTTAAGGCTGGAGCTGACCTTGAAAACGTTGATCGTGGTGGCAAGGAGCGTCTCGCTCAGATATTCACTGTCTGCGGACAGATCCGTACTCCGATAGATACTCTTGAGGCTGGAGATATAGGTGCAGCTGTGAAGTTGAAAGATGTACGCACTGGCAATACTCTTGATGAGAAGGGTTGCGACTACAAGTTCGACTTTATCAAATATCCTGCTCCTAAATATACTCGTGCCATCAAACCTGTCACTGAGAGCGATGCTGAGAAACTCGCCGGTATACTTACTCGTATGCACGAGGAGGATCCAACATGGATCATTGAGCAGAGCAAGGAACTCAAGCAGACTCTCGTAAAGGGTCAGGGTGAATTCCACCTTCGTACTCTCAAGTGGAGAATCGAGAACAATGAGAAGCTGCCTATTATATTTGAAGAGCAGAAGATCCCTTATCGTGAGACTATAACTAAGGCTGCCCGTGCCGATTATCGCCATAAGAAACAATCCGGTGGTAGCGGTCAGTTCGGTGAAGTTCACTTGATCATTGAGCCGTACACAGAAGGTATGCCGGAACCGGATAGCTATAAGTTCGGAAGTCAGGAATACAAGATGAATGTCCGTGACAAGCAGGAAATTCCTTTGGATTGGGGTGGCAAGATTGTTGTCTACAACTGTATCGTTGGTGGTGCCATTGATGCTCGCTTTATCCCTGCTATTGTGAAAGGTCTTATGGACCGTATGGAACAAGGTCCTCTCACCGGTAGCTATGCACGCGACGTGCGCGTGATGATCTACGACGGCAAGATGCACCCGGTAGATTCCAACGAAATCTCATTCCGTCTTGCAGGACGCAATGCTTTCTCTCAGGCATTCCGCGAAGCTAATCCGAAGATTCTTGAGCCTATCTACGACGTAGAGGTTCTCGTTCCGGATGATTATCTTGGAGACGTAATGAGCGAACTTCAGGGTCGTCGTGCTATCATCATGGGTATGGACGCTGAGCATGGAATCCAGAAGCTTCAGGCTAAGGTGCCTCTCAAAGAGATGGCAAGCTATAGCACAACCCTTAGCTCAATCACTGGAGGGCGAGGATCATTCTCCATGGAATTTGCAGGCTACGAGCTCGTGCCGAGCGACGTTCAGGAGAAACTCCTTAAGGCTTACGCCGAGTCTCAGACAGAAGATTAGTCTCAGTGATTGTCATTTTGTTATATTGTCAACCTAACAACCAGACAACTTGACAACCAGACAACTTGACAACCAGACAACTTGACAACCAGACAACTAAAAAATATAACCCACTAACTTATCTTCCGAAATCCGGCTCTCATTTTTTCGATGAGGGTCGGATTTCATATTTTCTCATATTGGATTATTCGGTTCTTATTTAGCAATTTGCAAAAATAAGTTAACAGGCTTAAACTTTCTGTTCCTGATTTGTCTATATAGTATAATCAACCGGTAGACAAAGACGCAGTTCGGAGTCTCCATAAAAAATGCTGAGTTATGAAGAAAATTTTACTTATCGCGACTCTCTCCCTCTCTTTAGGAATTGGCACCATTAATGCTGATGGAAATCATCGCGGTAATAACCGGGGTGGAAATAAAACTGAGCAAAATCGAGGCAATAATCGTCCTGGCAACAGCGGCCATCAAAACGGCTCTAAGCCCGGAAATAACACAAAACCAGGTAACAATCATAAACCGAATAATAATTATAAACCGGGCAATCACGGTAATCACAATAATGGTCATAAACCGGGACACGGAGTCCCTCATAAACCTGGATATCGACCCGGTGCCGGATCACATCACGATTTGCGTCCGGGAGCTGGCGCTGCTTATCGCCCGGTTCGTCCAACGCCTCCTCCTCCTCACCTTCGTCCGATGCCTCCGCGCTATCAAAAACCTTACGTTCCGCCCATCCCAAATCCAAATCTTGCATACGTAATCGGGGCGGCCAACGTAATCTTCAACGGTATCATCATGAATGCAGTCAATATTCCGACTTTCCAGGTCCTTGATTATGGATATGCCCGGGATGCTTGGAATGTCTACTACCTTGGACGAGTACTCCCTGGCGCTGACCCCGCGACTTTCGAGATTCTACCAAACGGCTACGCTCGAGATGCATGGACGCTCTACTACTACGGTCGCCCTATATAAAAATATTAATGCACTCTTATGTCGTCTGTCATTTTTTTAGACAGACGACTTTTTTTTCAAAATAAGGGGAAAGTTCAAAAATTTTTATTAACTTTGCATTCCGTTATGGTAAAAGGATTCGACAACGACAAGTATCTTAAGATTCAGTCTGAACATATTCAGGAAAGAATCGCTCATTTCGGTAATAAGCTCTATCTTGAGCTTGGTGGTAAACTTTTCGACGACTATCATGCCAGTCATGTGCTCCCGGGTTTCCAGCCCGATAGCAAACTCCGGATGTTCCAGAAACTAAAGGATCAGGCTGAAATCGTGATCGTCATCAGTGCTCTTGACATCGAGCGCAACAAAATGCGCGGAGACCTCGGTATCACATACGACATGGACGTCATCCGCTTGCGTAAGGAATTCCAAAATCTCGGTTTCTATGTTGGTTCTGTTTGCGTCACACACTATAACGGTCAAATAAGCGCTGATAAATTCCGAGCCAAGCTTGAGCGTATGGGAATCACTGTCTACTACCATTATATGATCGAAGGCTATCCCACCAATGTAGAGCTCATTGCATCTGACGATGGTTTCGGTCATAATGATTACATCAAGACTTCACGGCCACTGGTCATTGTGACAGCTCCGGGTCCGGGTAGTGGAAAGATGGCTGTGTGTCTAAGTCAACTCTATAATGAAAATAAGCATGGCGTCACCGCTGGATACGCTAAATTTGAAACTTTCCCTGTCTGGAATCTTCCTCTAAAACACCCTGTCAACATCGCTTACGAAGCTGCCACTGCTGACCTTAACGATGTCAATATGATTGATCCTTTTCATCTTGAGGCTTACGGAAAGACTGCAATCAACTATAATCGCGATATAGAAATATTTCCGGTTCTCAATACCCTTTTCGAAGGTATTTATGGAGATAATCCTTATAAATCGCCGACAGATATGGGTGTAAATATGGTTGGTTTTTGTATCAGTGATGATGGTGTATGTTGCCGAGCATCTAACAATGAGGTCATACGTAGATATTTCACGGCTCTAAATAATTTGGCTAAAGGAGATGACAATGAGTCAGAAGTCAACAAGATTGCCCTCCTCCTTAAGCAAGCAAAAATAGATGTTTCTTATCGTCCTTGCATAGGCGCAGCTCGAGAAAGATATGACAAGAGCGGGCTCCCCTGCAGTGCTCTCCAACTTGCTGACGGAACTATCATCACTGCTGAACAAAGTGAGCTTCTTGGTCCAAGCTCTGCACTTATTCTAAATGTAGTGAAGCATCTTGCCGGGATAGACCATGACTTGAAGCTAATCCCTCAAGAAATGATTGAGCCTATCCAGCACACAAAGACAACTTATCTTAAGGGGCATAATCCACGTCTTCACAGTGATGAAGTGCTTGTAGCACTATCCGTATTGAGTACTCACAATGAAAACTGCCGGAGGGCTCTTGAGACGCTTCCTGAACTTGACGGCTGTCAAGCTCACTCAACTGTCATGCTTGGAGAAGTCGATCATAAGATTTTCAAGAAACTTGGCATTAGCCTCACATGTGACCCGGCTAAGAAAAATTAGAAATCTTAATATTAATCAAATAAAAGGCATATAATTTTTGCATTGTCGATTGAATTTCAGAGAAATTTAATTATGAATCATGCATTATGAATTATGCATTGCATATAATGAGCAGAATCGATTTTGTAAGACTCCGTAAACGGGCCGGTATGAGTCAAAGGGAATTATCTGACCTACTTCAGGTTCGTCCAAGTTTTCTATCGGCTATTGAAAATGGTAAAAGTCGGATGCCGGAGGAAAAATTGGATAAAATCAAAGAGATTTTCGAACTCGACAGTCTTGATGATTATATGATCGACGAGAATACTGAAAGCGTAGTGCCTCCTCACACTCATGCTACAGAGCAAAGTGAATCAATAGCTCAGCTTCTCAATCATTTCCACGATTTAGCGCATCAACAACGGGATCATTCTGCTCAAGATGCAGATACACTTGCAAGAATTGAATTTCTGACAAAACGTAATGATCGTCTTTCTGAAAGAATCGATGACTTGCGTGACCAAGTGGATTCTCTGAGACAAGAAAACCTCCATCTGAAGGAACTTCTTTTGAAAAATGGAATAATGTATTGATATTGGCACATGAATTTGTATGGACGTACGGTTCGTGCGTCCTTTTTTATACATTCATCATAACCTTCTTAACCTCATTACCCCTATTAACCTTCAACTTGAGCTTGCGGAAGTTGAGTTATATTATTGTTTAGTTTTTACCACAACAATATACTCGTCTTCGGATTCAGCCAAAACTTCCGTTTCATAACCCCAAATTCGAATCATCTCTGCCAGCAAATGAGCTGGAGGAAGATGGTCATGCTCCGCTTTTTTCTCATGATGAATATCATTGATGAATTTCTCATCTGAAGGAAAAGCTATTACAAGGATTCCATTCGGCTTCATATTCATCTTGAAAAGCCATTCTATTGTCTCTGAGGGGGTATGCAGGTGGGGATAAACACAATAGAGCATGGCAACCTCGTATTTACCGGGAATCTGCTCCTCCTCGAAATCAAGTTTTAGAAACTCTACGTTTGGCAAATCTCCATATTTCTTGCGCGCAATATCAAGCATTCCCTCAGATAAGTCTATGGCAGTGATATGTCCTGTCGGTCCTACCTTGTTGCTAAGATACGGCACCAATACTCCTGTCCCTGTGCCAAGATCCAGAATGTCCATTCCTTTCGAGATTGGAAGTTTACTTAAAATTGACTTCACTCTTTCTGGAGTGGATTTTATTTCATTTGCGTCCCATGTTGACGCGATCTCATCAAAAAAATCTATTTCTGACTGATGCATATTAAATTAAGTGATTATTTAGTGAATTTGTTTGCAAAATTAACTAAAATTTGCTGAATATTCAAAAATTTTTATTAATTTTGCACTCAAATTAAAATATAATCACAATAACCCAAGATTATGAAGAAAGAAATGATGTATATTCTTCCTCTTGTAATGACAGCAGGAGTGATGAATGCATACGAAGTAAAGCGCGACACTGTAAGTTTGCATGAGGTCGTTGTCACTGCTCCACTTAAAACAGATGTGGATTTGATACCTCTCAATGTCACTCAGGTAACCTCTACTGAAATCGAGAAATCATCCGAAAGTTCTCTTCTCCCGATACTCGTAAATAAAGTCCCCGGACTGTTTGTTACAGAAAGAGGTTTTGCCGGCTATGGAGTTTCCGGTGGAAGTGCAGGAACTGTCAACATCCGTGGTGTAGGTCAAGGAAATAAGGTGCTTTTTATGATTGATGGTCAGCCTCAATGGGCTGGAGTATTCGGTCATAGTTTGGCGGATACATACGTGGCCAATGGTGTTGAGAAGGTAGAAGTGGTTAAAGGTCCCTCTTCTCTTCTTTATGGATCCAATGCTATGGGAGGCTCAATAAATATCGTCACGCAGACTCAAAAGAAAGATGGCCTGACAGGTCGTGCAAGAGCTATGTTCGGTTCATATAGCACTCAGAAATTCGCTCTTTCATCAGGTTACAAAAAAGATAAGTTTTCTGCTACCCTTTCCGGTCAGCTCGACAGAAGTAATGGAAATCGTGCAGGTAGCGCATTCTGGCTTGCCAATGAATTTGCCCAACTTAAATATGCTTGTTCTAACACTTGGAATGTGGCAGGTATGTTAGATATGACACAAAGCCATGCCAATAATCCCGGAACCCTTCAGGATCCTCTTGAGAACATGTGGACAGATATTTTCAGAGGTACGGGGGGAATGTATATCAAGAATACTTACGAAAAATGTGATGGTGGTATTCAAGGATATATCAACTGGGGTCGCCATAATCTTGATGATGGCAATGCACCCGGTGCAACTCCACGTGACTATCTTTTCCATTCTACCGACTATAATATGGGCTTCACTGCTTACGAATCATTCTATCTTTGGGATTCCAACGTATTCTCTGCCGGCGTAGATTTCCAGCATTGGGGAGGCCAAATTTGGAATACTGACAAGGAGGATGAGTCTAAACGTTCGTCTGAGGCAAAACATAATGTAAATGAAATAGCCGGATATGTGATGATGCAGCAAGGTTTCTTCCACGATATCCTTAATATCAATGGGGGTGTCAGACTTCAGCATGGCACTACTTACGGTAATGTATGGGTTCCTCAAGCAGGTATTATAGTAAAGCCGGGACGTGCATCACAGATCAAAGCTTCATTCAGCAAAGGATTCCGTTCGCCAAATATCCGTGAACTCTATCTATACATGCCTGCAAATCCGGATCTGAAACCTGAATATATGCTCAATTACGAGATTAGCTATCGTCAACATTTCCTCAACTATAATCTTATGCTCGGAGCAGCCTTGTATTATATTGATGGAAAGAATATGATTCAGACAATCCGCGTTGATGGTCGTCCTCTCAATGTCAATACAGGTAAGTTCCACAACAAGGGTTTTGAGATTGAAGCTGCTTACAACATTTTGTCGAATCTTCAGGCAAGTGCTTCGTGGTCTTACCTGCATACAGATTCCGATAATCTCTATTCTCCGAAAAATAAGCTTTGCGCAGACATCACATATTCTCCCGGTGATTTCAGTTTCACACTTGAAGACCAGAGCATCTGGAGCATGAAGAACGGGAATCCCGACGGAAGTACAGAAAGCTATACATTGGTCAACCTCAGAGCTGCTTATACACTGGGGTCAAAGACAACCAATCCAATTACGCTCTCTGTAAAGGTAGATAATATAGCAAATAAGCATTATCAGATCATCTACGGATGCCCGATGCCAGGCACCACCATTATGGGCGGTGTAGAGCTTAAATTCTAATTCATAATGCATAATTGGTTGCTCCTAAAAAAGGAAGTCATAATGCATAATTCCTTGTTTATAAATCGAAACCTCCTAAACCTCTTAACCTTTTTAAACCTCTTAACCTTTTAACCCTTAAACCAAATATGAAAGCCCGACTTTCATTACTATATTTCCTTCAATTCGGAGTGTGGGGATGCTACTTGACCTGTTTTGGACAATTCCTTGGATCCGGAGGAATCGGCGGTAAGATTGCATGGTTCTATGCCGCCATAGGTCTCGTCTCCATCATCACTCCATCCCTCTTAGGACGCCTCGCAGATAGGACGGGGCGTCCTGAGAAATTATTAGCACTCTGTCATCTTTTGTCTGCAATTGTAATGTTTGCGATGTGGAGATACGGTATGACTCATCCTCATCTTGAATTTGGAGTGTTTTATCCCTTGTATCTTCTTTTCCTTGCTCTTTATATGCCGACTATGGCACTCGCAAATACAGCTACTTTTGGATTATTGACGCAAAACGGACATAATACAGTTACCACATTCCCTTCTATAAGGATATGGGGAACGGTAGGATTCGTGGCAGCAATGTGGTTTGTAAATTCTGCTTATTGGCATAACGGCTCTTTAGGATTTTCATTCTCAGATGGGGGAGAAGTAGGACATTTACGATTCCAATATAATGCAATGCAGCTTTTATGCAGCAGTATAATGGGGATTCTTACATCTATTTATACCCTTACACTTCCTTTTTTGAAACCAAAGGAAAGTGAATCAATTGACCAATCTGCGACTAAGATCCCTTTGAAGGATTCAATAAGGATAATGTTTGGCAAGCGAGAAATAGCGATATTTTTGATATTTGTAATTTTCTCAGGGGTATGTCTTCAAATTTCCAATGGTTTTGTAACCCCATTCATAACTCATTTCAGTGGCATTGCCGAATACGCAGATTCTTTGGCGTCCGGAAATGCAACAATGCTTTTTTCTTTTTCACAAATTTCAGAGGCGGTTTGCATATTGCTTGTCGGCATTTCTCTTAAGTGGAAAGGTATTCGTTTTGTCTATGCTCTCGGACTACTTGCATGGTCATTGCGATTCCTGATGCTTGGTGTCGGAAATCCCGGACCTGGATTATGGCTTTTGGTAGGGTCGATGTTGGTATATGGGATTGCATTCAATTTCATAACAATTGCCGGACATCTGTATATTCAGCAAATTGCTCCATCAAATATGAAAGGTTTTGCTCAAGGATTAATGATGTTTATGAGTAATGGCATTGGAGCTACTGTCGGGACATTGGCTGCTGGTGGCATTGTGAACAGGTGGTGTAGCTGGGAGATGGTGGCAGTGCCCGGATCAAATGCACCGATGCGATTGTTTATGGGAGACTGGATATATCCCTGGATGATATTCGCAGCCTACGCTTTCGTTGTCATGCTAATATGGATCATTTTCTTTCGTTCTTGTAAATCCGAGTGACAATGAGAGTAGTTAGCACGCTCCGCGTGCGTCATTAAGCGAAATAACTCATTTTCTATATGTAATATCAAATATATGAGAAATAATATAGTGCTGATAATTCTCGCACTGCTGATGCATATCGGGTGCAATACAAAATCTAACAAAATAGAATCATCCGGATCTGTCAAGACTACTGTAGATTCCATCTCAGAGGCACTTGATTATCAGATCTCTCACTATCCATCATCTCAATATCGAGATGTATATAAGAACTTCATGCAGGATTTCTTTGGGCCAGGCCATATTCTTGCAGATACAGCGGCATCTGGAAGATATTTGAGATATGAACTCGCTGGGGAGGGTCCATTCGAAGGTCCACTTTATGAAAAGACAGGCTTCCGTGGAAATTTCTACAGAGTGAATCTTTCTCTGATCAAAGACAGTATAATCCCCTACGACTTATTTTTCAATACATTTGTTGAAAGCGTTCAGGGAATAACTCCTCCGTCTGGCGAGGACTGGATGGAGACATGGAGTCTTATTGATAGTGTCATAGTAGATAAAGGTATTAATTTCGTAGATGAAGAGACAGATCGCCGAGAACTCCAGGCTCAGTTTAGTGAGGGTAACTACATAGCCCGTCACAGTCAGCGCTTCAACGATTCCGTCCATTTCCATTATCGCATAATCTCCCACGACAACTTCGAGACAATCATGCTTCCACTCATCCAGAAAACTAAGTAAGACCTAAAGCATTCTTAAATGATTTTTTCATATTGTTTTGCCGACAATACGATTTAGAGGGATGCTATGAAGATGTCAGCTTGTTGACGGTTGCTGAAGCGATGTATTATACCGGGATATTGGGATATGATTTCTTCGATTACGGGGAGAAGATCAGTTGGGAATTTGAGGATCCATTGGCGGAAGTCTTCGTTCAATTCCTCGTCATGCCAAGGCATGTCAACTCTTTCATGACTCAGACGTTTAATAGCTCCTTCGAGACACTGCTCAACTGGAATATCAAAGAAGAAGACAGTGTCTGCTTGTTTTAGACGTATAGGAAGAGTTCGAGTGTAGTTACCATCGATAATCCACGAATCTCTCATGAGAATTTCTTCAAGTCTCTCATCAAATTCTTCAGGTGGGAGAGTGGTGCGGTCAGGACGATGCCAAATCATATCCAGATAATATAAAGGAAGACCAGTCTTTTCTGCAAGTTTCCTTGCAAAAGTACTTTTCCCTGCTCCCGGACAACCGATTATAAGAACTTTCTTCATTTTCAGTTAATTTTACGGCCATAATAATAGGTATTCCAAGTGTCTTCAGCGTAGCCGTCATGAAGCACCTTGAAACTTCCAGGGGATGCATCGGCAACTATATTTCCGTCAAAATAAACATTCCAAGTGTCTTTGGCATATCCGTCTTTGAGCACCTTAAAACTGCTGGGTGTGGCATCAGATATTTTCTTGCCGTCGTAATAAACATTCCATGTGTCTTTGGCGTACCAGTCTGATAAGACGGAGAAGCTTCCGGAAGTTGCGTCATCGATCTTCTTTCCATTATAATAGACATTCCAAGTATCTTTGGCATACCCATATCCCAAAACTTTGAATGAATTGCTTTGAGCATTTTTCATCGCAACTCCACGATAATAGACGTTCCATATATCTTTGGCATAACCGTCACGCAGGATAATGAAACTTGAAGCGGATGCCCCTTTTATCTCTTTTCCTTCAAAAAATACATTGTTATTGGATACTAAATAGGGTGACCGATTATGGTGAGCACAACGTTCGTAAGCCTCATGCCCGATATGATTGTCATGACGTTCCTGAGCATAAACGTTTCCACTCAAAATTCCACTAAGAAACATGAGAATAAGTATAATCTTTTTCATAACTTTTTTTTTATTAGACAACACTCTCCGATGAAGGTTTATTATAAGGATTCATCCTTTTTAAATGCTTGCTTATACAAAATTATTAAAAAATTTAATATCACCTCAATTAAAAAAAAATGCTCCCCAACTTATGAGAAGCCGGGGAGCGGATATAAATATACGATGAATGATTATTCGGCGGGAGTGAGGTCAGGATTGAGAGCATGTTGCCACTTGAAGAAGAGGAAAGTGCAGATGGCCGTAGCAGTTAAGCCAATGGCTTCACTTGCATAGAGAGGCAGTCCGATTCCTTCAACGTATGCCCCAAGAGGAGCATAGCAGATGAAAGTGATGCAGAGGGCTGTCATGAACATCGCCGGAATCATTGTGATTAGATATGCCTTCTTATAGCGGGCTAAGAAGACGCTGCATGCCCATAGGGTGAAGATAGATAGCGTCTGGTTGCACCATGCAAAATATCTCCAGAGGATATCGAAGTTGATATTGAGGAGCAGATAGCAAACAGCGACGATTGGGAGAGTGACGAGCAAACGCTTGATGAACTTCTTCTGCTCAAGTCCAATAGAGTCGGCAATTATCAGACGAAGACTACGCATGGCTGTGTCGCCAGTGGTGATTGGAGCAGCGATTACACCAAGAATGGCAAGTATACCTCCAAAAGTTCCAAGCCATTTCACGCAAACCTCGTGCACGAGAATTCCGGCATCCGAACCATTATCAGCCATATATTCGGCAAGTTTGTCGTATCCACCTGTAAAGGCAATTGCTGCGGCAGCCCAAATAAGGGCGACAATACCTTCAGACACCATAGCACCGTAAAATACTTTACGGCCATGCTTCTCATTGTTAAGACAGCGTGCCATCATAGGGCTTTGCGTAGCATGGAAACCGGAAATTGCTCCGCATGCGATAGATATACACATCATCGGGAAGATAGGAGCGGCTTCTCCTGCAGGATGGCGGTTGAAAAGTCCATCGGAGAATCCATCAGGAATGGGCACTGCATTCACTATCATATATCCCATGATTCCGACCGCCATAAAAAGGAGAGCGAAACCGAAAACCGGGTAAAGGTTGCCAATAAGTTTATCTACCGGCAGAAGGGTGGCAAGAATGTAGTAAAGGAAAATACATACAGCCCAGAATGTAGCGTTCAGATGTTCCGGGGTGAGTGTTGCGAGCAGGTTGGCCGGAGTGCGAACGAAAACTGCGATAACCATCACAAGCAAAATGCAAGTGAAAACACTCATCACCATTTTAACTTTCTTTCCCAATTCACTGCCAACAATCTCCGGCAGTGACTTCCCTCCGAGACGAAGGGAGATCATACCGGATATAAAGTCGTGGACAGCTCCGGCAAAGATAGTACCGAGTACTATCCATAGAAAAGCTGCGGGACCATACATGATACCCATAATAGCACCGAAAATCGGACCGACACCGGCAATGTTGAGAAACTGTATGAGATAGACCTTCCAAGTAGGCATTTCAACATAGTCAATGCCATCTGCCATTGTCTTTGCCGGAGTAGGACGTGAAGAGTCAGTGCGGAACACTCGTTCCACAACACTTCCGTAAATGAAATATCCAAGTATTAAAGCTGCGAGAGCTATGATAAAAGATGTCATTTCTTCTTTTTGTTAGGCGTTAAATTGAATTTTATATAGAAATAACGATGTTCTATTTAAAAAATTACAGTTGTGACTATATTATTTTAAGCCAAAGTCGAAAGGACAGTCACGCGGGGCAGGTCCGTTCCCTCCCATTTTCCAGAGATTATCAAAGTCGAGCTTGGAATAGCTTGACTTATTGCATAAGTCTCCCTTTTTTACGACTGTTGCACTGGGCCATGTCTTTCCAGTGCCATCTATCATATAAAGTCCGTCATGAGAGAAAATAGAACCAGATTTATGAGTGCCAATAGTTCCGTTGCCATTTTCAACATTTCCGGTATTTACACAATTATAGATATTGCCAAGGTGATCGACATATCCAAGAATTCCTCCGTTGTCACTTTGGTGATTATGAAGCACTTCCCCTCTATTCAGACAGGTCTTAAGATGAGATTCGGGACCCTCTTCCATAAAACCGAGAACTCCTCCAACTCTTGAGGAATAATCTGTTGCATCGATCGTACCATTATTAATACTATTATACAATTGAACGTTCATATAATGGGTTTGAAAACTTATGGGATCTTCTCCGAGCGAACCTGCAATCCCTCCTACACCTCTATGAGGAGCTGAAGAGCAAATGCGACCGTTGTTGACATTGTTTCCAAGTTTGAGGTAATACCCGGAATATCCTACAATTCCTCCGACACCGGAGTCGTCATCTGTCTTAATTCCTGAAGAAATCTTGCCATTATTTCCACATTTATAGATATAGACACCGGTAACATCAATGTATTGGGGACTCAAGTATGTTTTTACAAAACCGGCTATGCCACCAACTCGATTTGCTCCATCAACTTCGCCGTCGTTAAAACACCAGCGAATGTCCATTGGCTTAAAATCAAGAGAGTATTGAGAATTAATATAATCACGATAAACATAGCCATATATGCCACCTGTATTGCTTCCACCTTGTACATTTCCAAAATTGATACAGTCTGTAGTGTAGCAATAGTTATTACATTCCACACGTCCGGCGATGCCTCCTACATTACTACTGTTGGAAGCTGATACCTGACTCTTTGATACAAGATCCTCAAAAACATTACTTGTGCCTAAAGCCGTGAGTTGTCCAACTATTCCTCCTATGTCGTCACCTTCAGTCACTTCAACAGTACATGCGGATGTAAGTGCTTTTAAAGTCACATATTCTCCCCAACCAAGTATCCCTCCGGTCAGTCTTTCCCCTTTTACTATTCCCTTGAATAAGGGAGTAAAAGAGTCTTTATCTGGTATCTGTGCTATGCCATCTTTTGTCGGATAATTGAAAGGTGTGTTGCCGGTTAATGTGGCATGCTTGGCATATCCAACCATTCCTCCGGTACACTTTATACCTTTTACTTGCATTGTGCTTGAAGTCATATCAAAACAGGAAAGATCTACAGAGCAATCAGTTATCTTACCTATCGCACCGCCACAATCGCATACAGAAGCCTCTACATTTATACCAATGCGTATTTTTGCTTGAGAACCTAATTGGATTGAAGTATTCGATAGTTGACCTATGGCTCCTCCTGCTTGACCTACAGCCTCAATTCCTGCTGCACTGTCGTCGGGAACAATATAGTTGACTTTGGAATCGCCTTCTATCTTTAATTTTCCATTACCTGTAATCTCACAGTGTCCGATATATCCACCGACTTCACCATTACCACAGACAATTGAAGTCACACGGCAGCCGTTGAGTGTAAGATTTTCTGTTAATGTGACCTTCCCGACAAGACCTCCGACTTTGTTACCCTCACGATTCAGTCCTCCTACAGGACAATTTATTGCGACATTAGTTAATACCGCTGGTTTCGAACCGTTCAACAGTCCAATAAAACCACCAGTAGCTTCTCCACCTGTAGTGCGGACAAGACGGATATCAGCATCTTCCTTGCTTACAACATGCTTTAGCTCCGAATTTTCTATTTTCAGCTCACAATTATTGGAGCTTCCAATAATACCACCAACACTTTGATTTCCTTCTACAGAGAAATGATAGTCGGGAGTCGATATATTGGAAAATGTCGCTTTTCCTTCATCGATACGACCTATAATTCCTCCGACATTTTTCTCGCCTTCTACCGACCCACATAATCTAAGATCGGTAGCATTAAGAATTCCCTTCTCCATGCGTCCGATGAAAGCCCCGACATTGGACGCTTTATCGGAAATTACGCTGCCTGTCATTTTTATGCCGGATAAGGAAACACTTCCTGCGATAGTGCCGGCAAGACTGCCTGTATCAGCGTATGTGGCTGAAACATTTACTCCAGAAATATTTAAATTATTTACTGTTGCTCCGTCGAGCAGGGATGGGAATATACCGACACGAGTATCATCTTTTGAATTTTCGGCTCCTCGATAATACATTCCTTTAAGAGCATATCCCCCTCCATCGTAATGGCCTGCAAATGAATAGCCATAGTAGCCACGACCTGGTTTTGTGCTGCTCTGGTCCATCAGATCAATGTCGGCAGTTTGCAGGAACCATACATCACGACCATTGGTCAGCTCATTTTCTCTTAGATCGTCAAGAAATGTAATAAAATCACGTGCACTTCCAATTTTATAAGGATCCTGTTGTGTTCCCGATCCGGAGCGAAGTGAAAAATTACTTTTAGCTTCTCCTACCTTCATTACTTTGTCTTCTTTCATCTCGACTCGTAGCATCCCTTCAAGAGGGAGACCATCGATATCAGAGAATGTTAGGAGGTATTCTCCATCATCAAGGCTTGATGATGAGGTGATATGCAGACCGCATCTTACGCTTGAACCCTGGTGACGCAGGTCTGCGTTATATGTTTCAAAATTGAAAAACCCCTTTTTTAGATTAGCATACCCAATTTTAGAGATTATCTCGCCATCAAGCAAAGCTGGATCTATATCAAATGATGATATGCGGCTATCTTCGTTTTCTTCCACCGATGAATTGGTAGGAAAATCCGGGGTATTGTCAGAGCAACCTGTTGCGAGGATAGCTGTAACTATAAAAGCATAAATATATTTTCTCATTTCTTTTTTCATTTTTTACGCATCATTGAAAAAGTTGGAACGGGATATTGAACTTCATCATTATCGAAAGGCGATAGAGTCCAATAACTTGAGGATTCATTCGACATATTCCAGTCGTAGTCCACAGCTTTGTAGTATTTAGGATTATTAATGTCTTTGCCATCTACAAGATAGACTCTATCGGCCGACGCTTTATCAGGACCTTTGCCATCTCTACGAACTACAGCAGAACCATATTGGAGGTCACCAATATCGTGACCATCCCAATCAGAGCCTGCGCATAGGCAGCGGATACATCCCGCCAACTTGTCATAGTGCCCTGCAAATGGCTTGACTTTTCCATTTCCTTTACCGACATTTAAGCAGTCAGTAATGATAGATTGCTCGTGGAGTGTCCCGACCAGACCGCCGGTACGATTTGATCCTATCACAGAGCCCCCGTTGACGCATTGGGAGATAATCACAACGTTTTCTTCAAATTCGGTACAAGTTTTCATGACTGCGTTAAGACCTCCGATCAAACCTACTGAAGCTCCGATTACTACAAACGGTGCAGCAGCACCTCCAGAAGCAACCATTGCTCCGATAGTAGCTACAGTTCCGACAGCAATGCAAACGCCACCGATAACTTGATGGACTATTTCTTTACTTTTAGCAAGGGTTTCGACTGCTTCCATTCTCTCAATCCTACATTCATTCAATGCATCGTTGAAAAGTTCATCATTTCCTTCCATTGTATACCAATCTGCCAGATCAATGGCGGCACTGGCATGAAGATTAGACAAGGGATCTTTAGCAGCCCCGACATAAGGAAGAGATGAAGTGCGAATATCTTTGAAATTTTTCTTGATGTCATCAGCCAGTTCAAATGTCTGTGCTTTGATTGCCTCAGCCACTTCCTCACTGCTTTCGCCGGATATGAACCCTGCTATTCCGTCTCCCCATAAAACCATATCGGATGCGTGGAGAAGCCAGTCGAAACCTACTTCGCTGAATTCAAGCATTGCGGATACTACATGAGCTGATTCTTCAATGATTGGGGCTACGACAGAAATAACAGGACCAAGGACCGCCATAGCTATTTCCGCACTTCCAATCACGCACTCAGCGATTTGCCAACCGGTCCATTTTCTTGGATCTCCGATTTCACCGACAATTCCTCCGACATGTTGGCCATTCGTATTCTCCACTTTGCCAAAGTTGCTGCAGTAGTGGATAATAACATTGTTTCCGGAAAGAGCCACAATTCCTGCTGTATTATTGCCAGTGGCATTTACATACCCATAATTGTCATTTATTGCAATTGATCCAAAAGTGCTCTTACCTATGATGCCAGCTGTATAGTCTACTCCAAGGATATCGCCCTTGTTTACATTGTTGTGAGCTACGCATACTGATGCGTTTCCGACTATACCTCCAATATAAGTGTCTCCCTTGACTTGAGCGGAATTAAGAGAACCAAAACTTCCGAATTGACTTTCACCATTTATTCCACCAACGAAACGGGAACCATATATATTCCCTTCATTCTCACAATATCGGAATGCCGCATTATTATAGATCAATCCAGTTTGATCATTTCCTACAACACGAGTGCTTCCAAGCATGCCTCCAACACCCTCTTTACCTGTAATGGTACCAGAATTTTTGCATCCTGTGATGAAAGCGACTCCTGAACCACCGACAATTCCGCCGGTACCAATGGCAGCATTGTTTTTATCATTGTCAGAATATGAGTTTCCTCCTATAATATCTGCAAGATTCTTACAAGAAGTGGCATATACTGTATCGCAAGTTCCAATGATGCCACCGGCTCCGGAATATCCGCCTATGGTTTTTCCGTTGTTTGTGCAAGAATTGATAGAAGTGAGAGAATATGCAGAAGCTGACCCCATTATTCCACCCACATTATAATCTCCGCTGATAGTGGAATTCTCATTATGGCATTCGTATAACGCAATTTTTGTGTTCATATCCACGACACCGATGATTCCTCCTATACCTAAAGAGCCTTCTGAACCAGATATATCAGAGTTTTTAACGACGCAATTTGTCACTTCCGATCTGTCGCGATGAGCTCCGGATGTGATGACGGCACCTACAACACTTCCCACACCAAAATTTCCGGAGAATTCACTGTCAGAAATCGTGACGCCGTCTATTTTAGCCCTGTGAATGTATCCAAAAAGTCCAATGGCAGGCGATTTATCGCGTAGACTCCATATATGAGTCAAGTTAGAACCTAAATAGTTGCCACGGAAAGGCAGATTCACGTCATTGCCAATCGGTTCCCAACCATAGCGGTGGTCGGTAAAGAAGCAAGCATCATCCATATCAATATCAACGATTTGTTTGATGTAAGTTTCTTCATCTATAAGATAATTTGACACATCGCTGTTGACTTTATGAGCAAGTGTCATAAGATGGTCGTAGCTGCTTACGATATACGGGTTGTCTTGCGTCCCTTTACCAGTAAGGCCAATGATGGGGTCGTAAGAACTTGTCACAATGACCCCATTCTTGTCAGCCTTGATTTTGCATCCGAGACCGAACTGACGGGTTTCAATTCTGTGTTTACCATCATCAGACACTACCGGATCAATAGGATATTCTATGTAGAGGAGCTGGTATTCACCCTCCTTCAATCCAGTCTCGAGATTAAAGGTAGATTTACCATTAGAACGCGAGTGAGTACATTTACGAGAGATGACACTTTTTTCAGGCGTAAGGATTTTGATGTCGCAATCACTTGCATCAAAATTATCAGTCTCATTAGTCAAGAAAAATTCGCGTATCCTTCCCTCGAAATTGTCAAGGCCCGGATAGTTGGGTTCATCTTGAAATTTGTTGGAGTCGCTGCAAGCGGAAACGCCAACGAGGAGAAAGAAGGCATAAAGCCATAGATAGAAAGTTTTTTTTATCATTTTGAAGTATGTCAGTTAGTATTTATGACTTATTTTTCTTTTTGGCAATTGATTCCATACTACAAAATTAGTCAAAAATGCTCTGATAAGCTTCAAAAGTCATGCGACAATAATGGATGTGGGATGCGACAATTTTTAAGTTATTGATTTTCAGAATTACGAATATCGTTAGAAGCTGCTCTATATTGGGAAGGGGTCATGTCAAAACGCTCTTTGAATGCGCGTTGTAGAGTCCGGGCAGTTCCGAATCCAAGTTTTATAGCTATCTCTGCAATCGGTTGTTTTGAGTTAGAGTCGAGGATTCTTCTGACCTCTTCAATACGGAAAGAGTTGATGTAAGCATGCACTGTGCAGTCTCGTTCATTGCGTATCAACTGAGCAAGCGCATCTTGGTTTATTCCAAGATATTCGGAAAGCTCTTTCCTTCCCAGACCAGGGTTTGTATAAGGTCGCTCAGAAGTCATGTACATATCCAGACGCAAAATTTCAGATATTTCTTCAGAATTTTGGATGACATCAGGAATGTTCTGTAAGAGTGTCTGTTCGGTACGGTCATATTCATGCAGACGTTCTACCAAGAGCCGGTTTTTTTTCTTTTCTGTTAAAGCATTTCTGAATGTCACTGCCAATAGAATAAAGAGAAGTAGAGTCACACTGCCAAGACCAATAAGTCTGATTCGTGAAACTCTTTTTTCTTCTTTGTCCAATTCAGATCGGTAAAGCAGAGTCAAGTCATGAAGTCGTCTGTCGGTAAGACGAGTTGAAAGAGAATCATGGTAAGCGATGTAGTGAGAATAAGTCTTAGAGCTCTCTTCATGTAATCCGGCAGCATTTTGAACCTCGGCTTTAAGTTGAAGGTCTCTGAGATAAAACCAAGGGAAGCATTTATGCGTTAAGAGGAGAGTATCAACATCAGCAAGGGCACCAATATAGTCTCCTATTGTTGCCCTTGTTCTGCATCGAGTCTCATAGAAATGTTCGTAAGCACGAGCTGGAAGGTCTGCTCTCATAAATATCGAAGCATTGTCAAGCAACGAGTCAGCTTGTATTAGTTCATTATTGTATAAGGCATTCTCAGCTTCAAAAGCAAGCGCTGTGACTTTGTAATGTCCGGTTGTGTCATTCCAAGAGTGTTCAGAAAAGTTATTTTTTACCAATTCTGAATAGCGTCTACCGGCCTGCATCATTAATGAAGTATCTGATTTTGCCTGAGCTATAATGTGAATCCATTCATCCAGACTTGTAGCTGTTCCGAAACGACTTCCCGAACTTAACGGTTTTTCTATATAGGGAAGAGCTGACAAAGCTTCTTTCAAAGCTCGATCTGATTGGGATAACTTGTATAAGATTTGAGCTCTTACGCGCTTCGACATAGCTATAGCAAGTGAATCATTCTCTTCGAAGGCATCATGTTGCATTCTGACGGCGAGCGAGTCAGCCTCCGCATATCTGCCGTCGGAGAATAGACGGTCGATAAGCACATTGACCGCTCCGAAATAATATGCATCCTTTCCGGAGTTTCTCATGCTGTCTATAATTGATTCAATCTGAGGAACGACAGCAGGATTTCCGGGATTAAGATTCTGAATTTTCTGCACAGTAAGAACTCTACGGAGAGATTCCTCTTGGTCGTATTGTTTAGAGCTTCTGTCGCAGCTTGCAGACAGAAGGACAATAATACAATCCAAATATGTCAAAAAACTTCGCAGACGCATATCTTCATTAATCAGTCTGCAAATTTAATAAAAATTTTTCGGAAATTTGCTTTATTTTGAGAAAATTTGTTTTCCTTCCGGTGTGGGATCATAAACCGTGACTGGTTTTCTGTAGATCCCTTCCATGAGTCGAGTGAGGTTTTCAACGGCATCTTTTCTTGCTTGGCGGATGGTACCGTTTTTGTAAAGTCGTTTTATAGAGTTTGCTTTCAGTTTGCTTTTTACCCTGTTTTCTTCGGCAAGAGTAAATTTATTGCTTCGGATAATTGACATGGGTCCTATGGCTTTAGTATCTATCACTTGCCATGCATCTTTTACGTTTGCTTCGTAAATTTCTACAATTTCTTGAGGAAGGACAATCCTTACAGTATCTCCTGAATCATCAATTTGCAAATGTTCCATATCGAAAGTGATGCTGCCGGATTGTTTTTGTACTGCAAACATGACCTTGGAGTTGACCGTATCGAGAACAGGCACCTCATTATATATCTCCATGGAGCATAGACGCGCCATTTCCTTCACGTCGCTGGGATGAGAAGGAAGAACTTCAATTTCGTCCGGGCGATTGGAATAATGGTAAAATTGCCATCCGGCAAATGCTAAAACTGCTATCAAAAGGATGGGGATGATGAATTTTTGAGCCTTAATCATATTGCTTAATGTTAAAGTCACCCTCTTGAGAGGATTCGTCGCTAAAGCGAATGTAAGCAGTATAACCTGCATTTTTAAAGATTGTTTCGAAATATGATCTGGCTTTTCTTCTGGCCGACTCATCAAGTTTCTTTTTGTAATCAGGATTTCCTTCAAGTTCTTTTCTGAGGTCATTACTTGCCTTTTCCTTCATTTTAGCCCTTTCTTTGGAGTCGATTTCAGTACGGAACATCCCGACATTCTCATATTCCTTTTTCATATTCATATCCCTACCGGCGATGTCTATCTTGATTGGAGGAAGAGTAACTTTTACAGTCTTGGTTTCCTCATCGAATTCCATATCCTCCGGATCGAATTCATACAAATCAATATAAGCTTTGAGATAGGTATCAAAAGAATAGACTGCGATCCTTTTCCCGACCTTATACCAGTCAGTCCTTTCCGTCTTGACAGTCTTAGTCACCGCCATAGAAGCAAACTCCAACTTATCGACATGCCTGATCTCCTCATATAGCAAAGAATGGTCTGGAGCTTGCTGTTTGGAGCAACCCCAAAAAAAAGGCAATGCCATTAGAAGTATCATGTAGTAGATAATTTTCATATCTTGCAATAGAGGGATTAATCGGGATGTTTCGAGATTAAAGAGGTTGAATCTTATTTTTAGGTTTGCAGTCGCCAACTGGTGCACATATTTCGGATTAGAGAATGTCTTCTCATCCTTGCTAACTGCCGAAAAAGTGGAGTCCATAAAGAATCCTATTCTAACGAATCATGCTGATCGTAGCGCAGTGAGCTATGTCAAATCTTTCATAAATTCTTATAGTTTAATGCAAAGTTATTGAAAAAAAATGAATTCGCAAAATTTTTAGATTGAAAACACCTCTGAACTCAAAATTTTCAAATTTTCTCATTCTTTTTCAGATAGCATAGTAGGATGCTTTGAGAGGAAATTATTGTAAAATTCTGTTGCTTCACATCTCTCTTGAGTGGCAATGTTCTGTGCCACTTCACTTGTGCCATACACAATTGGGCGATGTTGGAGTCTTTTAGTCACCTTTTGTCCTTCCGCAAGCAGTTTTCGAGACTCTTGAGATAGATAGCGCTCTTGAAACTTTTCCCAGATATAATCCACTGCCATCTCGGATGGATGTACCATATCAGGGCCATAAAACCGATAATCGCGCAAATCATCATTCATGATTTCAAATGATGGAAAATAGTCAGCGTTGTCTGAAATGCTGCAAATTTCCTCGCAAGCCAAACGCAGGATTGCTTTGGAACTGCTATTGCCCTCAAATCCATCTTTAAGATGACGTACTGGACTTACTGTAAAAATAATTTTGATCTCCGGATTAAAATCTAACAGAATTCTCATCATATTGTTCCATTCCCCCACTATCTCAGAAATCTTGAGTCGCTTCCTAACGAAAGTATCAGAAGGAAATTTATGGCAATTGCTGACCAGATACCCAGGACGATTTGCCAATTCATATACCCAAGCCGTTCCAAATGTCACTATCAAAGCCTTAGTACTTCTTAAGACACAACGGAGTTCACGCAATCTTCGTAATATGCAATCTTTGGTTTCCTGACTTGAATAACTCGTACACCCGGAATCTGCCAACCATGTAATCCAAAGTCTGTCTCGTCGGGCAATAGAATCATCAATAACTTCTATAATATTATCCCATGTGGCTGCAATTCGGAGGATATTTGCGATGGAACTTGGATTATAGAGCACTCCACAGAGATTTGGATAGGCTCTCCATCGGCAGAATCTCATCCGCTTTCCGATATAATCGGTGAAACATGATCCTATTAGAACAATCGATTGTTCTGGATTAAGCATAAGGCTACCGGGGCGAGCCTCATATTCTGTTCGAAACTTCATATATATTCATTTTAATTGTTTTATTTCAACTTATATAGACATTACACAGCTGATACTATTAAGCTTCTCATCCGCCAATCTCTCTTAACTGATGCTGATGTTCTAAAAATTCTTTTATGTTGAAGGTTTTAACTATAATGCAAAATTAATGAAAATTGATAAAAAAACCTTTTTTTCAAGCTATTTTCATGCGATGTGAGGAATCCCATTTGGAATTGACCTTGAAGTAGACAATTACAGTTAAGTTTGATATAAACGAGGATTAAACTGATAAGTTTTATTCTATTCTCCCAATCCTTTAAAAATAGTGCATTAAGAAATATCTTTAATACTCAAGAGTGTTCAGTGGAAAAGAATGTAAGCATAATGGTAGACAGTATATTGTTTGGAGTGAACTAAGTAGGTTTTTTTGTGTTATCTTTATATTATTTAACGATTCCAACTGTAATATTATGAGAAAGACATTAATCATCTGTATTGGCGCATTGGCAATGTCAGCTTGCCTGTCATCTTGCGGATTCAAGAAAGAAAAAGTTACGGCAGCTCCTCCCGTAAAGGTGACTGTTGAGGCCGTAGGAACAAGCGCAGAAAATTCATCGCGTACATATTCCGGCACAATCGAGTCGGGTAATGAAGCCGATATGAGTTTCCCAGTGGGAGGTACTATCAAAAAGATATATGTGAATGTGGGGCAGAAAGTTAGCAAGGGTCAAGTACTTGCTGAAATTGACGGCTCCGACCTGATACATGCCAATAATATGGCTCAGGCAACCCTCACAGAAGCTCAGGATGCATACAACAGAATGAAGAAACTTCATGACGCTAACGCATTGCCGGATATACAATGGGTTGATGTACAGGCAAAACTTAAGCAAGCCCAAAACGCAGCCGCAATTTCTGCAAAAGGAGTGAGAGATGCAAAGATCTACTCACCGATAAGTGGAGTCGTAGCTGAAAAATTTGCTGACGACGGCCAGACTGTTGCCCCGGCAATCCCTGTTGTGAAAATTGTCGGAGTAGGGGATGTCAAAGTCAGTATTTCAGTTCCAGAAAAGGAAGTTGGGCATTTAAAAGCCGGAAGAAAAGCTATTGTTACTTCTGAGGCTGTCAGTGGGAAAAATTATGAAGGTATCCTTACAGAGCAAGGTGTAGTGGCTAATCCATTGTCGCACACTTTCGATGTCAAATTCACTCTCCCGAACTCAGCAGGCGAATTGCTTCCCGGTATGCTTTGTGATGTGAAGATCGAAGCGGATGCTAATGATATGGCTGAAAAAGACGATCGTATCATTGTCCCTGTTCAGTCGGTGCTTTTGAGTTCTGACAATAGGAACTTCGTATGGTTGGCAAAGAATAAGAAAGCTGTGCAGCAGTTTGTCACCGCAGGGGATATGTTGCCTACAGGTATCGTGATAACCGCAGGCCTTAACAGAGGCGACACAATTATCACACAAGGAATGCAGAAAGTCAGCAGTGAAACCCTTCTTAACTATTGATCATGAACACTACTCAGCCTACAGACCAACAGCCCAAGGGTCAGGATTTCAAGCCTGTGCCATTGGTGGCAATCGGTATGAAATACCGTAGGATCGTGTTGCTTTTAGCTACGGTCCTCATTGCATACGGAATTTATGCACTTTATGAGATAGATAAGAATGAGTTTCCAAACTTCACCATTCGTGAGGGTGTAGTGGCCGCCGTATATCCGGGGGCTACAGATGAGCAGATTGAGGAAGAGGTGTTGAAGCCTCTTGAAGACTATGTGTTCTCTTACAAGCAGGTCAATAAGACTAAGACATATAGCAACTGCACGGATGGAATGGTAATGATCTTTGTTGAACTTAACGATGACGTAAAGGAGACGAAGCCATTCTGGAATGAATTCAAGCTCGGTATGAGCGAAGTGAAGATGAAATTGCCCGCAGGCGTATTGGCTGTGGAGACAATATCCAATTTCGGCGAGACTTCATCCATACTTGTCACGATGACCAGTGAGGAAAAGACTTACAGGGAGATGGGTGATTACATGGATGCCCTCCGCGACAGACTGCGCACCATAGAAAGTGTAGGCACAATGGAAGTATATGGCAAACAGAATGAGCAGATTGCCGTGACGATAGATCCCGACAAGCTGAAGCATTATGCCGTAAATGAAGAGACCCTTGGTGCGACATTGCTTTCTAAAGGTTTCCAGACTACAGGAGGATCGTTGAAATCAGGGGATTATACCCAACCTATTTATGTGGCACGCTCCATTAATTCTGTAGCTGACCTGCAGAACATGATCGTCATGGCTCTTCCTAACGGTTCTTCTGTCAGACTCGGCGACATTGCTACAGTCAAGAAAGAATATCCACAACCTACGTCTTATATCACCAACAACGGCACCAAGAGCCTTCTGCTGAGTATCCAGATGAAATCAGGCTACAATATTGTGGAAATGGGTAAAGAGGTCAACAAGCAACTGGAATCCTTCAAATCTGAGATTCCGAGTGAAGTGACAATGTTTAAGATCACCGACCAGCCTGTAGTGGTCAACAGTTCTGTCAACAATTTCCTTACGGAGCTGCTGATCGCAGTGGTGGCAGTTGTGATAGTCATCCTTTTGCTTCTTCCGATGAAAGTCGCATTGATAGCCGCCGCCACAATTCCAATCGCAATCTTCATCTCACTTGGACTCTTTTATACCATAGGCATTGAACTTAATACAGTGACTCTTGCCTGCCTCATATTGAGTCTCGGTATGATTGTAGATAACTCTGTTGTCATCATAGATGACTACGTGGAACTTATCTCAGAGGGTGTTGATCATAAGACAGCTGCCTTGCGTTCCGGTTCAGAATTTTTCAAAGCTATCTTCTCAGCTACACTCGCTATTTCAATAACATTCTTCCCCTTCCTTTTGACGATGAAGGGTATGTTCCGTGATTTCTTGAGCGACTTCCCATGGGCTTTGACTATCATATTGATGGTATCGCTCATTGTAGCTGAACTCCTCGTGCCATATCTTCAGTATAAACTCATTAAGAAACCTATCTATAAACTCGAGCAAGAAGCTGTAGCAAGTGGGAAAAAGAAATTCTCTTTCTTCACATCTATGCAGAATGGATATGACAAAGTGATAACCTTCTGTTTCAATCATCCTACAGGAACACTCGTAGTTTCAGTCCTCATAGTAATCGGCGGCACATTACTCTTCGTCTCCCGCCCGATGCAGCTGATGCCGATTGCAGAACGAAACCAATTTGCTGTTGAGATTTTCCTACCTACGGGTACATCTGTAGAAAGGACATCGGAAGTGGCAGATTCTCTTGAGAATATCCTCTCTGCCGACGATAGGGTAGTGTCGATAGCTTCATTCCATGGCTGTTCATCGCCCCGATTCCAAGCTACGTACGCTCCGCAAGTCGGAGGACCGAACTTCGCTCAGTTTATAGTCAACACTAAGAGCAATGAAGCTACCATAGATGTATTGAATGAATACACAGATAAATATGAGGAATATTTCCCCGATGCAGTCATCCGATTCAAACAGTTGAGCTATTCCAATGCAAACTTCCCGATTGAGATAAGGGTTAGTGGTACTGACAAGGAACAAATTGCAATAATCAGTGACTCAATACTGAAAAGGATGAGAAGTGTTTCAGGATTGAGAAATGTACGCAGTTCTTTGGATCTCCCTCTTGTAAGTGCGACAGTTGAGTCGAATCCTGCCGAATCATCACGCCTTGGCATCAACAACTTAGGCCTTGAGGCTACCCTTGCAATGAGATATAGCTCTGGCGTCCCGGTTGCCACAGTCTGGGAAGGTTCCTACGGTATACCTGTGGTATTGAAAGCTCCTACTGCCGACCGCTCGAATATCGATGAACTTCGTGATGAACCTGTTTCAGTGGCCGGAATTTCTTCCGCCCCACTCCGCGAATTTGCAACTGTCAATCCTGAATGGCATGTCGGTAAAGAATCGAAACGAAATGGGATTCCGACCGTCACATTGATAGCAGAAGTTCAGCGTAATGTAAACGTCATCGACAGGACGGAAGCTGTCATGGACGCAATCAAGGATATCGATATACCGGATGGTGTGACAATAAGCCGGGGAGGTGATTGGGAAAACACTATGTCGACATTGCCACAGATAGGAGGAGCCCTTATCATAGCGGTTGTCATCATCTTCTTTATCCTTCTCTTCCATTATACTCAGATCGGAGTTGCCGCGTTGCTCGTGCTTTCGCTCTTGCTCTGTCTGCCGGGAGCCGGTATCGGAATGTTGATTCAGGGTACTGTATTGTCTGTGACATGCGTGCTTGGAATAGTGTCCCTAATGGGTATCCTTGTCAGAAATGCGATTGTGCTTCTCGACTATGCCGAGGAACTTCGGAATCAGGGACAGCCTCTGAAAGATGCCATCTTCAATGCATCCAAGAGAAGAATGCGTCCTATATTCCTTACTTCGGCTGCCGCCACAATGGGCGTTGTGCCGATGGTGATTGGTAATTCAGCTCTTTGGCAACCTATGGGAGTCGTAATTTTCTGGGGAACTCCAATCACGATGATTTTCATTCTCACTACTATCCCTGTAGCTTACTGGAAGATGAAATCACGAAATAAAGGAGCCGACAAGCCTCTTCCAGAACCATTGGAAACTCACCTTGTCTAACTATCTTAATCTTAGGAACTATGAAAAAGTTATTATTCATAATAATTTCTGCTCTGGGCCTGAGTGCCATGGCCCAAAACAACAACGACACCATCCTTACACTCGACCAGTGTAAGGAAATGGCACTCATCAACAACTCGTCGATAAAGTCCGCAGGGTATTCCGTAGAGGAGGCTACGGCCCTTAGAAAGGAAGCTTTTACAAAATATTTTCCTGAAATAGCCGCCGGAGGTATCGGAGTGATGGCAAATCATGAGATGCTTCAATACAATGTGCTTGACATTCTTGAGTTAGGCTTAGTCAAACACGGTATTGGTGGGGGTGTGCAGGCTTTGCAACCAGTTTTCATGGGAGGTGAGATAATAAATGGAAACGCACTTGCCAAGGTAGGAGAGGCCGTTGCAAAACTACAGAAAGCGTCGACTGAAAAGGAGGTGGTTCTTACTACAGAGAAATATTATTGGAAACTTGCCACTTTAAAATCTACTCGTGGGACACTGATATCAGCAATAAAGCTTCTTGACTCTCTTGAGAATCAAGTGGCGGTGGCTGTCGAGGCTGGAGTAGCAATGCGTAATGATCTTTTGAAGGTGAAAATACAAAGAGATGGTTTCGCAAGCGACTTGGTCGATCTTGACAATGGCATCAAACTTTGCAGGATGGTTTTATCGCAATATATCGGTGCGGATTTTCAGAAACCTATAGATATTGCTGCGGAAGTCCCGGAAAAAACCCCCGAATGTCCTTTAGAGCTGCTTGTCAATCCTTCGGATGTTTTGCAACAGACGATAGACTTTCAATTGCTCAACAAGAATGTTAAAGCTAAGGATCTTGAGTTGAGGATGGAGCGAGGAAAGTATATGCCGAAGGTTGCTGTTGGAGCCGGATGGTATTATCATGATTTCCTTGAACAAAGCCACAATTTCGGGGCTCTTCAACTTGCCGTTGATATTCCCATCAGTGGATGGTGGGGTGGATCGTACGCAATCAAACGCAAGAAGGCTGAGCAACTTAATGCCACAAATGAACTGAAAGACAAAAGTGAGTTGCTTTGCATCAATATGCAGAATAAGTGGGATGATGTCACAGCAGCCCATCGAAAGATGGAAATAGCCTCCGAGACTATTGAGCAGAGTGCCGACAACCTACGCTTGAGCCGACTCTATTATGAAACCGGGATGGCTACGATAACTGATCTTTTGGAAGCCCAGATGCTAAACCGTCAAGCAATAGACAAATACAGTTCTTCATACGGAGATTTCCGATGTGCAATCGCAGAGTATCTAAATGCAACCGGAAGATAAACAAATATAGATGGCACTCCAAAGGGTATGTAATCATTTATTCTGCCATCCACACTCGTAGAGTGATAGCGTTCTGTTCAAAACCTACTGGTCGGCAGACGAATATCCGGTCGTTTAGCCAATTGTAGGGTGAGTTGATATCACATTCAAATTTTGGAGAAGTCATGAAGTAGGAATCATCAGGAGCAAACCTGTTGATTCCTTCATTGCATACATGGATAGCGACAGAATCATTGGTCATTATAGTGTAGATTGCCTGGAGGTTCGCTCTCTGTTGTTCAGGATTGACAATCTGGTAGTCTGCACCCCCTGGAATAACTTTACCATTGATTTTTCCAGTCACTTCCCCTCCTGTAATGGGGATTGTAACTCTTACTCCGTGTGGACATTGCCCATCGTTGATCGCATTACCAATCTCTGCTTTAATATCAAATACATGAGTTAGGGTAGGAGTCTGAGCAGAAATTGAGAATGCTAATAGAATAGAGGAAGATAAAGAATATAAAAGTTTTTTCATGGAATTTTTGACTTTTTGTCAGACTTTCAGACTTTCGGATTAGTCCGACAGATCTTATATTTCGGAACTTTCACTGAAGGATGAGAAGAATCAAGAAAGCAGCAGGAAATGCTATCAAGAAGGAATCAATCCTATCAAGAATGCCGCAGGAAATGCTATCAAGAAGGAATCAATCCTATCAAGAATGCCACCATGTCCGGGAATCCAATGTCCGGAATCTTTGACCCCGTAGATGCGTTTGATCTTAGACTCAAGAAGATCACCGAGTGTACCAAATATACAAGTCGAAACAGCAAGAATCATCCACATCCCTACGCCATACGATTCCATCCCGAAGAAAGATGGACAAAGTTTAAACAGTAGGAAAGCCCCCAGAATTGTAATGACGATTCCTCCAAAAAATCCTTCCCATGTCTTGTTGGGAGAAATGGAAGGACATAACTTGTTACGACCCATGAGCGAACCAACGATATATGCTCCGGAGTCGTTGAGCCATAGCATCACGAAAATGAGAAGGGGAATTCTGACCATTGGATCAAATACCATCAGACACATAGGAAGCCCGAGATAGGTCATGACATCTGATGAGGATATACGCTGCTCAGGATCTTTTGATTTGATATTCCTATGCAATATCACCCGAACTATTTGGGCAACAAGAAACAAAATGATCGCATAGTTGCATACAGAGACGCATATAAGCGATAATGTTCCTATTATGTCTGTAATGTAGATAGGAAGAGTCTTGCTGGAGTAGCCCATAGCCATTTTGTCAAATTCACAGACTCCAATAATTGCAAAGGCAATTGCCATTGTCCATAGTGCCCATCCTCCATATACTATACAGAAGATGATAACGGCGGCGTATATTAAGCCGGAAACGGCTCTTACTAAAAACTTATGCATAAATAATTGAGAATTGAGAATTGAGTGTTTCGAGGAGAGATATGCAAAATTAATAAAAAATGATGATATATCAGGTGTAATATAAGGATTATTTGCGGAAAAAGTGTTATTTTTGCAGTATGATAGAAAAGATAATGAAATATTTCCCGAATCTGACCGAAAGACAGAGGGAACAGTTTGAGGCTATGTTGACACTCTATCCTGAATGGAACGAGAAAATCAACGTCGTAAGCCGAAAAGATATAGATAATCTGGAGGTGAACCATCTTCTCCATAGTCTTGCAATCGCAAAATTCATCAATTTTGTGCCTGGCACAAGAGTGCTTGATTTTGGTACGGGTGGAGGTCTTCCGGGACTGCCATTGGCCGTTATCTTCCCAGAAGTGCATTTCCTCCTTATTGATAGGATAGGGAAAAAACTGAAAGTGGCTGAGGATATTGCAGAAAAAATCGGTTTGACCAATGTCTCTTTCCAACACGGTGATAGCGGAGAATGCCATGAGAAGTTTGATTTTGTAGTGAGCCGAGCAGTCATGCCTCAGCCGGATCTCGTCAAGCTTAGCCGCAAGAACATATCACGCGAGCAAGCTAATGCAATTCCTAATGGTGTGATTGCTCTTAAAGGTGGCGATCTTGGAGCAGAACTTCGAACAATGAAGACTTCCGAGGTAGTCGACATATCCAACTATTTCAATGAAGAATTCTTCAATACAAAGAAAATAGTTTACACTCCTGCGTAATTTTGAATTTAGAATATAGAATAACAATGTTGAAAGTAGTAAAATTTGGATTTTATATGTTTGGGATCAATACTTATATAGTGTATGATCCTGAAGAGAAAGAAGCTGCGATAATTGACCCTGGTATGAGCCAAAAGAGGGAATTCGAGGCTTTGGAGAAGTTTATCGATCGCGAAGGTTTGAAGGTGACACACCTTATTAATACGCACCTCCATATCGACCATGCTATTGCCGACCTTTGGGTCAAGGAAAAGTATGGAGTTCCTGTTGAGGCTAATGAAGCTGACGCTCCTCTTGGAGAGTATATTGCTCAGCAAGCACAGAGTTTTGGAATCCCCGGGGAGTACGTCGCTATTGAAATAGGACACAAGTTGGAAGATGGGGATGTCATAAAGATAGGAAGAGGAGAATTGAAAGTGCTCCATGTTCCCGGACATAGCCCCGGAAGCATCTGCCTGTATGATAAGGAAGATGACTTCGTGATTGTTGGAGATGCTCTCTTCGAAGGAAGCATCGGACGCACTGATCTTCCCGGCGGCAATCACCGGCAGCTCGTAGATGCCATCAAGAACAAACTGCTAACTCTTCCTAAAGAGACATCTGTCTTTTCCGGTCATGGTAATCCTACTACTATAGGAAGAGAATGGGATACAAATCCATACCTTGTCTGAGAAATGCATAATTCATAATGCATAATTCATAAT
>CAZWJO010000012.1:0-25742 GCA_964634905.1 uncultured Sangeribacter sp.
AACGATTAACGATCAACGATTAACGATTAACGATCAACGATTAACGATTAACGATCAACGCAAAACGCAAAACGCAAAATGGCTACATATAAAAGTGAGGAAGTACCTTTGAAGGCTTCTGCTGAAAGTGTCTTCGATCGACTTAGTAATTTCGAGACGCTTAAAAATCTTTTGGATCAGGTTCCGGCAGATCAAATACCGGCTGACAAAAAAGAGATGTTTGACAATATACATCTGACTCCCGACAGTATCGAGCTTCCCGGGGGTCCGGTAGGCGCAATACGCTTGAAAGTCATCGAACGTACAGCCCCTTCACGCATAACACTGAAAGGAGAAGGAACCCCAGTGCCGTTGCAGTTGCAGCTCGACATTCATCCAGTCGATCAAAGTTCTTGCCGTGCTCAGGCAAAGGTGGATATTGAGATTCCTGCGATGCTGCGCCCGATGATTTCCGGACCGATGCAGAAGATGACGGAGCAGTTTGCAAGTGTACTTCGCTCGATACCGTTCGGATAAGTTACGACCCCTCCGGGGGCTTTGAGTGTAGGATGAGTTTTCCCTGAGCTTACGCTCAAGGTCAGTAAAATAAGTTAGTTTTGGACGCTCTTGGACGCATGCAGAGCATGCTTACTACTTAATTATGCATTGTGCATTATGAATTATGCATTCAAAAGGGGTTTGTTTTTGCTGCTGATAGCTTTGCTGTCAGCTCTTGTGTCGTGTAATCAGATTGATGACGACCGTATTCCATCTCTTCCCGTATATATCAATCTATCAGGAGCGGGGATGTGGAACACATACGGCGTATCCGGGGTAGGGCTATCAAGAAATTTTATCAATTATCAAGGTCTCCAAAGTCCTTCCGGCTTTCCCTTTAATGCCAATACATACGTTGGTTTTGGAGGAGTTTTGCTAATTGGTGGTGTTGATCCATTCACGTCAGAGACTAATATCCCTTTGGCATACGATCTTTCTTGCCCCGTGGAACGTAGTCAGACTATAAGAGTTGTAATTGACTCTGAGAATCTTGAAGCCGTATGTCCTGTCTGTGGATCACACTACGATGTAGTGATGGCCGGAGGTAGCCCGGTTGCGGGACCGGCTCTGACGGGAAAATATAAATATGGACTGCGGCGTTACACCTGTGATCCTGGTCAAGGAGGAGGATACATAATTCATAATTGAGATGGGAGAGCTCGTGTTGATGATATTGCGTGGGTTGGTGATTGGAGTAGTAGTTTCTGCTCCGATGGGTCCCGTAGGAATATATTGCCTTCAGCGCACTCTCGACAAAGGGCGACTTTCAGGTTTGTATACCGGCGTAGGAGCAGCTATCTCAGATTTAATATATTGTCTGCTGACAGGATTCGGACTTTCATTTATAGAAGATTTTATCAACAATCATCGGGACCCGATACAGCTTATCGGATCGGTGGTGTTGATATTCTTTGGAATATGGCTTATAAGGAAGAAACCTGATGGCGCGATAGCTACGGAAGCCGATCATGGCGCTCCGTCGCGGGAAGGCGACATTCTCAAGGGGTTTGCCTTGACATTCTCCAATCCTCTGATTCTCTTCCTTATTATAGGTCTGTTTGCTCAGTTTAATTTCGTGATAGAGGGAATGAAATTCTATCATTACATTCTTGGCTTTGTAGGAATAATTGCCGGAGCATTAGGATGGTGGTGGCTGGTCACTCATTTCGTCGACAAGCTGCGAGGTCATTTCAATCAGCGCACTATGAAGTTGATAAATATGGTGATAGGTGGTGTAATTCTAATTTTTGCCGCAGTAGGTATATTTTCTTCCACTTCGGCGATGTTGAAAGCTCAGAATCATACTCCTCCACCATTAGCAGAATCTTTGACTGTGTCATTCCGTGTTGCCGACCAGTCAATGAAAGGCTGGGAAGTAGAGTTCCCCTGTGGGGATGGAAAAGAACTAAGAATAAGAGTTTGCCCCGTTTCTGAATCTGATCCATTTGGAGATTCAAGTTTAGATGCACTTAATGTGTGTGTAGAAGAATATCCCGGAGGTCAAGATTTGGCCTCCGTCATTGTTTCGCAAGGATTGGACACATATCGCGGTAAGAATGCCTGGCGTATTGTCAAAGTAGGCAATCAATGGAATATATTTGCAGGAAATCGGGAATACAATCATATCCTCGGTTTTGAATCGGAACTTCATCCTTACGGGTTGCCGGATATAGTTTCTCAGCGTCCTGAGAGTATATCAGTTTCAGAATTCAACGTTGAGAAATCATCAAATGATTTGTCAGGAAAGGCTACAGAGGAAATTCTGGAAACATTGGGAATGCTTTCTGCGAAGCATAATTCGTTGCCCGGTATCTACTCCCTTCTCGACTATGAATTCGACGACACATACGCTCGGTTGGGTGGTCAGTACAGGCTTGTAATCCTCCCATCAAATGACTCTGAGTCATACGACATATACTATTTAAGTGGAGCCAAAGTCAATACAGCTCAATGGTCAGCGGGAATAAAAAAGGGTAAGCTGTTGCCTACCCCTTTTGCCAATGTCTTTAATGTAGAATGGCTTGATGCAGAAGGATCGCTCATGAGTCAAGATATTCAGGCGGAATATGACCCCTTGGTGGTAGCTTTGGTCATTAAGTTTCCCTATCAAAATAGCAGTATGCGTTTCCGCAAGGAATGATAATCACCAGCCTCCGGAAGCACCACCACCTCCGGTGCGACCGCCACCGAATCCGCCTCCAAATCCTCCACCGAACCCACCTCCAAATCCTCCGCCGCCGCGTCGGCGAGTAGCGGCTCCAAGAGCTGCTGCTGCGGCCATAGCCGCAGCCATATCCTTCTTTGGTATGCGGAATCCTTTGTTGTCTTGATTACCGCAATACTCGCAACGATATTGCGATACTCCTTCCCCCTCTGAGTGGTAAGTGGGTTGCCGGAGAGTCCGGTTACCTATGAAATGATAAGCTCGTGTGCCGCAATGCGGACATGGGATGTATTTCGAGCCGTGGACGGGGAAAGCAGTGACTTCCGTGTTGCCACATTTATCACATTTATGCACATCATAGTGCACCGATCCGATTTTCTCCTCAAATTGCTGGCTTGGAGTCAGCGAACCTAATGCCTCACTCCCCTTCATCAATCTCATCTTTCCTCCGCAAATGTCGCATTTGCGCGTTCCATACCGTGCTTTCCGATAGTGATAAAGGGCAAGGAGATAGAAGGGTAGGGCGGTGAGTACTGTGCCGACAGAAAGCAACCCGAGTGAAGTGAGGCTCGATCTCCATTCGGTAGCCTTTTCTGAAACTGATTTAAGTTTACGTGCCTTCCTGAGATATAGAAAATAGCTGACAGCAGCTATAAGCCATAGTAGGGCGACAACAATATATAAGAACCCCATCAAAGCTTCTTTATTGACGGGTGCCTCATCTAATCCTGAATAATTATCTGATTGATTTGATCGCAGTTCTTCAGCATAGACCGGGTCTGTCATTATTTGTGATATCATCTTTGTGGCCTCATTCACGGCGCAATCAAGGCAATCATCCCTCATGTTGGGTATCACAGTTTCACGGATTATCTGTCCGCATGTAATGTCAGGAAGCACACCTTCAGTGCCGTAACCGGTTTGGATTCTCACCTTTCTGCTATCGGGAGAGATTAGCAAAAGCACTCCATTGTCATTGTCCTTCTTTCCCAGTCCCCAGCGTGTGAAGACTTTCTCGGAGAAATCTTCGATGGAATAGTCTCCTATAGACGGCACGACGGCTACTGCCACTTCAGCCGAAGTAGCCTCACGAAGCTTATGGAGCCGATCATTGACCTCTCTACGTGTAGATGAGCTGAGGAGTCCTTCAGGATCCGCCACGTAGTCATATCTGTTGGCGATATTCGGATTGACAATCTCATCCGGCCTATAATCGCGGGCGATTATGGGAAAAGAAGTCAAGGTCAATATTGATAGTAAGAGGCTAATTATCACTTTTGTTTTCATAAATGAAGTATTATTCAATGAGATACTTATTCGGTAAAAGTTAGCTTTTGACGCTCTTGGACGCATGCGGAGGATGCATTTCACACTGCCGGGAGGGAGTGTCCGTTTATGGTGCGGAAAAGGTCGAGGGCGTAGACGTCGGTCATTGCCGAAACATGGTCTATGACTCCTTGCAACCTTGTGTTCAGGTTTTCGGATCTGACATCGTATTGTTGCGGCACTTTCCCTATTAGCAGCTGGGAATATGCCTTTTCCGGCGACACTACCGCTCCTACGAGATTCTCCATAAGATAAGTGATGATTCGATTGCCGGCCAGCTCAATGTCTATTACCTGGGGTGCGCTGTAAATTTTAGTCCAAGCCGTTTCGCTGCAAATGGCGTATGCGTCGCTAAGTCTTCCAGGAATATTAGCTGTCAAGGATCCTTGATAATCCCCTGCTAATATCTCTTTCTCATGGTCGGTAAACTCCTTTGAGCATCCTCCTACGAGTGCGCCTATCACTTTCGAGCGCATATATCCTACCTGTTCATTAGGGTCATCCAGCCGCTTCATAGAGTCGGTCATGTGAATTTGCTCCCGTTCGCTGAAGAAATTCATCATCAGTTCTTTGACTTCGGCAGTAGACAATATCTTCAGTTTGTGGGCATCTTCGATGTCCATTATCTGGTAGCAGATGTCGTCGGCAGCCTCCATTAGGAAAACAAAAGGATGCCTTGCATGTCGCCCATGCTCTATCTCGGGGATTCCAAGTTCTTCCGCTACTTGAAGGTAGATCTCTTCCTCGGTCTCGAAATATCCGAATTTCCCTTTAGCTCCAGCGTGCGTTGAGGCGAAAGGATACTTCACCACGGAAGCGAGAGCACTGTAGGTCATCGCATACCCCCCTTTTCTTCGCCCTTCAAATTGATGTGTAAGAAGACGGAAAGAATTGGCGTTCCCTTCGAAATGAGCAAAGTCGCTCCATTGACGGGGGGTCAGTAAAGGTTTGAGTTCAAGTCCTGCTCCCTCGGTGAAGAAACTGGAAATGGTCTTCTCTCCGTTATGCCCGAATGGAGGATTCCCAAGGTCGTGTGCAAGGCAAGCCGTTGCGACGATGTCAGCCATATCCCGGAGCTTAGCCGTCTGGAGATCATATCCGTAGCGGTCAATGAGGATATTAGTCACCTCATTAGCCATTGATCTTCCTACAGATGATACTTCAAGGCTATGTGTCAGACGATTGTGTACGAATATAGAACCCGGTAGCGGAAACACCTGGGTCTTGTTCTGCAGCCGTCTGAAAGGGGAGGAGAATATCAGGCGGTCATAGTCCCGCTGGAAGTCGGAGCGGGTATGTGGTTGCGGATCGTGATATCGCTCAAGCCCGAGTCGTTTATCGGATATAAGTCTGTTCCATTCCATGGAAGTATAAAAACAAATATTTTCGTATATTTAATGCAAAATTAATCATTTTATTTGTTAAAAAGTCTTTAGTTATCGTTTTTTTTTGTAATTTTGCGGAGTTTTTCTAATTGACGTATGAACTGCATTGGTCAAAAGTATTGTTATGGCGGAGAAAAAGCCTGGTTATTGATGATCTCCGTGATGCTTATTGTTCTGATTTCCTGTGGAAATAAGTCTGGGGGAATCAGTTATGGAAATGCTATACAGGAAGATGGACCATTCCATGCCGACAATGACATAGCCATGACCGTATCTTCTCTCGTAGACGCACTCCGGGTGGGAGAGCCGCTTGACAGCCTCGACTATAATTTCGATGGCATACTGACAGACGGACAAGGCACTCCACTCTATACCGATATCGAGGGGAATCCAGGAGAATGGAAAGTGCGTGTCAACAATCCTGAAGAGGCGCGAATCAGCAATCTGCATCTCGGCGACCTGATGACAGTGGATCTTCGCAACTACATATTAGGGGCATTAAATCTCAACGATGCAGACTTGATTACGGCCTACGTAAATCCTGTCAACGAACAGGAGGTAATTTGGCTCTACGACATAGGGGATGTCAATGTAGCTTTTTCCGAGACACTTGTCAAGACTCCGTCGGATCTTGAAGGGATTATCATGGGGATTTCGGTGTCTAAGAAATGAACAGTGAATCGTTAATCGTTGCACGCAGGACTTGATGGCCGAATCGGCATCGTAGGCATTCGTGCTTGTCGCAATATTCTTTCCTCAGATGTATCAGGGCTTGAGTTGAGCCTGAATCCTTGGCGTTGAATCCAAGTTGCTCCCAACTCCTCACTATAGCATTTTTTTCCGGCGGAAGCCCAGCCAGTATTCCGATAGCAGATTCTTTCATATCATGGTCTGAGTGGAGCAAAGAATAGGCGTAAAGAAGAGGAGCCGCCACATTGATAAGCAATATGCTGATGCTCGCCTCAGACAGTGACGGCGGATTAGCCTCAGTCTGAGCATCGCTTCCAAAAGTCCATCGTCGGCTCCAATATGGGTCTATTTGCCATTTGAAAAGAGGACGCAATTTGTCATCATCTCCTTTCGATTCCAATATTCTTTTGAGTAGATCCGGAGTCTCGCACATAGCCTTCGCCAATAGGGCTATTCTTCTGTAAGGAAGGTTTTGAGGACGCGTCCTTGCAAATTTCCAAGTAGTTTTAGGGATAGGGTGCATGGAATATTTACGAGCCAAAAACTGATATTCCCTGCACATAATTTGATATCTGCGGTCTGCCGCATGTAGCATTGGATCTAACAAGCCTGCCTGCCCAAAGAAGATGGCTTCCATTTGTAAGATATTGTCGGAATGCCTGCGCAGATGGTTGAGGTTGATGCTTTCGGCAAGCATCTCAAAAGGGATACTGTTTAGTCCGAATCCGAGGGCTCGAGCCAGGGTCAAGAAGCAAGCCGCATTCCAGTCGCCGTTTGATTTCCTCAAACTTTCTTCTATTCTTGCCGCTTTATGCTGAAGCCTTTCGATGGTTAAAGTCTCAATCCAGTCGGATCGGCGGATTGCATCTACCCGATGAAGGCTGGAGGCGCATCTGATTTCCGGGTTTGCCGAAGTTAGATATGCGAAAGTGCGATAGAAATTTTCCGGGAGCGAGACCTTCATTTGTGGGATAATGGAGCCATCCTTTCTTTGTATATGTGCATCACTGATAGCCACTACATGAAGAATCACATTGTCGTAAGCCGGGTCAGAATCATGTCCATGCCTGTGCCAGTCGGAGGCTTTCATGTGGATTTCAATATTCCCTATCCAGAGTCTGCCGTTGATCTTAACCTTTGCGTTGAAGAAGTCCGGACCGGAATCCCGGTTAAGGGAGCCGGGGTCGATCACCCGCACCTGTTCACCGCTCTCAAGCGAGAACGGAAGGCCGAGCATTCGGCAACCCCAGAGCAATTGGAATATTTCCTCCATGGTTTAGTGAACAGTGAACAATGAATGCAAAACGCACAACGTTAGAAGCGATAGGAGATTCGGAAGTCAATCGTGGGATATACTGGAATCGCCTTCATGAGGTTCATGTAATTGTTCACTTTCCCACGAAGATTGGTGAGGTCGTTGAGTACTGTGCCGTCGTGGGTAGTCACTTTGGGCACTCCACCCCAGAATTGTACACCGGCATCAAAAGACGCTTGCCATTTGCCGTCATGGCTTAAATTTCCACCGTATCCGAATCCAAGATAAGGACGGAAGCGGTTAACTTTCGCTTTGGCACTGACAGTGCCATCTTTATCGGGCATCATCATATAAGGAGAGCCGTCTTTGTAGTCGCCTACATGCACACCAAGCTGTCCGAGTCCGAGCATTTTTTCTTGCAGCGTTTCCGCTACCTCTGGATCTAAGTATATAGTGCCGAAGATGGGTTCATCTTTGATTTTGTCGATGAAATCATCAGACGTTATTCCTTTATACATCCTGTCGTACATATTAAGAGCCAGAAGTGAAGGCATTTCCTGCATCTTATTTATACTCTTACCCATATAACTGCCTCCAATGAAGAATCCTGCCGTAAAATGCCAATGGCGGTTGTTCTTAAATGGATAGACATCGACGAGAAGTCTGAATGTAGTTATGTTAGGCTTAGACTCCATTTGTATTTCCTTGTCTATATCCATTCCGCTTATATCATACATGAGTTCCTGGATTCTTTGAAACTTGTCGTTGATTTTTCCATCATCATAACTTTCGAGATTGAAAGTCATAGGAATGGTGAAGTGTGGCATCCAGTCAAATCCGACACGTAGTTTTGTCCACTCTGTCATAGGAGAGGCTATCTCGAGTCCCAACCCGGTGGTACCGATGTTGGCGGCCAGCTCGATAGTGTTGAACACACCGTGTTCGTTCATCTTTTGCGCCAAGTTACCCATCCTATCAGGGTAGTCGGCATCGTGACGTTGGGCGTATGTAGTCAAAGGCATCAAAAAGCATGCAATGGCTATAAGTTTTACTAAATATTTCATTGTTTTGTCAGTTTCAAATAGTATAAATTATGAATCGCACTGCAAAAATAGCAAAATATTTTTAAAGAAACCCTCATTTAGCTATAAAAAATCATTTCTTATTGATATTTTTCCCCTTTGAATGTGTTTTATAAAGAAGAAATAAGAATATATGAAAGATAATAGACGAAAATATACAGGCAGAGGAGGGTGGGAGCCCGACAGGATTCTCCGGCGTGAGAACAAGGGAGAATCTGAGAAGGGTCTTTTGGAGTTTATCTCCACTGCTCTCTCAGATGCCAAACGAAGCGATATAAAGAAATGGCTTAAGTTTGGCCATTTTGCCATCGATGGAGTTGTCACTACAGCCTTCGATGCCCCAGTGCGTCAGGGAAGTGTGGTGGAACTAAACCTCACTCGTCCCTTCGTGGTTTTTAGTCATCCTCGCTTGAAGATAGTCTATGAAGACGACGATATCATAGTAGTAGACAAAGGTTATGGTCTTCTTTCAGTAGGCACAGACTCTTCAAAGAAAAGCAATGTGGAGACTGCCTATAGTATTCTTCGCGATTATGTGAAGTCAGTACATCCTTCCAATAAGATATTCATAGTTCATCGTCTTGACCGCGACACTTCCGGACTGATGGTCTTTGCGAAAAATATAGAGGCGAAGGAAGCCCTGCAACACAACTGGAACAATATGGTGCTTGAGCGTAAGTATGTGGCTCTACTTGATGGGGAACTCGAAAAGGATGGTGGAGAGATACGTAGTCATCTTGCCGAAACTTCACAGCACGAGGTATATTCCACGGAAGACCCGGAAGAAGGAAAACTTGCTGTGACCCGTTATAAAGTGCGTCGGCGCGGAAAAGGTCATACACTTGCGGAATTTTCTCTGGATACAGGACGCAAAAACCAGATACGCGTCCATGCCCGCGACCTTGGATGCCCCATAACCGGCGACAAACGGTATGGCAACGGGTCAGGACCTCTCCATCGCCTTGCGCTTCATGCAGAGACCCTTCGTTTTGCTCATCCTATTACCCGTCAGGATATGAATTTTACGAGTCCAATACCCTCTCAATTCTATAAATATGTCTAATCATTTCGACTATATGCCCAAGCCTGAAGGCTGGGAACCCCCTATTCCTTCAGAAGAGGAAGAGAAAAAAGAGATCATCGATGAGTCCGTGGAGGCTGAACCAGTTTCTGCAGATGTAATTGCGTCCACGGATAAGAAGGATAGGGAATCTGATCAACCGGTTCAGCCGGAAGACAATACTCCTCTTGAACGAATCATCACGCTATTCTCTAATCTCATCTCGTGGATTTTCGTACCGCTGCTGATGCCGGTCTATGGCATCATGCTTATATTCTCCTTGTCGTTTTTGGCTTACGCCCCCTTCCATACGAAATTGGTATTCACTCTAATCGTGTTTGCGGCCAACTTCATCATCCCGATGCTTCTCGTGCTTTTGCTAAAGAAAATGCGTCTAATTGAAGATATCGGACTTAATGGAAGAAAGGAGCGTCTTATTCCTTATATAATCACAATCGTATGTCTTGGATGCACAGGTCTGTTCCTTTATCTGAAAATGGCTCCTCTTTGGGTAGCGATGTTCTATTTTGGTGGAGCTTTGGCGGCTCTCATTAACCTTATAGTCAATTTCTGGTGGAAGATCAGTGCTCATGCGGCAGGCATCGCAGGGGTAGTGGCCATGCTGATTCAAGTGATAAAAGAGGGTCCTTCGTCGGAGGGGATGGAATGGTGGATAGTGGGGGCTATAATCATGGCGGGCCTCCTCGGAAGTGCGCGCATCTGGCTGGGAAGGCACACTCTGCTCCAGGTGCTTGCCGGCTCTGCCGTCGGCTTCCTCTCGGTTTGGACGCTCTCACTTATCTAATTTTTTTAATTGAGAATTGAGAATTGAGAATTGAGAATTTTGCGGATTGGAATTTTTTTATTAATTTCGCACCCTAATCAACCAAAATTACAAATAGCATAACTCTGATGCATACAGATACCATATAGATTTCTGCATTATGAATTATGCATTATGAATTAAAGAAAATATGGCACAGCAAGACAATCAAAATCAGAATCAGAACCAGCTCCAAATCCAGCTCCGTCCAGAAGTGGCCGACGGAAAATACTCCAATCTCGCAATGATCGGACATGGACCGAACGAATTCCTCATGGATTTCATCTTTGCAGCTCCAGGGATGCCTCAGGCTCCAGTAGTAAGCCGCGTCATAATGAGTCCCGAAAATGCAAAGCAGCTTCTCCGCGCCCTCAATGAGAACGTGCAGAAATATGAAGCCACTTTCGGCGTGATCACACCTCGCCGCCACAATAACGGCTTCAGCAATAACTAATTAAAAAATATGCTCTACATCTATAATACTCTTTCCCGCATCAAACAGCCGTTCAAGCCTCTTCATGAGGGGCGTGTCGGGATGTATGTATGCGGGCCCACTGTATATGGCGATGCGCATCTTGGGCATGCGCGTCCAGCCATAACTTTCGATATCCTCTTCCGCTATCTGAAGCATCTCGGATACAAGGTGCGCTATGTACGGAATATTACCGACGTAGGCCATCTTGAGCATGACGCTGATTCGGGTGAGGACAAAGTGGCAAAGAAAGCTCGACTTGAGCAATTGGAACCGATGGAGGTGGTGCAATACTATCTCAACCGCTACCATCACGACATGGAGGCGCTCAATGTGCTTCCGCCAAGTATAGAGCCTCATGCTTCCGGCCATATTATCGAGCAGATAGAATATATAAAAAAGATACTCGATGCCGGATATGCCTACGAAAGCCAAGGCTCTGTCTATTTCGATGTGGCCAAATATAATAAGGATCATCACTATGGCAAACTTTCCGGCCGCAATATCGAAGACCTGCTTAGCACAACCCGCGAACTCGACGGGCAGGACGAGAAGCGCAATCCTCTTGACTTTGCCCTCTGGAAAAAAGCTGCCCCTGAGCATATCATGCACTGGCCTTCCCCATGGAGTGAAGGTTTTCCCGGCTGGCATCTCGAGTGCTCCACGATGGGGGAGAAGTATCTCGGCGAAGAATTTGACATACATGGTGGAGGAATGGACCTCATGTTTCCTCACCACGAATGTGAAATCGCCCAAAGTGTAGCGGCAAAGGGGCATGACACAGTCCGATATTGGATGCATAACAATATGATCACGATTGCCGGAAAGAAGATGGGGAAGAGCTATAACAATTTCATCACTCTTGAGCAATTTTTCAAGGGTGAGCATCCTCTCCTGACTCGCTCTTATTCTCCGATGGTGATCCGCTTTTTCATCCTGCAGGCTCAATATCGCAGCACTGTCGATTTCTCAGATGCCGCCCTCGAGGCCGCCGATAAAGCTTTGCAGAAGATGCTCGATGGCTACCGCCGTCTCCAAGCACTCGTTCCGGCTGAAAAGTCGAGCGTCGAATTGCCTGATTTTGCAGCCAAGTGCTATGAGGCCATGGATGATGATCTCAACACTCCTATGGTGATTGCAGAGCTGTTTGATGCTTGCCGCTATATCAACCAGGCTTCCGACGGTCAGATCACTCTCGACGCAGCTGACATAGACAAACTCAAATCACTCTTCCAGACATTCCTCATAGATATTCTTGGCATAAGGGTAGAGGCAAAAGGAGCTAATGGCAATTCAGCACAGACCAAGGCCTTCGAAGGGGCAGTGGATCTTCTGATGGATGTCCGCAAGAATGCCAAAGCAGCCAAGGACTGGGCTACCAGCGACTTTATCCGCGACCGCCTCGCCGAGCTTGGCTTCGACGTCAAAGACACCAAGAATGGGGTGGAGTGGAAAATAAAGTCTTAAATAATTGAGAATTTTTTTTAATTGAGAATTGAGAATTGAGAATGTTTGACAAGTCCGACAGGTCTGACATGTCCGACAGGTCTGATATGTCCGACTCACTCTTAACAATTCTAAATTCTAAATTATAAATTCTAAATTCAATGTATAATTATAAAAGGAGGAGGAGCAGTATCGCTAAAGCTGGGAAGGTGGAAATCGGAGGGGATAATCCTATCCGGATCCAGTCGATGTGCAATACCAATACCAACGATACTTTGGGGAGTGCCGCTCAGGCACTCCGCATCGCTGATGCCGGGGGTGAACTCGTGCGCCTGACCACTCAAGGAGTGAAGGAAGCTTCCAATATGGCAAATATCAAGAAAGCGCTCCTTGACTCCGGTAGCGACGTCCCGCTCGTGGCTGACGTGCATTTTAATCCCAACGCCGCTTTCGAAGCCGCTACTACATGCGACAAGGTGCGCATCAATCCCGGCAATTTCGTCGACGCGGCCCGCACATTCAAGCAGCTGGAGTTTACTGATGAGGAATACGCCCGGGAACTTGAGAAGATCCGCTCGAAGTTTATCCCATTCCTTAAAATATGTAAGGAACATGGCACTTGCGTGCGACTTGGAGTGAACCATGGCTCGCTTTCCGACCGTATCATGAGCCGCTATGGTGACACCCCTTCAGGAATGGTTGAGTCTGTCATGGAGTTTCTGAGGATAGCCCGAGAAGAGAATTTTGATAATATCGTCATTTCCGTGAAAGCCTCTAATGTCACGGTGATGGTGGAGACTGTGCGTCTTCTCGTCAAGGCGATGGATGCTGAGGACATGCATTTCCCTTTGCATCTCGGAGTGACGGAGGCAGGTGATGGTGAAGATGGGCGCATCAAGAGCGCTGTAGGAATCGGAACTTTGCTTGCCGACGGTATCGGCGACACCATCCGCGTCTCTCTCAGTGAGGATCCGGAGTGTGAGATTCCTGTGGCGATTAAGCTGCGCGACTATGTGACAAGTAGAGCCGGTCACGAGCCGATTCCAGAACCGGAGAAAGAGCTGCCCGGGAAAGCGAGGGACTATGCTGAGAAGCTTCCATACGCTGAGTTCCCCGTGATGGATGTCGATTTCACACTTCAGCCAGACTGGCATTATGTTTCAACATCTATGCCTCCAGCCCTTTTTGAAGACACACAACCGGTAGTACTGACCACTTCCTCCGATAATCGCCTCGGTGCCATAAAAAGTTGGATCGACCGTTTCGTAGCTCTTGGAGGCAGAAACCCTATCATTGTCATGATGGGATTCCTGACCACCGACCTTGAGAATCTTCAGATAGAGGCGGCTGCTGATTTCGGACCGTTGCTTTTAGATGGTTATGCTTCCGGTATAGGGATTGTCGCTTCTGAGAGGTTTACCAAAGATGAGGTGAAGAGTGTGGCTCTTGGTATATTGCAGGCTGCCCGTCTGCGTATTTCGAAGACTGAATATATTGCGTGTCCGGGATGCGGACGCACCCTTTTCGACTTGCAGAAGACATTGGCGGAAGTAAAAGCAAACACATCTCACTTGAAGGGACTTAAAATAGGGGTTATGGGATGCATAGTGAATGGACCCGGCGAGATGGCTGATGCCGACTATGGATATGTCGGTGCAGGACCCGGCAAGGTCTCTATATATAAAGGAAAGGAACTTGTCAAAAAAAATGTAGCTGCTTCCGAAGCACTCCCGGCGCTACTCTCGCTGATCGAATCAGACATTAAGTAGCTATTCTTTGAAATCGGCTAAAAGAAAGGATGAAGATTTTGTGCGTAAATGATAAAATTATGTTTAACAAAAAATCGCAAAACTTTATTCAATCTTTATTGTTATAGCAATTGTAAGTGGAAAATTTTTTAAAAATTTTTATGAATTTTGAAAAATTTATATTAATTTTGCATCCGATTATATAGAATGTCAAGGCAAAAGATGTTCAGACTTGCCTGCCAAAAGGCTACGTAGGTATGCAATAGATTCCGCTGATTGACTAAAATAGAAAATAAATTAATAATTATCAATAACTTAAAATTACCAGAGATGAAGAAGAAAGTACTCTATGGAGTTGCTTTGACACTCTTTGCAAGTGTTTCAGTCGTTTCTCTCCAGTCATGTAAGGATGACCTGAACGATCTGGCAACTCAAACCACGTTCGATCTTTCAAACCTCCAGAAGCAGATCAATGCTCTTGATGCCTATGCGAAGGGTCTGAAGGCAGAGATTGATCAGAAAGCAAATGCGGCAGATTTGGTTGAATATGCTAAGCTGTCATACGTCAATGATTTGCTCACGACAATCAACGGTAGATTGGATGCACTTGAAGGCAAACCCAGTAGTTCCCCTTATGACGACACCGAGTTGAGAAATCTCTATAACCAACTTAATGGTGCTGTGACAAGTCTACAGAATGACATCAAGAATAAGGTAGATGCTTCTGAACTCAAGACACAACTTGACGCCCTTAAGGCAGAGCTGCAGAAGGACTATAATGATAAGTTTAAGGATGTTCAAGACAGTCAAGAAGCATTAAAGCAGGAGCTTAAGGGAGAGATCGAAGCAAATAAAAATGCTATCGAAGCCCTCGATACTTATCTTAAGGAAAATTATTATAATGCAGAAGAGACTGATGCCCTGTTTGATCAGGTTTATCAGGAGCTGACTGAAGCAAGAGAGCTGATCAGCCAGGTCTACAATGCTCTTAACGACAGGATTGATGAAGTTGATGCAAAAGTTGATGAAACAGTCAATGCAATGATTGAGGCTATCAACAATATCGTTAATTCTATTGTTAACCAGATCGATCATCAGGTGACAGGTATCCTTATCCAGAGCGTAAAGAGCCCTGTATTCGGCGACTTCAGCCTGCCAATCGGCATCAAGAGCAATATCCTCTTCAACTGGTATGGCTACAATGGCGTAGATATGGATATCGTATTCCCGTCATCTGAAAATAACTCAGAATTCGCTGCCTACGGAGATCCATCTAATCTTGCCAAGATGACTCCTAAGAAGACTGTCACTATCCCAGCTGGTGTTTATGGCGACGTTGAACTTGGTGAGGTTTATGTAACTCTCAATCCTGTTGGCTCAAACTTCGAGAACCTTGAACTCAGCATCGAAAATTCAGCAGGCGACAGACTTCCAATGAAGGTTACTCTCGAATCAACAGACGAAGTCCTCTACCATGGCTACTCTCGTTCAGTTGATAACGGTTTCTATAAGGGTAAAGTTGTATTGCCAGAAGCAGGTATTCCAGCAGCCCGTGTCACAATCGACGAAGGCTTGAAGACTGCAATGAAGGATGCCCTCAAAGATCGCACTAAGCGCAGCGCAGTTGCACTTGTAAAGGCACTCTACGACCAGATGTCGGGCATGCTCCCAGCATACGCACTCCGCTACGACTGGGCAACAGGCACAATCCCTTCAATTTCACTTGAAGAAGGCAGCCTTGATCCGGGTCACTCAGTTAAAGCTCAGGCAGTCCTCAGCCAGTACGACCTTGCAGTTGCTACTGCTAAGCCTCTCAGCTTCAACTTCCTCGCTGGTAAGTCAGTTTCAAAGAAGCTTCCTGTCCTCAGCCCAATGCAGAACTTGATTCTCAAGCTTAAGGAAGACGGTGACCTTCAGCTTAACTTGAAGAATATAAATATACAATACAATGATATAGTATTCGGTAAACTTACACTTTCTGCAGGTGATGTTAGTGTTAGCGGAGGTGAAATCACGATTACGCTTCCTGATATCATAGTTAAGGATGGTGAAAAGGAATTGACAGTTGAATATGAAAAGACTGTACAAGTAAAGAGTGACGATCTTGAATCTGTTTATACAGCAATAGAAGACGGTATCAAACAAGCATTTGAAAATGCTCAGGCACAAGTAGATAGTTGGACTGGTGAAATGCAGGATCAGATTAATGGTGAATTGAAGAGTATCATTAATCAAGTCCAAAATCAGGTTAATAATGAACTCATAGGAAACATTAACCAGCAGATAGAAGATATGATCGATAATGTCGGTCACAAGTTTGATGGCGTATTCAACAAGATCAACCGTGTATTCGATATCTATAATAAGATTGCTAACAAGGTTAACAATGTTCTTGATGATCCGAATGCTTACCTTCAGGTAACAGCTCTCTACAACATGAACGGAAGCTACGGTTTCGTTTCAGGTAGCGTAAATCATCCTACTACTTTCAAAGCTGCAGGTGGCAATGCATTCAAGCTCTATCTTACAAGCTACACTGGCGAACTTATCGTTCCGGCTTACAAGAAGTATGTAGCTATCACAGGTGTTTACAAGAATGGTCAGGAAGTTACAGCTGATCTCGCAGCTCTTAACGAAGCTGAAGATCTCAACACTGTACTCGACGGCAGCCGTATCGGTGTTCTCGTTCCAGCTAAGAATCTCGTTGCTGGCAACGTATACGAGTTCACTTATCAGGCAATTGACTACAACGGTAAAACCTCAACAAGGAAATTCTACATCGAGGTTAATAATTAAGTTTTGATTGATTTCGCGTCCGGAGCTATTCCGGCTCCGGACCGATACTGAAACTAATCCGAAACCCAAATATTAAAGAATTCAAATATGAAATTAAATAAGATTCTGCTCGCTGGTGCGATGCTGTTCGCCAGTGCTACTGCTATGGCACAAGAGACCATCACCGAGTATACATACGTCCCCAACTGGTATATCCAGGGACAGTTCGGTGGTCAGGAAACCCTTGGTGAATCCTCTTTCGGCCACCTCTTCAACCCGAACGCACAGATCGCTGGCGGCTATAACTTCAATCCTTACATTGGCGCTCGCCTCGCTCTCAATGCATGGCAGTCAAAGGGTGCTCAGAACTTCAAAGGCGATGGAGTTGGCAACCAACGCTGGAAATGGAACTACGTAGCTCCAACTCTCGATGCAGTAGTCAACCTTACCAACCTTATCGGTGGTTATGATCCATATCGTCTCGTTGACGTTGACCTCCTTGCAGGTATTGGCGCTAACATCGCTTTCAATAACGACGGTGCTCAGAAAGCTAACACAGCTCTTACAAGCGTCGGCGCTGATGGTCTCGGTCTCCTCTGGGACGGCACTAAGGCACGCTTCCTCGGCCAGTTTGGTCTTGACCTCAACTTCAACGTAGCTGAAAATGTTGCTGTTGGTCTCGAACTTATGGCCAACGTTCTTCCAGACGGCTACAACTCAAAGAAGGCTGGCAATGCTGACTGGTATTTCAATGGTCTCGTAGGCGTTAAGTATACTTTCGGTCCGAAGTATATCAAGACTACTCGCACAGTAGAAGTTCCTGTTGCTCAGCCACAGATTATCGAACGCATCATCGAGAAAGTCATTGAGCAGCCTGTCACAAATGTAGTAGAAGAGGTTAAGCCTGAAATGCTCCGTCGCGACATTTTCTTCCGCATCAACACTGCTACTATCACTAAGGAAGAAATGTTCAAGGTAAACGAAGTTGCAGAGTTCCTCAAGGATCATCCTAATGCAACAGTTGTTATCACCGGTTATGCTGACAAGGGAACAGGTACACTCGCTATCAATCTCCGTCTCAGCAAGCAGCGTGCAGAAGTTGTTGCAAACACACTCAAAAAGCAATTCAACATCGCTCCAAGCCGTATCATCGTGAAGAGCATGGGTGAAGCTGAAGAGCAGCCATACGCTGATCCAGTTGACAACCGCGTAGCAATCTGCGTTTGCGAATAATCCTTAAGTAGGAATGCATAATGCATAATTCATAATGCATGATTTAATGAGATAGGCAGCCTATCGATATTGCAACTATGAAGAAATGCGGAAACTGTAAATACTACAAAAAGATTAGATTGGATACAATAATAAAAGAATCTAATTCGTTATGAAAAAGCACATCCGTCGTGACAGAGCGCACGACGGATGCTCTTTATGTTTTAGTTTGTCTTTAATCATACATTTATGAAAAAACTTTTACTATATGCAATGATTGCATTCACAGCTCTGCCGACGATGGCTAAGCTCGCAGGAGATGGCTACTATCGTGTACAGGCTGCCTTGACAAAGCGCTATGCTTATCTGACTGATAACAAAGGATCATACAACATGGCAACTACGTCGGCTGATGTCGGTGCGCTTCAGCTCTTTATGGATCCGGAGACTGTTGTCTCTGATCCGGCAGCGGTCTTCTACATAGAGTCAGCCCCCCAGGGAAACCACTATTATAATATTTGTGGGCAAGGCACAAGTATCTATAAATTCATAGAATTATATCTCAAGATATATGAAGACAAAACTCCATTTGACGGGGAGACGACCTATTCTATCTATGCTTCAAAATCAGGTCTTGTGAAATATATAGGCGATGTTTGGAATCATCCTGAGCAGGATAAGGGGCTCGCATCTGCTGAGGCAACCGGTGATTACCGCAGATGGTATCTTACTCCGATAGATGCAAGCACAGATGAGTATTTCGGAGTTGCACCTACTGTAGCGGCTGGCGAGAAGTATTATGCTCCATTTTTTGCAGAATTCCCATTCTCAGCAAATTCGGAGGGCATAAAGATTTATTCGATAAGTGAGATTGATTCCCGTGGAGCAGCTATCATAAATGAAATTGATGGTGGTGTTCCAGCTTCTACGCCTGTGATCATAGAGTGCAGCAACGGTGTCCCATCCGACAATCGCCTCAATATCGGAGGAGAATCAGTACCTGTCATTGGCAATAAACTTAAGGGTGTCTATTTTGACAATACATCGAAAATACACTATAATCGTACCCCATTCAATAAAGAGACAATGCGAGTGCTCGGCGTAGGGAAGGATGGGCGCCCGGCATTTGTAAAATCCGACTTGGAATTTATCCCACGTAATCAGGCTTATCTTCAGCTTACTGACCCGGATCAGTATCAAGTAGATGAATTCATACTAATGACCGCCGACCAGCGCGACATAGAGTTTGCAGCTGTGGAAGCAATTCCGGTTGATTCAACGGTGGAAGTATATAGTGTTGATGGACGCCTTCTTAAATCTTCTGTCTCAAAATCTGACGTTAAAGCTCTTGGAAAAGGTCTATATATCCTGAAAAGTGGATCTAAATCAGAGAAGTTGATGGTACGTTGAATCACTGTATCAAACATTTGATTCCTTTTGAATGTTATATAAAGTGAGAGCACACTGTGTGTCTCACTTTTTTAATTACATAGCATAATGGAATCAGAGCAACAAGATATGAAAACATTTGAGGAGCTTGGTGTAGATCCACGACTTCTCAAGGCTATCGGAGAACTCGGTTTTGAGCATCCGATGCCAATTCAAGAAATGGTAATTCCCCATCTAATATCCAAAGAAGGGGATGTAGTGGGTCTCGCCCAGACCGGTACAGGCAAGACTGCCGCATTTGGACTCCCTTTATTGCAGCGTATCAACCCTGACAGTGACTCAACGCAAGCCCTTGTGATAGCTCCCACGCGAGAACTTTGCCTTCAGATAGCAGGCGACCTTGCTGACTTTGCCAAATATCTCGATGGGGTGAAGATAATCCCTGTATATGGAGGCAGCAGTATAGACTCGCAAATAAAGGCTATACGTAAGGGTGCACAGGTGATAGTCGCAACCCCGGGGCGTCTCATCGACCTCATAAAGAGGGGAGTGGTGAAGCTCGAGAATGTCAATACAGTGATTCTCGACGAGGCGGACGAAATGCTAAATATGGGTTTTATTGATGATATCAATGAAATCCTTTCCCATGTGCCCGAAGATCGGAAGATGTTGATGTTCTCAGCTACAATGCCAAAGGAGATAGCTGCGATAGCTCGCAATTTTATGAAAGATCCTGTGGAGTTTGTAGCAGGTAACAAAAACGAAGGCGCCAAAAATGTCAAACATATCTACTATATGGTGAAGGCCCATGACAAATATTTGGCCCTGAAACGTATAGCTGACAATAATCCTGATATCTATGGCATTATCTTCTGTCGCACCAAGCGTGAGACTCAGGAGATTGCCGACAAGCTTATAGCGGATGGCTATAACGCAGATTGCCTACATGGCGATCTCTCACAAGCACAGCGCGACTTGGCGATGAAGAAATTCCGTGACCATGTCACTCAACTTCTTGTAGCTACCGACGTGGCTGCCCGAGGACTTGACGTAGACGACTTGACACATGTCATAAATTATGGACTTCCTGATGATGTAGCAGTCTATACCCACCGCTCAGGACGAACAGGGCGAGCCAACAAGACAGGTGTCTCTGTGGCTATCATCCATTCTCGCGAACGCAGCAAGCTACGGGAGATTGAAAAGCGTATCGGAAAGACATTTGAATATAAGAAAGTTCCGACTCCTGATCATATTATTGAAAAGCAGATCTATCATCTTGCCGACCGAATTGAGCGTGTGGCAGTGGATGATGCCCAGATCGAACGATTCCTTCCAGGTGTGCGAAAGAAATTGGAATGGCTGTCGGAGGAAGACCTGATGAAGCGTGTGCTTTCACTTGAATTCAACCGTCTGCTTGAATATTATCGCGATATGCCGGATATTGACCTCAACGCCGATGATAAGAAAGAGCGCGGCGACCGGAAGGGTGACCGGAAAGAACGTGGTGAACGCCGTCCGAAAGGAGATAAAGACCGCCGTACGGCTGAAGATGGATATGAGCGACTTATGGTGAATATAGGTAAGGCCCAGGGCTTCTTCCCCGGAAATTTGATGGAGTTGATCAATCGTTCTGTAGTCGGCGCAAAGCCGGAAATCGGAAGAATTGACCTTATGCCGGAATATACACTCTTCGATGTCAGGAAGAAAGATGCCCGCAAGGTGGTAGACGCACTTAGGAATGTTGATTTCTTCGGGCGCAAGGTGAAGGCAGAATTTGCCACCGATCGAGATTATTCGCGCGAAGCGCAAGACAGAGTGAAAAAAGCTGAGGCAAAGAAGAAAAAGGCGGAAAAGACAGCCCGGACAGACTATGAGATGTCGCTCGCAGGACCGAAAGCCTCAAAGAAGAAGGAGAAGAAGGCGAAAAAAGCTGAAGCTCCAAAGTCGAAATATAACGGAAACTACGATATTTTCAAAAAGAAATGACATTATCCTCGGTAAAGAACTCAGTGAAACAATGGATTTTGCTGACTCTTTTTCTTACAGTATATACGGTGGGGCATTCCAACACTCTTCTTTCGGAGGGTGATGGGGGCTCCGCCTTGACTGCTTCAAAGGTTTTCGCCGAGATTCCTCTCGAAGTGCTTGATATGATTCGGCCCTCGATACGCCTTGATATGCTCGACTATTACACTCAGGCCGACAGTATCATAGCAGCCCAAGACGCGCTCGGAGGCCAAAGCTCAATTGAGCAAATGACTCCCGATTATCTCAAAGTGTCTGTCACTCCCGTCAGCACCCTTGAAATTAAACTCCTCCCATGCAAAAAGGATCAAATCATCATGACCCTCTACACTGTCAGTCCGGATTCTATTGCCGCGGACACAGAAGTGAGATTTTTCGACTCCCAACTTAAACCTCTCCCAACAGAAAAATTCTTGAAATCTCCAACCCTAAAAGACTTCTTCAATCTAAAGAACTCGGATCTAAAAGTATCTGACCTGATGGAAAAGATTCCCTTCGAATCAATATCCTACACGACAGGACCTGGAGATATCCCTCTGACAGCGACATTCACGACTCTTGAGACTCTCTCCCAAGAAGATCGCGACCTCCTCACCCCCCTCCTCATCCCCTCTCTCAAAGCCAATTGGCAATCCTCCTTCAAATTCAAATAGAGAAAATTCTCAATTCTCAATTCTCAATTCTCAATTAAAACTAATGAAAACCAGAGTAAGATTCGCACCCTCTCCCACCGGGCCTCTCCACATCGGAGGAGTCCGCACCGCTCTCTTCAACTATCTTTTCACCCGTCAGAATGGCGGCGATATGATCCTTCGTATAGAGGACACTGATAGCCGTCGACTCGTGCCCGGTGCTGAAGAATACATCAACGATAGCCTTGCATGGCTTGGCATCAAATTTGACGAAGGTGTCAGAGAAGGTGGCCCTCACGGTCCATATAAGCAGAGTGAACGTCGCGACATATATCGAAAATACGCTCAGCAACTGCTCGACGAAGGGAAGGCTTACATAGCTTTCGACACTCCTGAAGAGCTTGAAGCCGCCAGAGCCGAACATCCTAACTTCCAATATGATGCTCATACTCGTGGCAAAATGCGCAATTCCCTCACCATGCCTGAAGAGGAAGTGAAGCGTCTGATCGACGAAGGCCATCAATACGTAGTGCGCTTCAAGATAGAGCCGGATGTCGACGTGAAGGTCAACGATCTTATCCGTGGAGAAGTTACCATCAACTCCAGCATACTCGACGATAAAGTGCTTTTCAAGAGTGCTGACGACCTTCCGACATATCATCTTGCGAATATTGTAGACGACCATCTTATGGAGATCACCCACGTGATACGCGGAGAGGAATGGCTTCCTTCAGCCCCTCTTCATGTGCTTCTGTATCAGGCTTTCGGGTGGGAAGACACTATGCCTCAGTTTGTGCATCTTCCATTGCTCTTGAAACCGGTTGGCAACGGAAAGCTTTCAAAACGCGACGGTGACAAACTCGGATTCCCCGTGTTCCCGCTCGAATGGCACGACCCAAAAAGCGGCGAGACCTCCATGGGTTATCGTGAGAAGGGATATCTTCCAGAGGCTGTGGTGAATTTCCTTGCCCTCCTTGGTTGGAATCCCGGCGATGACAATGAGATAATGAGCATGGATGAACTCATATCAAAATTCTCTTTCGACCATTGCTCGAAGTCAGGGGCCAAATTCGATTATAAGAAAGGAATATGGTTTAATCATGAATATCTGATGCGCATGGACGACATGGCATTGGCAGAACTCTTCATGCCTATCCTCAGGGAGCGTCTTGCAGAGCTTGGCAAGAGTGCTGATGATTTCGGAATGGACTATGTGGCAAAGGCTGTGGGTATGGTCAAAGGACGCATTGAATTTGTTCAGGATCTCTGGGATCAGGGTGACTTCTTCTTCGTTGCCCCTGCTACATACGCTGAGAAAGATGTCAAGAAGCGTTGGCAGGAGGATACTCCCCGAATCATGGAGGAACTTTGTGGTGTGCTTGAAGGAATCGACGATATGAGTTCAGCTAATGCAGAGAAAGTCGTGCTTGACTGGATAGCTGAAAAAGGTTATCATCTCGGAAATGTCATGAATGCATTCCGTCTTGCAGTAGTCGGTGCATGCCGTGGCCCGCACATGTTCGACATCACTGAACTGATGCCTAAATCGGAAGTCCTTACCCGTATACGAACTGCGATTTCTAAACTAAACTAAACCATTACATAACAATTTCTAATGAAAAAAGCATTCTTATTAACCGCGGCTCTGGCCGCAACATGCTCTGCTTTTGCTGCGATACCGCAGATAGAGAGAGCGACCAATCAAGTCTTTAATTTAGGACCCGAAGCTCATGCAACCATCCAAGCTCCGGAGACTCGCGCCCCAGAGACTTTCATGTTCACATATAGCGAAGCAGTCTATTCAGCTACTATGCTCAACAACGCGACCCCGGGCACCACTCGGGTCTACTTGGGCTTCATGCTTACCACTGATGATATAAAAGGGCTTGCCGGAGATAAGGTGACCGGATTCACTGTGGTCAGTCCCTCAAATCAGAATATGAACCTCAACACCATCACTGATGCAAGATTTTTCTATTCTTTAGATTTCACAAAAGAGGACTACTCTCAGGATTTCAATCTTTCCAAAGAAGCCTTTGCTGTCAATAACATTGATATCGATACTCCATATACCATAACCGGAGAAGAGGAGACAATCGTATTTGGCTATAGTTTTGTGGTGCCAAAGGCCAACAATATGTACTATCTGCCGTATGATGGTGTGTCCAATCCGTATATAGGATCAGGTATTTATGCAGCCACTGACAAAGACGAATTTCCACAGGATTTCTATACGTTTGCAGGAGATTTGGGAGCACTTAGCATGGCTATCACTTTGGAGGGTGAGAATTTCCCAAATTATGTATCGTTCACCTCTGTGCCATACGAGATTTATCTACCACTTGGTGAGAAATCATCAGCTACCGTCACACTCGCTGCGACGACTCCCAATCCTATTGAATCAGTAGAATTTGAATACACATTCGGAGGAGAGAAATATACATCTGAATATGTGCTCCCGGAAGCATTGAATGCAGGGGCTGCCCGTACATTCTATGCGCCCATTGATTTCCCGGCTCAAAGCGAGAAGCTTAATGAAAAGGTAACATTCAACATAACCAAACTTAATGGAGAGCCGAATGTCTCAGATGGCGCTACTGTAGATATCAATGTGGCTGTGTTGTCGGAGGTGCCTGTGCGTCAGACTCTTTTTGAGGAGTATACCGGCACATGGTGTGGCTATTGCACTCGTGGATTTGCAGCTCTTGAATATATAAGGGAAAAGTATCCGGAGTTTGTCGTCGCCGCCTTCCATAGTGGTCAAGGAGCAAGTTCAGATCCAATGCAAATCACAAATCAATTCCCATCTCAAGTAGGAGGCTTCCCTTCAGCTGTTTTAAATCGAGGCTCAGTAGTCGATCCATACTTCGGCACGCAGGAATATATGGATATGGAGTTGCCAATAGTAGGAGATATATTGGCGCTGAATTCAGTGGCAACGCCATGGAAGATTAGTGTTGATCATGCCTGGGAATCGGAAGATGTCCTTGTGGCTAAGGCGGAAGTTGCGAATATGATAGGATTTACAGATAGAAACTACAAGATAGCTTATCTCCTTGTGGCTGATGGGTTATCCGGTATGACACAATCTTGGGTTCAATCAAATTATTATAATACTGAGAAGCCTCAATTTATCCCACAACTAAATGCTTTCTGTATGGGTGGTGAATATGGGAAGTCGAAGGTAGTAGGACTTGTCTACAATGATGTGGTGATCTCTTCTACCGGCATTTATGGCGAAAATGGCAGTATCCCGACTACTATGGCTGCAGAAGAGACTGCTGAGCATAGTATCAAGTTTGATCTGTCGCAAATAAAGTCTAATCTCCTCCCTGACAAGAATAAGCTCCGTGTGATAGCTGCCATAGTGGATGCCAATGGCAATGTTCTCAACTGTGCGAAGAATGAGGTGAATGACTTTGGCGCAGGAGTAGATGGTATTCTCGATGAGAATGCACCGGTAGAATACTACAACCTCAACGGCCAGAAGGTGCTCAATCCCGACAACGGCATTTTCATCCGCCGCCAAGGCTCCACCGCTACCAAAGTGATCCGATAACCAATATTACAACCCCTCCATAGTCGTGGAGAGGATTTAGATGTCTTTCCCTGGGCTTACGCCCAGGGTTAACATTATCATAAGGCCTCCGGCCTGTTTTAAACCATCAAAACCCTTTAACCCACCTAAACCATCTAACCCATCTAAACCTTTTAAACT
>CAZWJO010000012.1:25842-45918 GCA_964634905.1 uncultured Sangeribacter sp.
CATCAAAACCCTTTAACCCACCTAAACCATCTAACCCATCTAAACCTTTTAAACTATTTAAACCATAAAAATTTGCATAATCAAAAAAAAAATACTACTTTTGCATCGCAATTGCATATTAAATGAAACACCTATAAGTAACAAGAAAGTAACAAGCAACATTTTTATTAACGGCGACTTAGAATATGGCAGCGATGTCATGCGCCAACTTTAAAATTATTATAATGGAAGAGAAGAAACCCAAACGACCAAGAATCGGGGCATTGCCTACCACTCCAGAAAACACGGAAAACAAAGACCAGTATTTCCAGTCTCGCCCTTATAAAGGCACTGAAAGACCTGAATTCCCCCAGCGTGGATTCCAACCAAGGCCACGCCAGAGCTATCAAAGCAGTTATTCCAACGCCTACCATAACCGGGAAGAGTCAGGATATAATCGTCAGGCTCGTCCCTCATATCAGCAACGTACTAACAACTACAACCGTAGCTACCAAAACACGAGTTCTTCTGAAGACGCATACAAGAGATATTCCTCCGACGAGGATGGACAATCCATTTCAACAGAAAATTCTTATCAGCAGACACAGAGCCAGAACGGATATACCCAAAACCGTCAAAACTCCTACAATCGCCAGAACTCTTACGGCCAGAACCGCCAAAATAATTATAACCGACAGGGGGGCTATAACCGCCAAGGCAATCAGCAGGGAGGCTATCAAAACCGTCAGGGAGGCTACAACCGTCAGGGTAACCAACAAGGTGGCTACCAGCAGAAACGCCAAGGACAAGGAGGCTACAACCGACAGGGTAATCAGCAAGGGGGCTTCCAGAAACGACAGAATAATTTCCAGAAGAATCAGAAGCCAGGAATGAAATTCACTCCACGGCCTCGCCAGATCGACTACGTGATAGAAGACTTCGATCCAAACGAACCGATCCGCCTCAACAAATTTATGGCCAATTCCGGCATTTGCTCACGCCGTGAAGCCGATGAAAAGATTGCTGCAGGTCTTGTCACCGTCAACGATGTAGTAGTCACTGAGCTTGGTACTAAGATCAACCGTGACGATGTAGTGAAATGCGAAGATAAAGTAGTAACGCCTGAACGCAAATGCTACGTGCTGCTCAACAAGCCCAAAGATTGCGTGACTACAAGTGATGATCCAAACGGACGAATGACAGTGCTCGACGTAGTGAAGGGAGCTTGCCGCGAAAGAATCTACCCTGTAGGACGTCTTGACCGCAACACTACCGGTGTGCTTCTCTTGACCAATGACGGCGAATTAGCTTCTAAGCTGACTCATCCAAAATTTGTCAAGAAGAAAATCTATCACGTCTGGACTGACAAAGACATCACTGAGGATGACATGCAGCGTATCGCTGACGGAATCGAACTTGAGGATGGTGAAATCCATGCAGACGCTATCTCTTACGCAAACGAGACCGACCGCAATCAGGCCGGCATAGAAATCCACAGTGGACGCAACCGTATCGTACGCCGAATTTTCGAACACCTCGGTTATCGCGTGACCAAGCTCGACCGCGTCTACTTCGCCGGACTGACTAAGAAAAACCTGCCTCGTGGACGTTGGAGATACCTCACACAGGAAGAAGTCAACTTCCTCCGTATGGGTTCTTTTGAATAACTCAACTTTCGCTTCGCTCAAGTTGAAGGTTAATAAGGTTAAAAAGGTTATGAAGGTTAAGAAGAGGATATAAAAATCCTTCTTTAGGTTCATAACCTTAATACTTACAAATCTTAAATTGAAAAGCAAAATCAAAAATGCAAAATATTAAAAGAGTCACCGTCAAAGCCCTTCTCGCCGATCCCGAAAAATATATCGGCACTAAGGTGGATGTCAAAGGTTGGGTCCGTACTCGCCGTGGCAACAAAAATGTGGCTTTCATAGCCCTCAACGACGGATCATCTATTAAAAATCTCCAGATCGTGGTGGATTTTGCCAAGATTCCTGAAGATGCACTTAAAGATGTCACCACAGGAGCATCCATCCATGTCCAGGGGGAGGCTGTGGCTTCTCAGGGCAAAGGACAGGCTATCGAAGTGCAGGCAGATGAACTTGAGATATATGGCACTGCAAGTGTCGCAGAATATCCTCTTCAGAAGAAGGGTCACTCCCTTGAGTTCCTTCGTGAGATAGCACACCTGCGTCCGCGTACGAATACATTCGGGGCTGTGCTTCGCATCCGCCATGCACTGGCATACGCTATCCATAAATTTTTCAACGACAAGGGTTTCTATTATTTCCACACTCCCCTTATCACTGCCTCTGACTGTGAAGGAGCAGGTGCCCAGTTCCAAGTGACTACACTCCCTCTCGATGAGCTGCCAATGACCAAGGACGGAAAAGTAGACTATTCTCAAGACTTCTTCGGAAAGATGGCTTCCCTTACGGTGAGCGGCCAGCTTGAAGGCGAACTTGGTGCGACTGCTCTTGGCTGCATCTATACTTTCGGCCCTACTTTCCGTGCTGAAAATTCCAATACACCGCGCCATCTCTCTGAGTTTTGGATGATCGAACCGGAAATGGCATTCTATGAGATAGAAGACAACATGGACCTCGCTGAGGAGTTTGTCAAATATTGTATCTCGTACGCTCTCGAACATTGCCGTGACGATATCGAATTCCTCAACGAACACTTCGATAAGGACCTTATCGACCGTCTTAATTTCGTCATCAACAACGACTTCGTTCGTCTTCCTTACACTGAAGGCATCAAGATTCTTGAGGAGAGTGGCAAGAAGTTTGAATTCCCGGTATATTGGGGCGTAGACCTCGCTTCAGAGCATGAACGCTATCTCGTAGAGCAGCATTTCAAGAAGCCGGTAATCCTTACAGACTATCCAAAGGAAATCAAGGCTTTCTATATGAAACTCAACGACGACGGAAAGACAGTACGCGCAATGGACGTTCTCTTCCCGAAGATAGGTGAGATCATTGGCGGAAGCCAACGTGAAGAAAATTACGATAAGCTCAAGCAGCGTATGGCCGAACAAGGACTTGAAGGCATGGACTGGTATCTTGATACTCGCAAATATGGCACTGTGCCTCACTCCGGTTTCGGTCTTGGTTTCGAGCGTCTCATCCTCTTTGTGACCGGCATGCAGAACATCCGCGACGTTATCCCGTTCCCACGCTATCCGAACAACTGCGAATTCTAAATAATGAACCGCTTCATACGGATTATATTAACGATTATTTCCCTCTCCTGCAGCGTGATGGCTCAGGAGAGGACCGATTCAGTCTTCCCCGTCGATGGCGAGGAAGACCTTACTGTCAGTATACTGACATGTGATCCCGGACCTGATGTCTATGAGCTTTGCGGGCATTCGGCTATCAGAATCCGAAGCGAAAAGATGGATTCTGTGTGGAATTATGGAATATTCGACTTCACATCCCCTAATTTCATCTACCGTTTCTGTAAGGGAGAGACTGACTATATGGTCTATGGCTATCAATTTGATAGATTTATGCCTGCCTACGTCAGGCGAGGCTCACGGGTTACTGAGCAAGTTCTGTCTCTGACCCAGGAAGAGGCACGCAATCTCCGAAAGATGCTTCAGACAGAGTCGTTGCCTGAGAATAGAGTGTACAGATACAATTATGTGCGCGATAACTGCGCCACACGGCCTTGGAAAAGGATCACACAGGCCACCGACAGAGAGATTGCGCTACCGGATACTCTCTATTTCCCAACTTTCCGCTCGGAGATGCGCTATTTCCACAGAAACTATCCTTGGTATCAGTTCGGAATCGACCTCGTGTTGGGGAGTGGACTCGACTATCCACTTGCAAAGGATGAAGACACGTTCGCACCCCCGGTGCTTGAGACGAAGATAGCTCAAGGAAAGATAGGGACGGAGTCGCTCGTAAGCCAGACAAACGTCATTTTCCCCGGGTATTATGATGCGACTCTTCCCCCTACTCCTTGGTATTTGACTCCAATGGCAGTGGGAGTTGTCATGCTTATCATAAGTCTTGGCACAATGTTTGCTTATATGTTTAAAAAGAAGCTTTGGAAATGGTGGATTTCCCTCTATTTCTTAGTGGCAGGGATAGCCGGATGCGTGGTGACATTCCTTGTCTTCTTCTCGGATCATGAGGCCACTTCCCCTAACGTGCTGATACTATGGCTCAACCCATTTCAATTGTTAATTGGAATAGGAATATGGTTTAGGTCGTGGAGAAATGTCGTCAAAGAGATGGCAATTTTTAATATAGCAGTGTCATTAATCCTGTCGATTCTCTTGATCACTCATGTAGCAAGTCAGGTAGTCAATCCAGCCGTCTGGCCAATGCTCTCGTGTTCCCTCTTTTTATGCATTCCAATCATCCTCTCTTCTCAAACAAAACCTTTTAAACCCATAAACTCATCAACCCATAAACTAAAATGAATAGACTGCTGACATCCGTCTTATGTGGACTCGTCGGTATTTCGACGGTGGTGATGGCCGACCCTACCCGACCCAAGCTTGTAGTCGGGATTATGGTAGACCAACTTCGCACCGACTATATAGATTTCCTTAGCACACGCTTCGGCAAGGAAGGATTCAACCTTCTGAAAAGTAAGGGAATGTATCTTAAAAATGTGGATTACAATGTCTCAGATCTTGACATTGTCAATTCCACAGCCATTATATACACAGGCAATCATGCCTCCGCATCAGGAATACCAGCTAAAAAGGTATACGACCATGCCTCAAAATACCCTCTCCCGGTGCTTCATGATCCAGCGACATTGGGTAATTTTACTAACGAAACTTACAGTCCTACAGCTCTCAGACTCTCTACAATCAGTGATGAGATAGCGGTGGATGGAGCCGGGTTAGGGGCCATATATAGTGTTTCCCCAGACGCAATGCAGGCGATAATAATGGCAGGGCATGGGGGAAGCAGTGCATTCTGGATCTCCGATGAAAATGGGAAATGGGCTACTACGACATACTATAAGGAAGTTCCGAACACAGTCTCCCAACGAAACTATCGAACTCCTCTTTCAGATCGTCTTGATACCATGGTCTGGACTCCGAGCAAGTCTCTTGACACCTATCATGGAGTGCCCGCTCAAAAGAAATATTTCCCTTTCCGCCATACTTTCCCAAAGAAAAGCAGTGACAGATATGTGAAATATAAGGAGTCGGCACTTGTCAATATAGAAGTGACCGATGTAGCTATTGACTATATCAAGAGCCTTCAGCTTGGGCAACACCCTGACGTAATCGATATGTTGAACATCGGTTACACCGTTGCCCCTTACAAGCATGGGGGCGACAGCGACATGCGTCTTGAGATGCAAGACAGTTATCTGCGTCTTGATGGGCAGCTGGAGCGTCTTTTCAGGGCGATAAACGACAATGTAGGGCTCGACAACACATTGGTTTTCCTTGTATCCACAGGATATTTCGACGATGGAGCGGAAGACGAGATAAGATATAGAATCCCTGCAGGTACGTTCTCAATGAAGAGAGCCGAGTCGCTTCTAAATTCATACTTGAGTGCTAAATATGGCAACGACCAATATATCGACGGCAGCTTCAAGAATATGATCTATCTCGATCATGCAACAATCGAACGCCATGGTCTCAACATTGCCGATATCAGGCGAGAGGCACGTGATTTTGTCGTCATGATGAGTGGGGTGGCCGACGTGAAGTCACTTACCGATATAGTAGGGGAGACTACACCGGAACTCCGCAGGATAGGACGTGGGCTTGATCCAAAGACAGCCGGAGACTTGCGTCTTGAATTTGCTCCCGGATGGACCGTCAACGACGATGTTCGTCTCCCGGTCATAACCTGGCAAGTGCGGGAAGGGAATCCTACGACCCCTGCTTTCTTAATGGGCCCGGGAGTCCCAACCAAAATAGAGACCGGGCAAGTCAACGCCACAGCAATAGCGCCCACCATCAGCTCGGTGATGCGCATCCGAAGTCCCAATGGCGCGGCAGACCGTCCCTTGGTCTTCTAACAGCGAATAAGAATTTTGAATTAGTACGACCCCTCCGGGGTCGAAGAAAGAGTGATAGCCATGCCCTGAGCTGACGCTCAGGGTTAACAAGATTATCAGCCCTCCGGGCTTGTGCATGGCACAAAAACGTATGATTTATTAGAATTAGAAACAAAAAATTCTAAAAATCTCAATTCTCAATTCTCAATTCTCAATTATTTTCACTATCTTTGCACTTTTAAATAGAATATAAACTTAACTCTCATTAAAAATGGGATTCAGCAGCATACTAAAATCAATTTTCGGCGACCAGAGCGAACGCGCAGTGCGTCCTCTCTGGAATCGTCTTAATAAAGAAATCAACCCGATTTCTGAGCAAATCCGCGACATCTCCAATGATGAACTACGCGATAGAATCAACGTGATACGCGACGATATACGCGGCGAAGCACAGACTTACAAAGACAAGATGGCGGATATCCGCGCTAAAATCGAAACCATGGAGTTTGATAAGCGCGAACCTTATTGGAAGGAAATCGACGGCCTGAAGGAGGATATGTACAAAATGTATGCCCATAAGCTTGATGCAGCCCTTCCGGAAGTATTCGCAGTCATTAAAGAGACTGCCCGAAGGTTTGCTACCAACGATACCGTTGAAGTGACTGCCGATGACTTCGACCGCAATCTCGCAGCCCAGGGCAAGGACTTTATCACTATAGATGGCGATAAGGCTATCTACAGGACCTCTTGGATCGCAGGAGGCAACGAGATGAAGTGGGATATGGTGCATTATGATGTGCAGCTCATCGGTGGCATGGTGCTTCATGGCATCCTTCAGGGCGACAAGACCTCAAACAATATCGCCGAGATGGCTACAGGTGAGGGTAAGACCCTTGTGGCTACTCTTCCTGTATTCCTCAATGCACTTACAGGGGAAGGGGTGCATGTGGTAACAGTCAACGATTACCTTGCAAAACGTGACTCCGAGTGGATGGGCCCGCTTTATGAATTCCATGGACTGTCAGTTGCATGCATCGATAAGACAGAGCCTAACTCCCCGCAGCGGCGTGCGGCTTATCGCAGTGATATCACTTTCGGAACTAACAATGAGTTCGGTTTCGACTATCTCCGCGACAATATGGCGACTCAGCTCACCGACCTTGTGCAGCGTGACGACCATTATTATGCCATCGTAGACGAAACTGACTCCGTCCTCATCGACGATGCACGTACTCCTCTGATTATCTCCGGTCCTATTCCGAAGGGTGACGACCAGATGTTCAACGAGTTCAAACCTAACGTAGAGAAAGTAGTCAACGCTCAGCGCAAGCAAGCCCAGGCTCTCCTTCTCGAAGCAAAGGATAAGATTTCCGCAGCGATGAGCGGCGATCCTGAAAGAATAAAGAAATATGACAAAGGGGACGGCAAGAAACCTTTAACAGCCCAGGAACTTCTTGAAGACGGAGGTCTTGCTCTTTTCCGCGTCTACAAGAGTCTTCCAAAACATGGTCCTCTTATCCGATATCTCAGCGAAGAAGGTATCAAACCTATCCTTCTGAAGACTGAAGAGAAATATATGCAAGACAACAACCGGGAGATGCCTATCGCTGTCGAGCCTCTTTATTTCGTAGTAGATGAGAAAAACCACAGCATCGAACTTACCGACAAGGGTATACAGGTGCTGACTGATACTACCCAGGACCCTCATTTCTTCGTGCTTCCCGATATCACTTCGCAGCTCGCAGAAGTGGACAACATGGAAGGTACGGAAGAGGAAAAGCATCAGAAGAAGGACGATCTTCTTCAGGAATACAGCGTCAAGTCAGAGCGTGTCCATACTGTCAATCAGCTTCTCAAGGCTTACACGCTATTCGACAAGGATATCGAATATGTGATCGACGACAATAAGATCAAGATTGTCGACGAGCAGACAGGCCGTATCATGGAAGGACGCCGCTATTCCGATGGTCTTCATCAGGCTATCGAGGCTAAGGAGGGCGTGAAGGTTGAGGCTGCCACTCAGACATACGCTACCATCACATTGCAGAACTACTTCCGAATGTATCGCAAGCTTGCCGGTATGACCGGTACTGCTATGACAGAGGCAGGTGAGTTCTATGATATCTACAAGATGGAGGTTGTGGAAATTCCTACCAACCGTCCGGTAATTCGTAACGACCAAAAAGACCGTGTCTACCGCACTAAGAAAGATAAATATAATGCAGTCATCAAGGAAGTAGAAGACATGGTGGCACAGGGGCGACCGGTACTCGTCGGCACAACTTCCGTTGAGATTTCAGAGCTTCTCAGCCGTATGCTCCAGCTTCGCAAGATTCCTCATCAGGTATTGAATGCGAAACTGCATCAGAAGGAGGCGGACATTGTGGCACAAGCCGGTAAGAAAGGAACTGTGACAATTGCCACCAACATGGCAGGTCGTGGTACCGACATCAAGCTTCCTGCTGAAGTGAAGGAGGCAGGGGGGCTTGCCATCATCGGCACAGAACGTCATGAGTCACGTCGTGTCGACCGCCAGTTGCGTGGTCGTTCCGGACGTCAGGGTGACCCTGGAAGCTCTGTCTTCTTCGTTTCATTTGAAGACAATCTTATGCGTCTTTTCGCAGGAGAACGCACATTCAAGATGCTCGACAAGATGGGATTCGAAGAAGGGGAGATGCTTGAGTCGAAGATGCTCACCAATGCAATTGAAAAGGCTCAGAAGAGGGTAGAAGAGAACAACTTCGGTATCCGTAAGCGTCTTGTGGAATACGACGACGTAATGAATGCTCAGCGTACCGCTATCTATGGCAAGCGCCAAAATGCGCTAAAGGGAGAACGTATCGGCACCGACATCGCTAATATGATCTACGATACTGCCCAGAGCATCGCTGACATGAATTATGACTACAACGATTTCACTCAGGAAGTGCGTAAGACCCTTGCCATTGACTCTCCGTTTAATGAAGAAAATTATCGCAAGGCCGATAAGGATGAAATCATCAACAAGCTTGCAGATGAGGCTCTTGCAACTTATTATCGCAACCGCGACAAGATAGCTGCAGCTGCAATGCCCTATATCAAGGAATTTGTTGAGGAGAGAGGTGCTTCAGGCGTTGTAGGAGTCCCTGTTACGGATGGCCGGCGTTTCTTCAATATCCGATGCGACCTTAAGGAGGCTTACGACAATGAATGTCGTCCGATCGTAAAAGGATGGGAGAAGGCTGTGCTTCTTCAGGCCATAGACAGTGCATGGCAGGAACAGCTACGTGAGCTTGACGAGCTTCGCAAGTCGGTGCAGAATGCAAGCTACGAGCAGAAGGATCCTCTCGTGATTTATAAACTTGAGGCCTACGGGCTGTGGAAGAATATGCTCGAGGAGATGAATTCGAAGGCGGTCGCAACCCTCATGCGTGGAAAACTTGCCGCGCCTGATTATGAGGAAGCTAAGGCTCAGCGCGAGGCTCAGATAGCTGCTCAGCAAGCTCAAGCGCAGGCAAGAGCAGAAGCACAGGCTCAGGCTGAAGCACAGGCAAGGGCTGCTCAGACACGTCGCAATGTGCAGGCTGCCACATATACTCGCACACAAGAGATACGTCAAGAATACGGGGCTCCTGCAGGATCTAATCCTTACGCTAACTACTCTACTACCCACGAGACATACGAGGGCGAAAATGCACAACGCCAGGCTGCCCAGAACGTCAATCGTCCGCAAGAGCCGCGGCAGCCGGTGAAAGCAATGCCAAAGGTTGGGCGTAATGAGCCTTGTCCTTGCGGAAGCGGTAAGAAGTATAAGAATTGCCACGGCAAAAATATGTGATAATGGAAAAAGAATATTATATAGTGGAGGGGGACAACCGTGTAGGTCCCCTTTCCATAGCTCAACTTGCTGAAAAGGGAATTGAACCATCCACTCTCGTTTGGACAGCGGGTATGGCAGACTGGGCAAGGGCAGACTCTGTGCCTGAACTTGCGTCTCTTTTGGCAAACCGTACACGAATCGACGAGAATGAATCTGCATTCGGTTCTTACGCACGGCCTTCTGAACCGACAGCAAATCCTTACGGACAACAATATGGAGCTTACGGACCGAATAATCAGAATGGAGCGTATGGAAATCCTCCGGTCAATTGGAAGACACTTGCAATTGTTGCTACGGTGGTAGGTTTCCTATTCTCTTGTATTGGCGGCATTGTAGGAATTTTCGCCATTACAAGTGCATCCAAAGCAGAGAATGCGATGAGATATGGCGACAACTTTACAGCTCAGAGTGCGTTGTCGACATGCAAGACGCTTTGCATAGTATCTTTTGTGCTTTCAGGTATCGGACTGATTGTCAATGTGCTTTCTTTGTTGGGAGTATTTTCCGTAGCCTCTTTTATGCCGAATCTATGATAATATGAAGTATTTCGCAATGATAGATGGGCGGCAATATGGCCCAATGGAGCTCGATGATATGGTGAAGGAAGGTGTGCGACCTGATACATACGTCTGGTGTAAGGGAATGGCGGATTGGACCCTTGCTTCTGATGTCCCTGATATCTGCCGTTATTTCCGACAGCGTCTCTCGGGAACACTACCGTCGCAAAACTATTTCGGACCTACGCCCGATAAAGTGAAGGCCAACGATGAGGAAGAGCAGGAACGTCTTCTCAATCAGCTTCCACCAATGGCACGAGGCTTCGTCAGGAAATCCGGAATAAAATTGACAAAGGAGAATTTCCCCGATCCGCAACAGCAACATTTCCCCAAAGCCCTCCCTATCATCTTATATATCATCTCCATCATAATGATAGTAATCGGATTCCTGATCATCAAATGATTGGGAATCACTTTTTTTAATGCATAATTCATAATGCATAATTCATAATGCATAATTTATAATGAATAATGCATAATTCATAATTGATCTGAGGATGCTAATTATGCAATATGCATTATGCATTATGAATTGATACAAAAGGAGAGCCGCTAACTCAGCGACTCTCCCTCACGATTCCACTATAAACTATATCTAACTAAACTTAAAACCGCATTCTCACTTTCTCACGAAACCGGAATGCTTCGCCATATTGCTTTTTCTTTTTGTATAAATCTAACATATTCATACGCCAAATGGTTGGCTTTGCACTTACTTTTTAACATTAAAAAGTGCTTTTTTAACGAAACTGGCGTTCACCGGGAAGCCATTCAAAGCCGGCGGCCTCAAGTTCGGCTTTCAGTTTGGTCGCATCTTTACCGTAGAAAGCGCATAAGTCTTCGAGTGAGCGAAATTCATCGCGGAGCTTCATGTTGACAAAACTCATCAACATAGCCGGGTCTTTAGGTATCATTTCCATTGTCTTTTTGTTTATGTGTTTATATGTATATGTGTTTATGGGTTATGGTATGAATTTATACGAATATATGTTTAACTTTTAATTATTTACTCTTGTAAAGAGGTGATAAGCACAATCAAACAAGCTAAACCTATAAACTTATACCTTAATTTTAGTTTGCGAGAGTTGAAATTATTTATTATCTTTGCGTCAATGAAACAACGTATTTGCATATTGATTTGTTTGATGGCAGGTTATTTCTTGCCTTCAATCGCCTGCACCAGTGCAATTATTGGGGCAGAACTCAGTCCATACGGACGCCCAATGCTCTGGAAACACCGTGACACTTCTAACATCGACAACAAAGTTGAATACATAGCTCCGGGACCGGATGGGTACGGCTACACAGGGCTTTTCAACGCCTCCGACAAAAAGCTTAAGGAATGTTGGACGGGCTTCAACAGCGAAGGCTTCGCCATAATGAACACCGCTTCCTACAATCTTAAGGACGATAAAGTTCCTGAAAAGGATATGGATAAAGAAGGGTTTGTGATGAGCAAGGCTTTGCGCACGTGTGTGACTGTAGATGATTTCGCCAATCTCCTCGACACTCTTCCTCGCCCAATGGGTGTGGAAGCTAATTTTGGAGTCATAGATGCTTCCGGAAATGGAGCCTATTTTGAGACAAACAATCATTCCTACATAAGAATAGATCTCGCCGAAGCCCCGGAACATATACTTGTGCGCACAAACTATAGCCATTGTGGCCGTCCGAACGAAGGATATGGATTTGTCAGAGAGGCAAATGCTCTACATCACCTACTTCCCGCTGCAGAGAAAATTGCGATAACCCCTGAATTTCTAACGGAAACTCTTTCCAGAACTTTCTACCATAGTATGTTTGACAAGGATATGGCAGATGGGCTTGATGATGGTTGGATCATCGACCAAGATTTTATCCCCCGTTATAAATCCTGTGCCACCATTGTCATTGAAGGTTGTCTTCCTTCTGAAGAGGGTGTAAAAAATCACGCAGGTAAAGATTATGTGATGTGGACAGGTCTTGGTTATCCTCCGTGTGCCGACATTTATCCGGTCACTGAAGGAGCAGAAGGTATTCATCCGGATCTTAGGGGAATCCAAGCAAATGGGCATGCCAAAGCTTCGGACATTTCGAAGAAACGACGCGATGAGGTCTTTCCCAAACATTATGGCAATGGCGACAAGTATATTCATCTTTCGCGCCTCAGAAATCCGGAAGGAACCGGATATCTTCAAATAATACCAAAACAAAACCTTCAAATCTACAAAAAATTCAGGGAAAAGAAACGCTCCGAACAGTGAATCAAAACAGAATATCATGGATATCTCCCAACCTTTTACCGTCAGACGTAGCATTATCTTTTGGACTCTTTTGACCACTCCTTCCACTGGCTTGTTCATTTGGATTGTTTTAATATTAGGTTTTGTCTTCGTCGTTTTAGGATGCCTTATCGATGTAAGGTATCTTATTCTTGGGCTCATTATTTGCCTTATGGCCTTACCCGCTGTGGTATTCTTCGCTTTTGCTAACTATATGCTTGCATCAAAAATGGTAGCTAATATTCTTCATCACACTGTGGAGCGCCATAATGACGGGTATTCCCTCCGTATCTACCGGCAGGCTAATCAAGAAGAATCAAGTGAAGACGATAATAATTGGATTGAAGCAGGCCTTCTCACATTTTCAGATTCTAACATAGTAAAAAGAAGGACTACTAATGAATATGAAGTGATTTTCTTCAAAAACTCTCCTTTAAATATTCTATACGTACCAAGATATTAAAAATGAGAATATTAAAAAATACAAACCGAAAATATTGCTTCATCATGGAGATGGAGGTGCGCGACTATGAGCTGGATTGTGAGCAGATAGTCAACAATGCCAACTATCTTCATTATATGGAGCATACACGCCATAAATTCTGCAGCGATGCCGGTCTCTCTTTTGTGGATATGCACAATCAGGGGATTGATGTTGTCGTGCGTAAAGTCGAGATTGAATATATTTCTTCGCTGCGTGGAAATGATACATTCCTTTCTTGTCTCCGTCTGGAACGAAAAGGTCCGCGATTCATCTTCCATCAGGATATTATGCGACCCGGAGGCGATATTGTATGCCAAGGCCTCGTCAATGTGGTGGTGCTGAAAAATGGAAAGCTCTCACGTGGAGATGAATTAGCTAAAATTTTTGCCAAATATATCAACTGACGGTGGACACTCATAGATTTCTCGGTATGGCTTTGTCGTTCGTGCCCGGCACGGATGCCTCTCTTGTGCGCCAGATGGAGAAAACCGGAGTTACTGTCGAAGAATTTTTCGCTGCTCCTCAACAGGAACTTGCCGTCAGACTGAATATTAAGTTCGCTCCTTTTTTAGATAAAATGGTGCGCGATGAGGCCCTGTCTAAAGCAAAAAGGGAATCTATATTCATGGAGCGACATGGCATTAAGTCTTTTTCCATGACTGATGATGACTATCCTTCAAGATTGACCGACATTGACAGGGCGCCGATGACTCTCTATCGCCTTGGAGAAGCTAACCTGGATGCCGAGGATATGATGAGTATTGTCGGTACGCGCCATTCTACATCCTACGGCACTCGATATGTCGGAAAACTTGTGGAAGATTTGGCTTCATATTTTCCTGAAATGGTGATTGTCAGCGGACTCGCACTCGGAATTGACTCAGCCGCACACGAAGCAGCCCTGAAGTCGTCGCTTCCAACTATAGCAGTTGTTGCCCACGGTCTTAATACAATCTATCCAGCCGTAAACCGGGATCTCGCACGCCGAATAGTTGCATCGGGAGGTGCTATACTTTCAGAATATCCTTCCGGAGTCACTCCATATAGAAGTCGATTTCTTGAGCGTAATAGAATAGTGGCTACAATGACCGATGCTGTCCTCGTGGCTGAATCAGCCGATAAGGGAGGTGCAATGTCAACAGCTGCAGTTGCGTCATCCTACGGCAGGGAGCTCCTTGCGCTTCCTGGTCGGATTGGTGATGAAATGAGTGCCGGATGCAATAGACTTATAAGAAGCCAAAAGGCTTTGATGGCGGGTTCGGCTACTGAAATTATGGCGATGTTAGGCTGGCAACCGAAGTCGATTATGAACGCTTCTCCCAAGCAGCGTGATATCTTCCCCGAACTTGAAGGGAGAGAGAAGCTTATCTACGATGCACTCCGCTTCAGCCAGGAGCCGATGCCTATAGATGCCTTGCGCGAACGAACAGGCATCCCAATCCATGATCTTATGGCCTCTCTCGGAGAAATGGAATTCGACGGCATAATCGAACGCCTCCCCGGCAACCGCTTCTCTCTCATCTCCTACTAAACTAATTCATAATGCATAATTCATAATGCATAATTAGTTACGCTCAGGCTAAAGCAAGTCATAATTCATAATTAATGATAGCTACAATTCATTGAAATGAAAAATATATTATGATAACAATATGATTAATTATTTTTTTAATCAATTTATAGTAAATGCATAATCAAGAATACCTTGATTATGCATTTTAATTATTCATTGTGCATTATGAATTATGCATTATTTCTTAAATGGCTTCTCGCTGACATAAACCTTGAAGTCTTTGATAGCTCCGGGCACATCGCTCTCCATGCGGGGCAAATACTGAATGCCGGAAACTTTCTTCTCACTTCCAAGATCGATCACCATAAAGTGGGGGAATGGATCTCCCTTCTTAGTGCTCCAGTAGGTTGATTCTTGAAGGTCGAATACCTTGTCGGCAGCCCTATTGTTGCGCTGAGTGTCTTCGCTGTCAGCATAGTAGACTGTCCAGGGCTCGCGTGATAGGCGGTTGCCGTCTTGATCGAGTACATAGAATTCTGCGATAGATGCCACTTCGTTGCCATTGATAGAGTTGTCAGCCTCAAAGCAGAGCCAACGACCCTCTACAGGCGCATCAAACTTGAATTCTTGCCAACCATTGCCTGGTGCAAATGTTCCGGTCAATACAGGTTTCTCACCGGCCAGGTCAAGATTTTCTCCCTCTTCGCGGTGCGTAGTAGGTTTCTTAATCTGTAGATTGTCAAGTTTTGGCTCCTTCAAGCCAGCAGATTTAGCTTCTTTTGGACCGAGAATGTCGAATACCATTATCTCATTCTCTCCTTTCTTAAGCCAGCAACCGGGCATATATAGAGTCTGTTGCGGACCGATCTCCCAAATTCGTCCAAGTGGATGTCCGTTGACGTAAACGAGGCCCTTTCCCCACGTCTCAAAGTCCAAGAATGTGTCTGATGGTTTGCTTACGTTGAATGTCCCCTTATACACTCCTCTTGGAAGCCTACCATCTTCTCCGGGAGTGAAAGATCCGATTGGAAGGAATTCCATTGATTCATAAAACTCTTCAGTATCTTCAAGATTGAAAACCTCCCAATTTTTCAAATCGCAAGTGAATGGATATCCATTGCGGTCTTCGGTGACAGTGACATTGTCTGTGATTCCCTTGAAATCCTTGATGGCTCGGCCGAAATTGATGCGGCCCATAGCTTCTACGAGGATGTCGAGTTTGGCACCTTTGGGGCAAGAGGGTAGCTGAAGGCTCTTCTCACCCATACGGCGGTCGAGAGTGCCGATATACTTGTCATTGACAAATACCTGGACATAATCATGAGGTTCGTTGACTGTAAGAAGTCCTCCATCCTTGAGTTCAGGAAGGGTAGTGCGATAAAGGATACTTCCGAAGCCCTGATCGAATTCTTCCATAGTTTTGATATCCTTTGTCTTCTTCCCTTCCGGAAGGTTGGCAAATAGAGGGGCTACGCTCTCAAACTGGAATTCCTTCACTTCAATTGGTTTGATAGTAGCAGGAATAGCGGGAAGCTTCTTGCCGTCATAATATTTGGCAAGAGTATTGCGAAGATCGATATATTTAGGAGTGATCTGTCCGCTTTCGCTTATAGGTGCGTCATAATCGTATGAAGTCACGTCAGGTGCGAAACCGGGAGAGTTGGCACCTGCCCAGTGTCCCCAGTTTGTGCCGCCGTGAGTCATGTAGAGACTGAATGAGATTCCTTTTGAGAGCATCTCGTCGATACCGGCGATCATATCTTCTGATGGACGTGTCTCATGGTTTGCACCCCATTTGTCAAACCATCCGCTCCAGAACTCTGAGCACATTAATGGGCTTTCCGGACGAAGCTCCTTCAAATGTTTAAACTGCTCATCGATATTGGCGCCTGTGCCGAAGTTCATCGTCCAAATAAGGTCATCAAGACCATTGTTGGTGAAGTTTGACGACCAGTCACACTGGAACAAAGTCACATTCTCGCCGAAATTCTTACGGAGCATATCGCGGATATTTGACACGTATGGTTTGTCTGTACCGTATGAACCATACTCATTTTCCACCTGAACCATGATGATCGGACCCCCGTCAGCTATAGTAAGGTCACCTACTTGGTCTGCCACGGCTTTTTGGAATTTGTCTACACGCTCCAAGAAATATGGGTCATTTTCACGGAGTTTGATATCTTTTTTCTTTAGAAGCCACCAAGGAAGTCCACCCATTTCCCATTCAGCACATACGTATGGACCGGGACGAAGTATGACTTTCATGTCATTTTCCTCACAAAGCTTGATGAATTCCCGGAGGTCGTTCTGACCGGTGAAATCAAATTCATCTTCCTTTGGCTCATGTGAGTTCCAGAAAGTGTAGAGGCAGATGGTGTTCATGCCCAGTGCCTTGCAGAGTTTGATACGTTGGTCCCAATAAGGACGCGGAATACGGGGATAGTGCAATTCGGCAGCCTTTACTACGAAGGGTTCTCCATTCAGAAGAAAAGTTCCGTTTCCTGCCTCAAATTTCCCAGCTTCTTTAGTGGTGGGAGTTGTTTTTGCTCCGGCAGCGTTAATGTCTTGAGTCCAAGCCAACGCCATGGAGAGCGTCAGAGTGACTCCGGCAGCGCCAAGAAGAGCTCGTTTAATGTTAAGTCTCATGATATATAATGATTGGTGTTTATGATTAATGCATAATGCAAAATTCATAATTCATAATTGTTTGTCGCAAAAATCTAATTGAAAATGCATTCATGATTTTATGCTTATAATTAGATTGTTTACTTAAAGAAATCGTTGTATAGCAATAGCTGTATATTTCTTGAGTGGATCTTTGGATTCTGCCAAATTATGAGCTAATTCGCTTGCAAAATGAAGATGTCTTATCAATCGGAATGCAAGAATGTCAGCTTCCTCTCTTGTGTCCACTCCTTCAGCCCATTCTGTTGCTTCTTCCTTGGTCATTAAATCTGCTGGCATAAGATGGCAAGCGAGGAGCCGGGCTTCGCGACATTCCTTATCATTCCAGAGCGCACGTGCTAATGAAGATGCGTCTTCCTTGCTGTGTGGCTTGAATCTGACTGATATATCTTTGATTTGGGGCAACTGGAGCCCGAAGATATACTTCTGCTCCAATCCCCCTTTTCTCAGAGTGTCGGATATCATCCCATTACGCAATGCAAAAAACTCCTTGCGAATCCAACTCATCAAATTGTCAACTTCAGTCTTCTCCATAAACTTAATTGTTAAATTCATAATGCATAATTCTATGTTCTTGACAATTGTCAACTAATGCGTAGCTAATTATGCATTATGAATTATGCATTATGAATTATGCATTATGAATTATTAATGAAGGGCATTATAGTTGCGGCTCAGACGAAGCATCTGTTCAGGATAACTCTCATTATATGTTATCTTAACATCGGTGATATTGCCGTCTTTGTCATACTCTGGCACATATACCGGATTGACGAAACCACGATATGGTGGGATGTCAAGTGTAGAGTATCTTTGGAGAATTTCCTTATGAAGTTTCGGATCAATTTTCACAGCATACTTTTGGATAAGGTCGTTGCCAGCTTTATAATCTCCGGTAGATTTAATGCGCTGAATCTCTTTCAAAAGCTGACCGAAGAGGTTGCGTAACTCCTTATAGTCATTGATTTTCAAATAAGTTTTACCATTCTTCTTGACGAGTTCCACTGCTTTTGATTTCTTGGCATGGTCAAGAGCCCATGCTGCGATGAGTTGGCGGTCGCGCATGTGGGCTTCCTCTACATCATTGCCAAGTTCTATACGGTTGAGCTGAGTCATGAGCCCGTTCATCATCTGTTGATAATATTCTGCTTTATAAGCTTCCGGGTCATCAAGGATGCCAAGTTCTATAAGCTTTGGATCTGCAAGATAGTAAAGAGCGAAGAGGTCTGCTCGTGCTTCTTCAAGAGTTGAGCCATTTTCTTTTAGTGCGTCCGGGTCAGTGCCGGGGGCAAGCTGTCCGGATGCATGCCCAAGACATTCATGAAGGTCTGTATGGAGCATATCAGTCTGATAAAGATACTTGTCCATAAGTTCACGAGTGGGAGCGTCGATTACGAACTCTTCCCTGAACCCATTCCCTTTACTTGCCTCTGCGTATGCCTCAGTGATATTTTCGATTGTCACAGACTTGCTTCCATGTTGGGCGCGTATCCAGTCGGCATTCGGCAGGTTGATGCCTATGGCGGTTGCCGGATATGCATCCCCTGCAAGCATTACGGCATTTATAGCCTTAGCTGAGATTCCTTTTACGTGTGGCTTGCGGTATTGTGGGTCAATTGGAGCATTATCTTCAAACCATTGGGCATTGTCAGAAATTATCTTTGTGCGCTTGGTGCTTTCTCTGTTGCGGAAGTTGACATAGCTTTCCCAACTGCCGGTCATTCCCAATGGGTCGTTGTAGCTTTCAATGAATCCGTTGACAAAATCTATATCCGAATCACTATCTTCTGCCCAAAGAATTGAATATTCATCAAAGAGCTTCAGATCGCCTGTGATGTAATAATCAATGAGTTTGGTGATATAAGCACGCTGAGCATCATTTTCAGCTACCCCCTTAGCCTTATCGAGCCAATAGATAATATTGCGGATTGCCTCTCCATAAAGGCCATTGAGAAAGTAATGCTCTTCCTTTACATTGCCATCTTTATCCTTTATAAGTTTGGAATTGAGTCCGTAGGAGATAGGAGTAGGGTCATTTGGTTTCTTGATAGCCGCAAAATATGCCTCCACTTCCTCTTGTGTCACTCCATCATATAGGTTGACACTCGAATTGGCGATTACGTCGCCTGTAGAGTCAAGGCTGACTTTCTTCGGCATATAAGTCGGGTCGAAGATATATTTCGTGATTTCTGCTACGATTTCTTCACGCTCTTTGTCATCCTTTGCTCCTACACAATGCTTGCAAAGTCCTTGCACGCGTTCCTCGAAAAAAGCTTGAGAGAATTCAGGCTTGAATTTGTCGTTGGAGTAATGGTGGTGTGGGCCATTGCCAAACCACACTTGCTTTATGTATTTCTCAAACGCTTTCCAATCTTTAGAATTCTTGTCGCCGTCATATTTCTGATAGATTTTCTCAAGAATACGGCGAAGTTTAAGGTTGTTGCTGCCATTCTGGTCCCAGATGATGTCGCGTCCCCACTGAGCAGCCTCCGACAGATAATATAGCATCTCTTTCTGCTGCAGTGTAAGATCATTAAATCCAGGCACTTCATATCGAAGCACTTCGATATCCGCAAAGCGGTCGACTTTATAATCAAAATTCGGATTTTCCTTTGCCATTGTTGTCATCGACCCGAGAAGCAAAGCCACTCCGGCCATTATTGTCTTAATATTGTTCATAATTATCTCACTATTCAATATTCACTATTCACTATTCACTATTCACTATTCACTATTCACTGTTCACT
>CAZWJO010000013.1:0-38203 GCA_964634905.1 uncultured Sangeribacter sp.
GCTGAGCGTGGCTTCGCCGCTAAGCTGATGTGATGCGGATGCGAAGCCTAGTCAAATTCCGATTTTATGACTAACGATATTTTACTATCAGACGGTATCATCATTATAAAAAGATACTCGCCAATAAACTAAATGATTGAGATGGCATCCGCGACCCATCCGCCCAGCGGCGAAGCTATCGACAATATTTTCACTAAAAGTGGGAAAGAACCATAAATTGGGTTTTTCTTCAATTTAGTTGAAAAGATTATCTTTGGTTGGAATTGAGGGATTAGGCACAAAACTCTCTTCGAGTGCGTCATCGCACGACTTGGTGGCTGGACTTTCCAGGACGCACGCGGAGCGTGCTTACTACTTTGGTGGACTGTGAAGGACGCACGCGGAGCGTGCTAACTACTTTAGCTATGCAGTGTGGGGAAAAAAAGATGTGGGAGATGATGGCACTTTGGTGGATTTTTGCTAATTTTGCAAATGGAAACATAGATAAATATTAAAAATAATGGATGTTAAAGCAATTTGTGGAATCGGGCTGGCGTATATCGTTGGGATTGCGAGGATTGCCGGTGGAGTCATTAGTATCAGTTCAGGAATTTCGGCTACTGAGACGTGGGTCGGCGTTGTACTTATTGCAGTCGGTCTTTTCATATTGTTTAGCACGACTATGCTTTTGATAAAGCGGTCGAGATTCTGGTTTATGATGCTGGCGTGGTCTGTCATCTTATTCTGGCTTGACGGTCTGATCAATGGATTCCTACTATATGGACATCCTCAAATGTCAGGACAGATCATCAACATGTGCTGTGTTTTGGTGATATTGATGATGTCAAGCTGTATAGGTCGGAAAGGGAATGAATAAAAACTCAACTTTCGCAAGCTCTTTTATCTCACGCAGAGGCCGCAAAGGCGCAAATTATGATAAACATACGCAGGGGGCGCAGGGGTATGCGAAAGATGAATTAATAATATTTTTGAAGAAATTTTATATAATACAGGTAAAAAGATGAGATTCACTAAGATGCATGGATGCGGGAATGACTATGTCTATATTGATTGCCGCGAGGGAGTTCCTGAGAATGTCAAGGAGTTGGCAGTCAAGCTTAGCGATAGGCATAAGGGGATTGGTGGGGATGGTATTATTTTGATCTGCAAGTCGGATAAGGCCAATTTTTTGATGAGAATCTTTAATGCTGACGGATCGGAGGGGAAGATGTGTGGCAATGGTATACGTTGTGTTGCAAAATATGTCTTTGATAAAGGTCTAACAGAAAAGCATCATCTTGAGATTGATTCCCTTTCAGGCATAAAGATTATTGATATTGATGAAAATGCAAAACCCGGTGATTACGAGACTTGGGTCACTGTAGATATGGGGATGCCGGAAACTGAGGCATTGGAGGAAACAATCACGCTTTCAGATGGCACTCAACTCACAGGAAGCGTCATATCTATGGGGAACCCTCATTTCGTCTGTTTTGCAGAGGAATCTCCATCGGATGAGATGGTGCTTGAGAAAGGACCTCTTGCAGAAAAGCACGAACGGTTTCCTGATAGATCGAATATTGAGTTTGCCCGAGTTGTGGGAAAAAATGAAGTGGAGATGAGAGTTTGGGAACGAGGCAGCGGCGAGACTATGGCTTGCGGGACCGGAGCCTGCGCAACAGCTGTGGCAGCTATCCAGCGAGGGCTCACAGGCAATGAAGTGACAGTGCATCTGCGCGGAGGAGACTTAAAGATAAGGCTTGATGAGAGGGGTCATGTGCTGATGACTGGACCGGCGGTGACGGTATTTGAGGGAACGCTTTTCTAATGATAAATGATAAATTATCAATGATAAATTAAAGTTACTTTTTGCCGATGCGGGACGCGCACGGAGTGCGCATACTACTTTATTTGACGATGGGCTGGAGCTGCTTAATTCATAATCTAAAATCTTATTCTAAATTGGCAACGCCCAAGCTAAAGCAAGTCAAAATTCTAAATTCAAAAAAAGTATGATACAGGTAAATGAGAATTTTTTGTTGCTTCCGGAGTCTTATCTTTTTTCGGAAGTGGCACGACGGGTAAAAGTATTTCAGAAGGAGAATCCTGATGTGAAGGTAATCAGAATGGGTATAGGGGATGTCACTCGCCCTCTTTGCAAAGCTGCAATAGAGGCCATGCACAAGGCTGTGGATGACGAAGCTGACACTGCCACTTTCCATGGTTATGGACCGGAACAAGGATATGATTTTCTTCGCAATAAAATAGCAGATTTCGATTATAATCAACGAGGTATCGCCATTCAACCGGATGAGATATTCATAGGAGATGGAGCCAAGAGTGATCTTGGAAATTTCTTTGACATCCTTGCTCAAGATCTCAGAGTGGCAGTCACAGACCCTGTCTATCCTGTCTATGTAGACACTAATGTAATGGGAGGAAGAGGCGGCAGACGCGAAGGCGAACATCATGAAGGCATCATATATCTGCCAGTAAATAAAGCTAACGGATATGTGCCACAGCTACCAGAGGAACGACCAGATGTAATCTACCTCTGCTCACCAAATAATCCAACCGGAACAGCGTTGACCAAAACAGAACTTCAGAAATGGGTGGAATATGCACAAACGAATGGATGTCTGATACTTTTTGATTCAGCGTATGAGGCTTATATCCATAACGAGGATGTGCCCCATAGCATCTATGAAATTGAAGGAGCAAAGGAAGTCGCAGTGGAATTTCGTAGTTTTTCAAAGACAGCCGGTTTTACCGGTGTGCGATGTGGCTATACAGTCGTGCCATTCGTATTAAAAGGTATTGATTCTAATGGGAAAGAAGTCAGTCTCAACCGGCTTTGGAACAGACGTCAATGCACCAAGTTTAACGGTGCTTCTTACATCTCCCAACGAGCTGCTGAAGCAGTTTATAGTGAGGAAGGAAGAAAGCAGATCGAAGAGACGATAGAGTATTATATGGAGAATGCCCGTATGATGCGTAAGTCGCTTTCGGAGGCGGGTTATGATGTGATAGGAGGTGAAGACTCTCCATATATATGGCTTAAGACTCCGGATGGAATGACTTCTTGGGAATTCTTCGACTTCTTGCTTAAGACACACGGGATCGTAGGCACTCCCGGATCCGGCTTTGGAGCTGAAGGAGAAGGATACCTTCGTCTTACAGCTTTCAATACGCATGAGGCGACCCGAGAAGCGATGAGGTTAATTGAGAATTGAGAATTGAGAATTGAGAATTTGATTTTCTACTCTAATGAACTAAGAGTTCATTTGCAGTGTTTTATTGGGTGTGGAGCATATAGGGCTTATAAGTCTTATAAATCTTATAAGACTTATGAGACTCAACTCTTAAAATATTTTTAACTTAATTAAAACTTAGGATATTATGGAAGACAATTTGAATCTCGCACAGGCACAGGCAGCCGCTGAATTATCAAAGACAGCAGCGGAAGTATCATCAGAATCAGCAAAGATCGCAGCTGAGTCAGGATTAGCAGCAGCCAAAGAAATGGCTGAAGAAAAACTTGATAATGCTAAGGCACAGGCAGCAGATGCTTACCAAGACGCTAAGACAGCAGCTACTGATAAACTTGCTGACGCAAAGGAAGCTGCTCAGGCAGCAGCAGCTCAGGCTCAGGACAAGGCGGCTCAATTGAAAGAGAATCTGCAGGATAAACTTGCCGACGCTAAGGATTCTCTCGGCGAAAAGGTAGATCAAGCAAAGGATAAATTGAGCGGGTTTGCAGCCCAGGCATTGGGTAAAATCTCAGAATTCGCATCTAAGGCTTCTGATTTGGCAGCTCAGAAGGCTAAAGACCTTTCTGACAACGATTAACGATAATGTCGCTAGATTAAGCTATTTTTAGATTCGACCCCTCCGGGGTCGAAGACGTGAGATTGACTTTTCCTTGGGCTGACGCCCAGGGTTAACAAAATAATAAGCACTCCGGGCTTTCCATGTTGAAGAAGCTTAATTTAGAGACATTACGATAAACGATCAATAAAAGGAGACTGATTTGATGAATCGGTCTTCTTTTTTTGTGTCTGAAAGAAAATTGTTGGGGAGATAATTGGTAAAGAGCAGAGTTTTGATTAACTTTGCAAAAATAATTGAAAGCAATTAATGCTATAATAGCTAAATTAGCTATATAGCTATTTTTCTAAAACCAACAGACAACTATGAATAAGATAGCAAGATATTTTGTGGCTGCCGCTTCATTTGCAGCCATCGCGTTGGCCGGGGGATGTGGCGAAAAGGGTTTTAAGATTGAGGGAAAGCTCGCTGACAGTGACGGCGACAAAGTGCTCCTTGAAAAAGCTGACTATTCCGGCTATTGGACCATCGTGGACTCAACTCGCACTGACAAAAAGGGTAATTTCAAATTTTCTCAGCCTCAGCAGAGTGGTCCGGAGATTTTCCGCCTGAGTCTCGACGACCAGTATATCTATCTCCCTGTAGATTCAACTGAGACATTGACAGTGACCAGCTCGAAGGGTCAGTTTGGCCACGACTTCACTGTGACCGGGTCGGAACAGGCAGCCCGCATGGCGCAGTTTGAGAAAGACCTCATCGCTTTCGTGCCAAACATTGACAATGCCGACTCCCTAAAAAATTTCAAAAGACACATCTACAACCAGTATATACACGATGGACGTGGCAACGTGATGACCTACTATATATTGACAAAGACAATCGGAAACCGTCCACTTTTTGACCCAACTACTGATGACTATCGCTATATAGTGGCGGTAGCAAATAACTATCAGCAATTCCGGCCAAACGATGCACATGCGCCTTTCCTCCTTAACCTTGCGAAAGCAGCTCAACGGCACCACAATGACCAGAACGGAATTCGCACTGTCATCAATGCAGAAGAAATCTCTATGCTTGAAATTGCTCTAAATGACGAGAATGGCAAAGAGAAAAAACTCTCAGACATGTTGGGTAAGGGGAAGCCTGTAGTGGTTGCTTTCACACTGATGCGCGACGGCACAACTCCCGAAATCAACCGTCAGCTTGCTGAACTCTACAAGGCAGGACGCATAGACATCTACAATGTCAGTCCTGACCGCGACCAATATGGATGGAGAGAATCAGCGGGAAATCTTCCATGGACCACAGTGCTTGACCCATCTGCAGGACAAGATGAAGTGTTTGTACAATACAATGTTGGGCAACTTCCTACCTTCTTCGTATATAATGCCAACGGTGAATTAGTGGCACGTTGTGCAAATGTCAAAGAAATACGTGAAGCAATTTAGAATTTAGAATAATTTCTAATTCAACTTCCGCAAGCCCTATAATCTCACGCAGAGGCCGCAGAGGCGCAGAGGTTCAATGATTTGGGAAGCTTTGCGTCGCTGTTTTAGCAAGCTCGCAATGATTTCGGGCTGCTTCGCATCGCCCGGAGAACGCAGAGAAACAGCGCAATGTCTGCGCTAAGGATTTGCAGATCAATTATAAAGAACTTGCTAAACATGAATTAAATAATTATATTATGGATTGGAAAGATGCATTGGCTTCTTTAAGTGGACTGCCTGAGGGAGATGACTCCCCTACCTCTCCTGAAAACCAGAAAACTGGACAACCTGAAAACTTGAAAACTGGACAACCTGACAACCTTCATTCACAACAAACGACTGCACTGCACGTCTTGATAGAGAAAAAGGGGCGCGGTGGGAAGACTGCTACCATAATAGAAGGTTTTGAAATCTCGGATGAAGAAGTCGATGAAATCGGACGCGTTCTCCGCAAGAAGCTTGGCACCGGAGGAAGCGCCCGAGGTGGGGAAATCCTTATTCAGGGAGACAGGAAAGCGGATGTAATTACTCTCTTGAAAGGGATGGGATTCCGTGTGAAGGGATAGGGTTGCCGGGTTGTCAGCTTGGAACTTAAAGAGTTTAGGCTCAGAACAGGCTTCGCTGTCACAGAACATTCAGATTAGCGCAGAATTTCATTTGAAAGGAGTCGCTTTCTACACAGATCTCTTTCAGAGTCGCAGAACCTCCTAAAACTGCATAAATTGACATAGGAAGCAATCGAAGGTTAAAATAATCATTTGTCATTCATAATTTATCATTAAAGTAAGTGCTACAGCTTCAGAGAGCGTCAGCCGGGTCAGGGAAAACGTATACGCTGGCAAAGAAATTTATCGAATATTATATTTCATACGCTGACGAAACCGGCAAACGACGGCTTCGTCCAGTACGTGCTCTGCGCGAATCATTGCAGCACATACTTGCCATCACCTTTACCAATAAAGCTACCAACGAGATGAAGCTCCGCATAGTTGAAAAACTCAATGCATTGGCTTCTTGGACTCCGACGACTCCAATCTCAAAGATAGATTATCTTAAGGATTTCACAGAAGAATTTCAGTGCAGTCCTCAGGAAATTGCATCTATCTGCAAGTATGCGCTAAAAGTGCTACTGACGGATTATGGAGATTTCAAAGTGTCGACAATCGACTCATTTTTCCAGACAGTGCTCCGCACATTCGCCTACGAAGCTGATCTTGATGATACCTACCAACTGGAATTGGATTCTAATTATGTGACCCAAATGGGCCTTGACACCACCCTTGACGAAATCGACAGCAGCGACCAGACTACACAAGGGTCCGCCTGGGTAGAGAATATGATGGAAAACAAGGCTGCCTTGGGCAAGGGATGGAATATTTTCCAAAAAAAAGAAAGCAAAGGGAGTGTCTATAGTGAAATACTGAATGCCAGCAGAAACCTTGCGAAAGAAGATTTTAAGGAAATACGGGAAAGTTTAGATTCTTACTTCGAGGAAAATCCTGATTTTTTCAGGACATTCCATCAGCTTAGCCAACTATATGAAAAAGCACAACGAGAGGCCTTCGAGGAGATGAAATCGGCAGCTCGCCGAGTAAAAGATGCTTTCCGCGAGGCAGGACTCAATATGGAGGAAACCGCCGGAAGTTATCTTGCCTCAAGGGTTAAGAAGATGTCAGGATCTTGGAATTGGGATCTTAACGTAGAAAAGGAAGCTTCTTTCAAAATCCCTGAGTTCACACGTAAAGGAGCCACCACAAGAGTATTCCATCCGAAAAAAGAGAATCCACATCTCGGAACTTCAATCGAAGACCACATTGAAGCGCTTGCCATAGAAATGTATGAGCGATTTGACGAATGGCGCAATGAGGCTAAATCAGACAAGATGAAGAGATGGAAAATCTATCGAGCCACAATGCCATACGTAGGTCTGTTGCAAAGTGTCAGAAACAACTCCCGACTCTTTCTTACTGACAGCAATACAGTGGAACTCGGCGAGACAAATTCCATACTTAGACGAATCATTGGAGAGGATGACGCTCCTTTCGTCTACGAAAGGCTCGGCAGCCGCTTGGAACATTTCCTGATAGATGAGTTTCAAGACACCAGCAACCTCCAATGGCATAATCTTCGTCCTCTCCTTAAAGAGAGCGAGGGAAAGGGCAACGATAATCTTATCATCGGCGACGCAAAACAAAGTATCTACCGTTTCCGTAATGCCGATCCAAGCCTTATAACCACCAAAGTGCCTGCGGATTTTGCGGAGACATGCCAAGAATGTGGCAATACTCCGAAAGAAAACACCAATTGGCGAAGCAGCCTTAGGATAGTGAAATTCAACAATCTTTTCTTCCGTTTTTTCTCCAAAGAGCTTGGAGACAGAATGGAGCGATTATACTCCAATACAGTGCAACCTGCTTCCCATAAAGAGGAGAAAGGATATGTAAAGATTCAACTATTTGAGAATGAATCGGGAGAGGATAATATCCCTGCTCACTTCTCTGAAATACCCGAACTTATAGAAGATATGCTGAGCCGTGGATATTTGATGAGTGAAATTGCTGTGCTCGTCGATACGCATCAGCAAGGCTCACAAATTATTGAATGCATCATGCGCTATAATAACCGGGATGATGCAGAGCGGAAGATCAACTTCATCAGCGCTGACTCCCTTCAAGCCGGAGAGTCGCCCGCCGTGCAGACAGTGATATCCATTTTGGAAGCGATCAATAATGGAACAAAGGCAAAACTGAATCCAAAAGAGGAGAGAAAAGAAAAGGGGGCCGGAGAATGGAGCAAGCTAAGAGCAGACTTCAGTTTCTTTGCAATGCGTAACCCAGACACGCCTCTATCAGAATTGCTCACAAGATTTCTTGCTGGAGAATACAATCCAGATTCTATCCGGGATATGCTCTCCGAAATGAGCACAACAGTACTTCCCGCGTTGGTAGAAAACATAATCCAGAATTTTATCCCTCCCCACTCCAGGCAATCTGAAACTGCCTTTTTGGCAGCCCTACAGGATATGGTGATTGAATATTGTGAAAGCCATACGGCAGACATTGCTTCTTTCCTACAATGGTGGAATAAAAAAGGACGTTTCAAATCCATATCTTCGCCCGAAGATGCTGAGGCCGTCAACATAATGACCGTCCATAAATCAAAGGGACTTGAATTCAGATGTGTCATAGTGCCTTTTTCAAAGCAGACGATCAAACCCATGTCGGCACTTCAACGTGAATGGATTTGGGTAAAACCCGACCTTTCAGAAGCTGAAGGACTTCCACAGATTCCATGGATTCCAGTATGGAGTGAGGCAAAACTTGAAGATACCATCCATAAGGAAAAATATCAGGAATACCTTGACAATTATATGACAGACAAAGTCAATATGGCATACGTAGCTTATACACGTGCCATAGATGAACTTTATATCTACACCCCTTGTAAAATTAAAGAGGATGGAACTACATCCGATACAGACCGAATAGGCTCATATCTATGGAGATGCGGAGCGGAAGCTGAAGAAATAATCGACATTCTCAATGAAACTTACCCAGAAGTCTACAATAATATTCCTTCTGCTGAAGAAATTAATGTAGACTCAGAGAGTTGCTCATGGAGTTTTGGCACTCCACTTACAAAAGAAGAAGTGGAAGCAGGCCGGAAGAAAAAAGAGGATACCACTGAAAGTATTACGGTTACTGACTATAGATGCGGAAAGATCATTCCGGCTCTTATGTATAGCGATCCCACAAATCCGGATGCGGATACATTGCCAAGCGACTTGAAGGAAGACACACCAGACGACCAAGAAAGCGAAGAGACACGACGCTATGGAGAATTGATGCACAGCATAATGGAGCGTGTCAATGTAGCAGGCGACATCCCACGAGCATTGCTAAGAGCTAAGAGTGCCGGACAAATCGGTCTGCGAGAAATGGAGCAGATGAAAGAGTTCATGCAGGAAGCCGTAAATAGCGTTGAAAGTTATGGATGGTTTTCACCCGGTCTACGCATTATCAACGAGCGAGGAATTGTTGTGGATGGGAAAGTGCGTCGGCCAGACAGGATAGTGATACGTGAAGATGGAACGGCAGTCGTCGTAGATTATAAATTTGGCGATCATCGTAATGACAAAGCATATATTCGGCAAGTGAACAGATACGCATGGGCACTACTGAAAACCGGACTGGCAAAAAAATGCGAGGCCTACATTTGGTATGTAAGCCTCGGAGAGATTGTCAAGGGTTGTTGAGTTGTCGGGTTGTCAAGTTGTCAGGTTGTCGGGTTGTCGGGTTGTCAGGAACGAGGGCGGCTACAACGGAGGCCGTAGGCTATGATGACGAGGAAGCAGATGAGAGGAAGGATGAAAGATAGATTTACTGCCGGGAAGCTTCCAATCATACCACAGTCTATAATCTTTGCTTGGAGGGGAGGGAGTACGGAGCCACCAAGAATAGCCATGATAAGGCCCGCTGCTCCAAACTTTGCATCATCACCCATACCATCAAGTGCTATACCATAAATAGTAGGGAACATCAGCGACATACAAGCAGATACACCTACAAGGCAATAAAGTCCCATCCTGTCTTGGAACATAATTACTCCAAGAGTAAGAATAGTGGCAGCAGATGCGAGGATAGCCAAAAGGCGTCCGGCATTTATGTAGCGCAAGAGATATGTGCAAATAAAACGGCTAACGCAGAATATCGACATTGCAATGATGTTGTATTTCTGTGAAAGCACCTCAGCACTTTTCTCATCCATTCCTTCCAGCATAAAAATGCGAGTGCCATACTGTATGATGAAAGTCCAGCACATGATCTGTGCGCCTACATAGAAGAACTGAGCTATCACCCCTTCACGATACCTAACTTTGGTGAATATTCTCTTCAATGTAGGGAAGAAATCTATAGTATGAGAATTATCGCCATTTTTCGGCATCTTAACGACAGCAATCACGACAAACATGAGCACTACAACAATACCGATGAAGACATACGGAGTGATGAGCGTGAGAAGGTCGGCATCGCGGACAGCTTCAAACTCAGCATCGCTGAGTTGGGCACGCTGCTCAGTCTCAAGTGGATTGAGACGGGCTTGAATGAAATTCATTGCCACCCACATTCCCATCAGTGACCCCACAGGATTGAATGACTGCGCCATATTCAAGCGACGGGTTGCAGTATCTTCCGGTCCCATTGACAATATATAAGGGTTACAGCTTGTCTCGAGGAATGATAATCCGCATGTCAAAATGAAGTAAGCTATGAGGAAGGGATAGTAACTACCAGTCAACATAGCGGGATAGAATAGGAATGCTCCACAAGCGTACAGACCAAGTCCAAGAAGAACACCGGCCTTGTATGAGAAACGGCGGATGAAGATTGCTGCGGGGAATGCCATGGCAAAATACCCTCCGTAGAAAGCCACCTGAACGAGAGTTCCGTCAGTGACACTCATTCGGAATATCTTCGAGAACGCTTTCACCATCGGATTGGTGATGTCATTGGCAAAACCCCAAAGGGCAAAGCAACTCGTAATAAGGATGAAGGGCACCAAATAGCTGATACCATTCATCTTCAGGAGGGATTGGGAGCCACTTTGAGCAACTCCCTCTTTATTATCTTTCATGTTTAATTATCAATTCGTAAAACTTACAACGCAAAACGCATCACTTGTATAATGGTCCGTAGGCTGCGCAAGCGCGATAGTCAGCACCTTCCTTGTCCATACCGAAGGCATTCCAAGAGGCTGGACGGAATATTTCTGCATCTTCTATATTGTGCATACATACAGGAATACGAAGAATGGATGCAAGAGTAATAAGGTCTTTACCAATATGTCCGTATGAGATAGCGCCATGGTTTGCTCCCCAGTTGTTCATAACTGAATAGACATCCTTGAAAGCATCAAGGTCAGGACATAGGCGAGGCACAAACCAAGTTGTTGGCCAAGTCGGGTCGGTACGCATATCAAGAATCTTATTGATTTCAGGATCAATATCAGCTGTCCACCCTTCTGCAATCTGTAGCACAGGGCCAAGACCCTTCACAAGATTGAGGCGCATCATAGTGACAGGCATTCCTCCCTTTGTCAGGAAATTGGATGAGAAACCACCTCCACGGAAATAGTCACGGTCAGCGGGATACCAAGTAGTTGCATCCAAGCATTTCTCCACGTCAGCTTCTGTCATTTCCCAATGTGGCTTCATAACAGGAACTCCATTGGCATCCACTGACTGACCTGTTCCATCGAGAGTAGTTGCTCCAGAGTTGATAAGATGTATCATACCTCCAGCTGCACAGCCAGTCAATTCTTTGCCAGTCACACGATAGACAGCCTCCGGGCTCCAATAAGTGCGCACATCGCTGAAGAATTGAGCACGGTTTGTGAGCAGATGACCGAAGAGCATTGCCACGCCATTGCAGGCATCGTTTTCAGTAGCAAATACGAATGCTTCGCGGATGCCGTTCCAATCAAACGATGTGTTAAGGAGTGCTTCAGTATAATCTCCGTTGGGATAGAAATCAGTCCATTGACGTTGACCTTGGAATCCCCCGGCAATAGCGTTGTGTCCTAAAGCCTCTTCCTTGAAGCCCATTTCCTTGAGTTTTGGATTTCCTTTCAGAAGGTCGCGCACGATCAGAGTCATCTTCACCACAAATTCCCAGTCAGCATCTTTCTGCTCACGAGTCTTTTTCTTCTCCGGACGATTCTTGAAATCCTCACCCTCTCGAGGTTTGCAGTATTTTTCTGTCCAAGCCATAGCTTTGTCATATTCTTCCTTGTCGTAGATACCTTCAGTCATACGGCGAATAATCTCGGTCGCATCGACAGATTCTGTGCGCATACCGAGATATTCCTGGAAGAAATCGGGATTTACAATAGATCCGGCTATACCCATTGATACAGACCCGATGGAAAGATACGATTTGCCCCGCATAAGGGCGACAGCAAGGGCAGCCCGTGCGAAACGGAGAAGTTTTTCCTGAACGTCGGCTGGAATAGAATTGTCATCGAGATCCTGAACATTGTGTCCATAGATTCCAAAAGCCGGAAGACCTTTCTGTGCGTGAGCAGCAAGCACGGCAGCGAGATATACGGCACCGGGACGTTCTGTACCGTTGAAACCCCATACTGCCTTTGGCCAATGGGGATGCATGTCCATAGTCTCTGAACCATAGCACCAGCAAGAGGTCACCGTAATAGTTGCACCAACGCCCTCACGCTCGAATTTCTCAGCGCAAGCGGCAGTCTCAGGGAAACGTCCTATGGTGCTGTCTGCTATCACACATTCTACGGGCGTCCCATCCGGATATTTAAGATTGGTTGAGATAAGGTCGGCTACGGCCTTTGCGAGATTCATGGTCTTGTCTTCAAGACTTTCACGCACTCCACCTTGACGGGCGTCAATTGTGGGACGGATTCCGATTTTAGGGTAGTTTGTCATTGTTGTTTAAGTTGTCGGGGTGTCAGGTTGTCGGGTTGTCGGGTTGTCGGAGTTGTCAGGTTGTCGGGTTGTCAGACTGGTCAGACGGGTCAGACGGGTCGGACGGGTCGGACGGATTGAGGGTTATAAAAATAGGGCCTGCAGCGTGGTCAGACACACTGCAGGCCCAATGTATAGTCTTTAATCGCGGTTACCACCGAAGATACGAAGGATGAAGAGGAAAAGGTTGATGAAGTCGAGATAAAGGTTCATCGCCCCCATTGTAGCGAGCTTGTCGGCAAGGGCAGGATCAAGATTGGCAGCTGCCAATTGTTTCACTTGCTGAGTGTCCCAAGCGGTAAGTCCGGTGAAAATCAATACACCGATGATTGAAATGACATAGCTCATAGTGCCACTTTTGAGGAAAATATTGACTACCATTGCAATGATGAGTCCGAAGAGAGCCATCATCAAGAAAGAACCCATCTTAGTAAGGTCAGACTTAGTGAAGTAGCCATAGACAGACATTGCGCCAAAAGTTCCTGCTGTGATGAAGAATGTAGCAACGATAGCCGTCATCTTATAAGCGAGGAAGATACTGCTCAAGAAGGTGCCCATCAGAGCTGAATACACTAAGAAGAGACCTAATACAGTTCCGCTTGACATCTTCATCATGCGAACTGGAATCAAGATAGCCATTGCGAACATTGCAATGATCATGATCCAGAAGACTATCTGGTTGCCAAAAATGATATTAATCAAAGCTGGGCTTGAGGCTACGCCAAGAGCGCAGAAAGCCGATACGAGGAGTCCGATAAACATACGGACATAAACACGCTTCATAACCGAGTTGGTCTGACGTGCTACTGCAGACTGACCATAATAGGGAGGAGGAGTCTGCTGAGGATTATTGTAATCTGGATACATATTTATTATTTTTAGTTTTAGTTAGACTAATTGATCTTAGGGCTTTAAAGGCTATGGGACTTTAAGAACCTTAATGGCTTTAATGGCTTTAGCTTTTAAAGGCTTTATCTAATAATTAGACAATGAAAGGGGGCGTTCGGTTTAATCCTTACATTCTTTCGGGCATTTCCATTCCGAGCAAGGAGACTCCAGTCTTGAGTGTGCGAGCCACTACATAGCTTAGGAGAAGGCGGAGCTGGCGCACTGCCGGATTCTCTTCCTTTAGGATACTATAGTCATGATAGAAGCGGTTGTATTCCTTAGCTAACTCAAAGCAGTAGTTTGCGATAAGCGATGGACTGTAGGTGCGTCCTGCTTCCTTCACCACTTCGGGGAAGTCCGCAACTTTCTGAATCAAATCGGATTCCATTTCGTTCGGAATGGCAGTGGGCATATATAGAGGATCGAAGTCATCCCCTGCACGACGAAGCACTGATTGCACACGGGCGTAGGTATACTGAAGGAATGGGCCGGTGTTACCGTTGAAGTCAATTGATTCCTTTGGATTGAAGAGCATGTTCTTGCGAGGATCAACTTTCAGCAAGAAATATTTTAGCGCACCCATTCCGACGATACGTGCCACTTCAGCACGTTCTTCTTCCGGCATGTCGGCAAAACGTTCTGCACCAGTCTCAGCAGCATCGGCAATCATCTTGTCGATGAGATCGTCGGCATCCACCACAGTTCCTTCGCGGCTCTTCATTTTCCCTTCCGGGAGTTCCACCATTCCGTAGGAGAAGTGAGTGAGGTCTTTGCCCCATTTGAAACCAAGTTTGTCAAGAAGCAGCGAAAGTACTTGGAAGTGATAGTTTTGCTCATTGCCTACCACGTATATCATCTTATCAATAGGGAAATCCTGATAGCGCAGTTTTGCAGTGCCTATGTCCTGGGTCATATACACGGATGTGCCGTCTGCGCGGAGAAGCAGTTTATGGTCAAGTCCATCGGGAGTAAGGTCAGCCCAGACAGAGCCGTCGTCTTTGCGATACATGATACCTTCGTCCAGACCTTTCAACACGAGATCCTTTCCCTGGAGATAAGTGTCGCTTTCATAATAGATTTTGTCGAAACCTACACCAAGACGCTGGTAGGTCTCATCAAAACCGGCATACACCCATTCATTCATCATCTTCCATAGGTTGCGCACTTCCTTATCGCCAGCTTCCCATTTACGGAGCATTTCACGAGCCTCAAGCATCAATGGAGATTTAGCCTTTGCTTCATCTTCGGAGATTTTTTCCTTCTCCATAAGTTCCTTAACTTCATCTTTAAAGTGCTTGTCGAAAAGGACGTAGAAGTCTCCAATCAGATGGTCACCTTTTTTGCCGGTAGACTCGGGAGTAGCACCTTCGCCCCATTTCTTCCATGCGAGCATTGACTTGCATATATGGATTCCACGGTCGTTTACTATGTTGGTCTTCACCACTTTGTGACCGTTAGCCTCAAGGATTTTTGAGAGTGAATAACCGAGAAGGTTGTTGCGGACATGGCCGAGATGGAGAGGTTTGTTGGTGTTCGGACTTGAGTATTCCACCATTACGAGATCGGAATTTTCATTGGCATGTCGGATACCGAAATCAGAATCCTCTGCGATACTATGGAGAGTTGTCAACCAGAAGGTAGGATTGATGGATATATTGAGAAAACCTTTCACAACGTTGAATTTCTCAACGGCAGGCACATTCTCCACGAGCCACTCTCCTATCTCAGTGGCTGTGGCTTCAGGAGATTTATGAGAAGCTTTAAGGAAAGGAAAGGCCATTATAGTTAGATTTCCTTCAAATTCCTTTTTAGTCTGCTGTGGCTGTATCTTATCAGCCGGAAAGTCAAGGCCATAGAGAGCCTTTACAGCCTCACTTACGCCTTGTGTGATTATCGATTCAATTTTCATTTTATATGTTGTCAAATTCGTATGCAAATTTAACAATAAAAAATGATATAACCAAAAAAAACCGCAGGCACCTTCCTTCAAAAAGAAGCCTGCGGAATATCGGAATATTTTTCTTTAATATTCTTTATTAATGGTCATTTTTCATTTGCGAGACCGTCGGCTGGTTTGAATTTCACTGTCTTGCGTGCTTCGATTTGGATTTTTTCCTTTGTACGCGGGTTAATGCCTTCGCGTGCCTGTTTTTCGACCATTGCAAAAGTACCAAATCCGATGAGTTGCACCTTATCGTCGTTTGCAAGAGCCTGCTCGATAGATTCGAACACAGCGTCAACTGCCTTTTTTGCGTCTACTTTGCTGAGTCCAGCCTTAGCTGCGACTTCATTGATGAGATCTGTCTTATTCATAATTCTAAGTTTTGTTTTATATTAGTTATCTATCTTTATATCTATCTAACTGAGTTCTCTGCCAAAAGGTTGACTTCAGGACGCAAATATAGTGTTAAAAACGTTAACATCAAACTTTTTAAAGAGAAAAAAACATAAAAAACTTAAAAATGCACGATTTTCCTCATAAAAGAGCTAAAATGCAGACTAAATTTGTTAATTTTGCATTGTAAAACGCAAAACAACTCGAAAATGAACTACGGATCTTCATCTGGTGGCTGGTGGCGTTCCATCCCACCTGTTACTAAAAACCTAATAATAATAAATCTTATCGTTTGGCTGGCAGAAATATTAGTGCCAGGTTTCTCAAAGACGCTTGTCAATCTTCTCGGACTCCACATGTTCGGAAGCACTCTCTTCAATCCTGCGCAGTTATTCACCTACATGTTTATGCATGACCCTCACAGCCCTGCGCATATTCTTTTCAATATGTTCTCGCTATGGATGTTCGGCAGAATATTGGAGCAAGTATGGGGAGGGAAGCGTTTCCTGATGTTCTATCTCGTATGCGGCGTTGGAGCAGCACTTGTGCAGGAAGGAGTGTGGGAACTGACATGGAAATCTGAATATGTCAATGGCATAGCACGCCTCAACGGTCTGACTACCGAACACATGAGAGAGATCGTCGATGCCGCTGTCGCAAGTGGAGATGCAAAATGGATCGAAGCCATAGCAGATTTTAAGTCGATGATGGTCACTATCGGAGCTTCGGGTGCGATCTACGGCATTCTTCTCGGTTTCGCGTTCACTTTCCCTGACATGCCTCTCTATCTTTTCTTTATTCCCGTACCGATCAAGGCCAAATATATGGTGATCGGATATGGAGTGATTGAATTCTTCCTCGGAGTTAGCGGTAGCATGAGTACAGTGGCGCATTTTGCCCATCTTGGGGGGATGCTCTTTGGTATCTTCATCCTCCTTTATTGGAAGAAAAAAGGGATGTTGCATCGATACTGACGATCTATCAATGCATAATGCATAATGCATAATGCATAATTGGCTTCGCAACAATAAAATATTCTTTATCAGGATAGATAATTGAAATAAAGTATTCATTATGAATTATGCATTGATTAAAAGATATTGTGATGGGAGTGCTGTCCTGGCTTGGCTTACGCTTGGCGAGGTCGGGGTGTGGATTATCGTAATGTTGCTGACGCTTCTGGGAAAGATGATGCACTTCTATGTGCCTATAGCCGAATGGCTGACACTGCCGTCATACTTCCCTTTATTTTTGACACGTCCTTGGACACTCCTTACTTATATGGCTGTGCATTTCGATGTGCTCCACATGCTATTTAATGTGCTTTGGCTCTATTGGTTTGGGAGAATCCTTCTTAATACACTTTTCGACCGCCATCTGCTTCTGTCATTCCTCGGAGGCGGCGTGGTAGGAGGAGTACTGTTTTTGGTTTCGGCTGCTCTTGGGTATGGCTCAGGATGGCTTTGTGGTTGCAGCGCGGCAGTAATCTCTGTAATGTGCGTGGCGGCAATCCGTCTGCCCGACCATCGGATCAATCTATTTCTTATAGGTGAAGTCAAACTGAAATGGGTTGCGGTGGTCTGTTGCTTGCTGACATTCCTTGGAGGTGGAGGAAATCAGGCCGCCCATATAGGAGGATTGATATGGGGTGTAGCACTTGGACTCATGATTCGCGAAGGGATTGACCCTGCAAAATGGATTCCTACCATCAATTTCTATAGACGTAAGACTTCCTACAATAGACGACCCGACAATATGGTCCGTGTGCTGAAGCAACGCCAGAGCGATATGGACCGTCTTGACTCACTTCTCGATAAGATAAAACTTTCCGGCTATGAAAGCTTATCGAAAAAAGAACGCAAGGATCTCAACGAACTTTCACAAAAACTAAGCAATAATAAGTGATATGATTATAGTCTCCCCCCTTATCCGACTCTGTCTGAAGATAGCTTCGATAATACTTTTCATAGTGACCATAGCCGCATGCTATGGAGGGAAATGTAACCCAGAGTATATGACTGTGCCCTCAGTGCTGGTGCTTGCACTCCCCTATCTTGCTATAGCCACACTTATCACCGGAATAGCGTGGCTCCTCAATGGACGACTGATAATGTCTGCTTTAGCTGGCGTGACTCTATTCTTAGGTTGGGCGACTCTGAAAGACGTCACCCCAATTGCCTTTTCCAAATCAGCTCAAGACAAGTCACGCACATTCAGATTAATGACATTTAATTGCCTCCATCTTGCCGACACCACGAAGTCGGAGGCTCCGGGAAACCGTGCTATCAAATTTCTTGTCGAGTCGGAGGCCGATATTATTTGCCTGCAGGAGCTCGTCAATTTTGAAGACCCTTCAGAGATCCATCATTGGAGCCGCGGAGTGATCGATTCATTATACGCTGCTTATCCTTATCGGGCGGGTGTCCACGATAGTGGTTATGATCTGAAGGTGTTATCGAAATATCCAGTGACTTCCCTCCCAATTAAGTGCAAAGACCCGGATGATGATGCATATTGGAAATCACGACGTAGATGGGCTCTTTTTGAGGTGGACTTAGATGGATTCAAACTCCCTATTGTCAATTTCCACATGACATCTTATGAACTTACTGACCCGGAGCGCGAAGTGATCACGGAGATAAAAGGAGTACGCACTGCCAAGAAGAGCTATGAGGAATTCAGATATGAGATATTCCCTAAACTTGGGGAGGCATTCCGCACTCGGGCGAAAAACGTCAACGAGATGATCGAGTCTACTTCCGGCATCACTCCTCTGATCGCTTGCGGCGATTTCAATGACGTGCCTGGAAGTTGGTCGTACGGACTGATGCGCAACGCTGGCTTTCAAGATGCATATTCCGAGACCAGTTTTGGACCGACAAATACCTTCAATCAATTCCTATTTCTTTTCCACATCGACCAGATTTTCTATCGCGGGAGCCAACTGAAGGCACTTAAGACCAAACGACACCGCATCACCACTTCTGACCACTACCCCATTGAGGCAACTTTCGAAATATTCCCGTGAACTTCCACACCATTCTCTTTGCCCCTACCTAAGACTTACTAATCTCATTGAATTTATGCCCCATTTCATTATTTTAACACAATTAACGTAATATTCTGAAAATAAACTTTTTATTCTTAAAAAATATTACAAATTTGTTAAAAATGTTTTTTTTGATGCTTCCGCTTGTGCCATTTTTCCTGCCTGCGTGTTTTAAAGATACAATTTCACTGAAACGGAATACTCCTTCAATGAAGCTGTAACCGCAAAAACTATCTTAATTATTCTACTAAAAAACACAAAACTATGAAAAAAACATTACTCGCTGCAACAATTCTCTTTACAGGAGTTGCAACTGTGACGGCTCAGGAATCCCTTCAGAAACCAAGTTTCTTCAGTAACATGTCGATCGGAGTTCAAGGTGGAGCTACCACACCGCTGAAATCAGGCAAGAACTTCTTCAAGGATATGCGCGGAGCCGCTGGCCTTGACATCCGCAAGCAAATCACCCCAGCTTTTGGCCTTGGAGTAGAAGGGGACGCTGCAGTCAACACTTCAAATTGGAAAGGAATGACTCATTCTACTACAGCATTCGATGCCAGCTATGTAGGAGCATACGGAGCCCTTAATCTTTTTAAGCTCTTCCAGCCATACGGAACAAAGAACGTATTCGATATCGAAACAGTGGCAGGTGCCGGATGGGGCCATCTCTATCAGAATGGCAAAGGCAATGACCAAAACTTCTTCGCCACAAAGGCAGGCTTGAATTTCAACTTCAACGTAAGCGACAATGTCACTCTTTCCATCCGCCCAAGCGTGCTTTGGAATATGACAGGAGGAGGCGTCAAGCAGACCACTGTAGCATATAATGCAAATGATGCAGTGTTCAATATCGCTGCCGGGGTATCCGTAAAACTTGGCGACGGATTCCAATACAGCGTTCCAGACTATAATCTTGACGAAATCGCTGCCCTTAACGAAAAGGTCACAAACCTCCGCGCTGATCTTGCCGCAGCAGGCGATGCCCTCAACGCAAGCAATAACGAGAATATGGCACTCGCAGCTGAACTCCAGCAGCTGAAGAATCAGAAGCCAGTCGTAGTCGAAAAGACTCAGGACTTCCTAAGTACAGTAAGATACGTCAACTTCGCAATCGGTCGCTACAACATCCCGGCAGACCAACTTCCAAACGTAGCAGCAGTTGCTTCCTATCTTAAGAATCACCCAGAGGCCACAGTCAGCATCAAGGGTTATGCATCCCAGGATGGTCCTATTGAAGTAAACGAGCGTCTCGCCAACCAGCGTGCTGAATCAGTGAAGAACATGCTCGTAAGCAAGTATGGTATCAAGGCAGACAGAATCAAAGCCGAAGGCATGGGCATCGGACACATGTTTGACGAAGAAAGTTGGAACCGTGTTGCAATCTGCACACTCATCAACGACCAACCAGTATCAACAGAGACTACCGTAAGCAAATAAAAATAACTTTAGGTTCGCTTCTGTCGCTTGTGCGACAGAAGCAGAAACCCTGCTGAGACAGCAGGGTTTCTTTTTTGCTTTTTTTGCAAAAAAATTTGGACACCAACAAAAAAATGATTAACTTTGCAGTCGGAATGCCGCCACTACGGCTCCTGATGCAGGAATGGTGGAATGGTAGACACGGGGGACTTAAAATCCCCTGGCCGTTGAGGCTGTGTGGGTTCGAGTCCCATTTCCTGTACTCATTAATAAGACCTTGCGAAAAAATTCGCAAGGTCTTATTTTGTTAACATCATTTAACAAATGACTGTCCAAAATGGGCAGTCATCCGGATTAAATTTGCGCATGAAAATAAAATCTCCCCTTTTGGGGCACAACGCAAAAATTTCCGGATTATGAACAGTACGTATTACACATCCAGCTCTTCAGGAGCACCTATCTACACTTCACGCACAGTGCGCCGCGTGGCAGTAGGGCGCACAGACTCTCTCATGAGCTATGGCGACAGGATATCGGTACGCGTCGTAGCCGGAGGGCAGCGCATAATGGAATATGAGACGCGGCAAGTAGCTGATATGACCGACCTCACAGGCGACCTCCGCCGTCGAGCAAAAGGAAAGAAAGGACTCGTCGTAGTCTATATCCGCAACCATGACCGTGGCTGGAGTCGCGAACGCCGCATCATGCTATATCCTCAAAGGAAACATTCACCCGTACAACGCCCGGAGGCAGTGCAGGTGCCTATGTTCTTTCCTTGGGAACTCTAAACTGAATGCATAATTCATAATGCATAATGCATAATTGGCTTCGTGCTGAGTCAAATAATTATGAATTATGCATTAGACTAAGGATTGTAAAGGTCCTTATTATAGAAATCAAGGATTTCGTAGGTAGCTTTGAGGAGTTGCTTGGCTTTTCCTTCCGGATTGATACGCTGGGCTGCCAAGTAGTCGTTGATAGCCTCACTGCGACGTCCGAGACCCCAGTATAAACGTCCTCGCTCTATCAATGCATCCTCATTATCAGGATTGCCATGCAGACGCTCAGAAAGCGACTGGAGCTTCTTTGCGGTTTCTTCTGTCATATTATCTCTTTCTATTATTATATATTAGGGATGTTTATTATATATTAGGGATGTTCAGTTTGATGTTACAAATATAAAGTCAAAAAATTTACCATAAAGCGCCTCTCCGAGGCTACTGTGCTATCTCTCAGACAACCCCAGACTGAAGTCTGGGGTTTGACATAATCATCAGGTCTCCGACCTGAGTCCACATCACAAAATGGGATGATAATTTAGACCTTAATATTCTATAATTTAGTCGAGTGTGCAACGACATGATTTGACGGGATGATGAGTGAATAGGGAGGCGAGACAATCGAATTTCTCGGGATTCTCGCTTGTCAGGAATTCTGCTGATCCCCCCTTGGAAAGCCTACGCTCCATCTCAGGATGACGCTTCAGATAATCTTTCAGTGACTCCGCCACCAGATGCCCTTGCTCAAGGATATGCATCCCCTTTGGTGCATATTTGCGTATTTTGTCGATGAGCAGAGGATAATGCGTGCAGGCAAGCACCAATGTGTCTATTTCCTGATCCTTCGCCATGAGCTTATCAATATACTTCTTCACGAAATAATCCGCTCCATCCCCATCAGCCTCAGAATTCTCCACTATCGGTACCCATAAGGGACAATCTTGTTGTGATACCTTCATATCCGGAAAGAGCTTCATTGTCTCTATGACGTATGACTCGCTTGCCACAGTGCCCGGCGTACCCATAACGCCGATATGACCCGTCTGCGACACTTTATCCAATATCTCCACCGTAGGCCTAATCACTCCCAACACCCTGCGCGTAGGATCTATACCCGGAAGGTCTTTCTGCTGAATCGTGCGTAAAGCCTTCGCTGAAGCCGTATTGCATGCCAAAATGACAAGTGGACATCCCCTCGAAAATAGTTCCTTTACAGCTTCAAGAGTATAGCGATATATTACCTCAAAACTCCTCGAACCGTATGGAGCACGTGCATTATCGCCCAAATAAAGGTAATCATATTCGGGAAGGGTCTTCCGAAGATCTCGGAGTATGGTCAATCCTCCATAGCCGGAATCAAAGACACCGATTGGTCCTACTGAAATGGCGGAAGCATCAGCCTCCGCCATTCTATTTTGTAAATTAACTGTCATAGTGTTGGATTCAACACAATATTGACTTCATTTTTATTTGACACCAAGTTTAGCTTTCACTGCAGGAGTGACGTCTTCTACAGGGGCTGCATAATAAAGGGTAAGCTGTGGGTCGTACATCTGGACGAGTGAATAATTACCTTCACGGCCAACGCTTTCTATTGCCTGTGCTATCTTTTGCTGGATTGGACCCATAAGGTCGTTTTGCATCTTCTGGAGATCCTGCATAGCAGTCTGCTCAAACTGTTGGATTTTCTGTTGATAATCGTTGATTTCACGTGTCTTGCGCTCCTTGATAGCAGGAAGTTCGTTTTCAGACATATTCTGGAATTCAGTCACCTGACGGTTGAATTCCTCACCAAGTTTCTTATATTCTGCATCATATTTGTCACTCACTTCCTTGAGCTGATTACGAGCAGCCGTTGTCTCAGGCATAGCCTCGAGGATTGAACCGAAGTCTACGAGACCTATCTTAAGCGTCTGAGCAGACAGAAGCATCGGGCAGATAAGCGCGATTGCCAAAAGTACTTTCTTGATCATTTCTTTTTTGTTTGATTTTATTTGTTATTGTTTATTATTTTACTTGGAGTATCCGAGTTTGGCAAGCACCTCATTGCTGACATCAATCTTCGGCGAGGCGAAAACGATGCTCTGAGATGAGGCACGGTCGAAGATGACTTGATAGCCTTTCTCTTCAGAGACCGCCTTTACAGCATTGTAGACATCTTCCTGGATAGGTTTCATGAGGCTCTGACGCTTCTTGAAAAGTTCTCCTTCCGGACCGAAATACTTATAGCGGAGGTCGGTCACTTGCTTCTCCTTGGCTACGAGTTCCTCCTCGCGCGACTTCTTCTGGTCGTCAGTCAGGAAAATCATCTCTGCCTGATAGTTCTTATACATGGTTTCAGCCTCTTTGGAAAGTTCCGTGACTTCACGCTCCCAACGCTGTGACACCTGGTTGAGCTGTTCGTTTGCCATCTCATAACTGGGGACGTTGCGGAGGATATAATCCATATCCACAAGCGCAAACTTCTGGGCGTATGCACCGACAAAGGCTGTCAGCACAAATGCCAAAGATATGATAAGTTTCTTCATGTTATTCATACATTTTTAAGTTAAACATACTACTTTAAAGACAATAGAACGTCTATAAAGTTTAAACCACCCTCCATAACCCTCTACGCAAAACGAAAAACGTAGAACTCAAAACGCAACTTAGAATTCCTGTCCAAGTACGAAGTGGAGATTGCCACCTCCCCGACGTCCCCACACCTTGTCGAAACCGTATCCCCAGTCAATGCCAAGGAATCCGAGCATCGAGAGATAAAGGCGGACACCGACACCAGCGGAACGTTTGAGGTTGAATGGAGCAAAGCTTTTAATATCAGTCCACGCATTACCCGCTTCAGCAAACGCAAGTGCGAAAATTGTAGTGTTAGGCTGCATCATGAATGGGAAACGAAGTTCGAACGTAAACTTAGAATATGCATACGCCTCGTAGAAGTAAGGAGTGAACTGTCCGTTTTCATAACCACGCATCGCGACCGTCTCAGTAGCGTATGTATAGCTACCTGTCATACCGTCGCCACCGAAATAGAATGTCTCAAAAGGAGACTTCACATACTTGTTGTAGGATCCGAGAAGAGCAAAGTCAGCTTTCGTCATCATGACGAGACGCCAATTACCTTCAGGATTGGTAAGTGCAGTAAAAGTCTTGGCCTGGAATTTAAGTTTCCAATATTCGATCCATTTGTAGAGTTGAGCCTGGGCCTTGACATCACGGTTGTTAGCTTCCTCAGCAAGCTTCTGCCAGTCATGTCCTTTGCGGAGAGATGTCCAAGGAGGAGTCATCTGAAGAGAAACCATGAAGCTTGATCCACGGCTTGGATAGATAGGCTGATCTGTCGTGTTACGGCTTAATGTGAGTCCGAGTACAATTGAATTTGCAGAACCGGTATTCATGAATCGGAGGTAGTCCCAATTCTTTAGATAATACCAACGGTAAGCAAGCGACACCTGGAACTGGAACCAGTCATCGGGCCAAGTCAAACGAGTACCGTAGGCTGCCGACACACCAGCGAGCTGAAGCACCTTGTTGGGGTCGTAGGCATTTAGGTAGTTATATTGACCTAAACCACCATTGTAACCTCCGTAATAGTAATACATTGATGAGTATGAATCCATCCAACTCTTATTATAGAAGCGACTGTTGACACCTGTAGAGCGGCTGTAGTCAACGGAGAATGAGAATGAGTTCGGTCGTTTTCCACCAAGCCATGGGTCAAAGAAACTGATATTATAGCTCTGGTAGTATTTGGCATTGGTCTGGGCAGAAATAGAGAATGTCTGGCCGTCACCACGAGGGATTATACCACGATAGCTTTGCGGATTGAAGAGATTCTTGATGGAGAAATTTGAGAACGAGAGAGCAACTTGACCTGTCACACCAGTCTGACCCCAACCAAGAGAGAGCTGCACCTTGTCGTTGGCCTTCTGCTCAAGGTCGAAGACTATATCCACAGTCCCGTCCGCATCATTCGGAATAGGATTGACTCCCATCGTCTCCGGGTCGAAATGGCCGGAAGCTGCAATTTCACGCGCCGAATTCATAAGAGCCGTCTTGGAGAAGAGGTCGCCCGGCTTGACACGCAATTCGCGGCGGATTACTTTCTCATATAGTTGGTCGTTACCATTGATTACAACCTTATTGATCTTAGCAGGTTGACCTTCGTAGATTCTCATAAGAAGTGAAATGCTGTCGCCTTCCACTTGCTGCTCGATTGGAACGAGATTGAAGAAAAGATAACCATTGTCAAGATAGAAGTTGCTGACGGCGTCATCATCTTCCGCCGTGCGCTTTGCCAATCGCTTCTGATTATAGACATCACCCGGGTACATACCAAGTATCTGGTTAAGGAAATCTGTAGAATACAAGGTATTTCCTACCCAATTTATATCCTTGATATAATATCGGTCGCCTTCATCGACAGTCAGATAGATATCAATCTCTTTATCGTCGTATTTCACAATCGAGTCGCTGACAATCTCAGCGTCGCGGTAACCGAGTTCGTTATACTTCTCGATAATTCGTATCTTATCGTCGGCATAATCTGAATCAACAAATTTCTTCTGCTTGAAGAGATTGAGGATGTCATGATTCTCATTAGTCTTCTTCATCGCATTTTTAAACTTACGGTCGGATAGCACATTATTGCCGTTTACGTAAATCTTATGCACCTTTACCTTATTCCTTCGATCGACATTAATTGTCAAGAAGTCATAGTTCTCCTGGGAGAGGTCGGGCTGCTGCGAGGATGTCACAATGACATCCTTAAAACCTTTGTCGGAATAAAATTGCTTTACAACTTGCACGATACGGGCAACAATATTAGGAGTCAACTGCTGTCCCTTCTCAACACCGAGGCGTTCCAGAAGATCTTTCTTTTCGCCACTCTTCACGCCAGTGAAACGAAGTTCTGCCATACGCGGCTGCTGCTTGAGTGAAATCTCAAGCCAAGCTTTGTCGCCTACTGTCTTTTCAAGGTTGATCTCAACCTTTGAATATAGACCCTGCCGATAGAAACGTTTCACTGCCGTAGAGATAGCTTCACCAGGTATTTCGATGCGCTCGCCTACCGAGAGTCCGGAATAGCCGATGATGACATAATCCTCCACATCAGGCACGCCTGTTACTTTGATACCTGCTATTTCATAGACCTTCGGAATCGGGCTGTAGATGATGTCGGGAGCGTAGATCGTATCGTTGGTAGGTGTCTGCGCCATGGCAGCCAGAGTCGCTGCTAATGAAGCGACAGCAAGCATAACCCATCTTTGCATTCTATTGAAAATCATATTATTGTTGTCAAGTTGTCAGATTGTCTTTTCTAATTATAAGATTTATAAGAATATAAGATTTATAATTCTTATAATCATTGAGCCACTTGCTCCGAAGTCTTTCCGAATCTGCGCTCACGCTGCTGATAATCCACAAGAGCGAGGGCATATTCTTTCTTCCCGAAGTCGGGCCAAAGGGTCGGTGTGAAATAGAGTTCACTATAGGCTATCTGCCAGAGGAGATAGTTGCTTATTCGCTCTTCCCCGCCAGTGCGTATCAATAGGTCGGGATCCGGCATACCGGCCGTGGCAAGATGATTGCTGAATACATCCTCATCTATGTCATCCGGATTCAATTTGCCTTCCGCAGCCTCGCGTGCAAGCTTACGTGCAGCATCTGCTATTTCCCATCTTGAAGAATAGCTTATGCAGATATTTAGCTGCAGGCCGGTGCAATGCGCAGTCTTGTCGCGTGAGTCATATAGTTCTGCGCGCGGGCCTTCCGGCACACGCTCTATATCCCCAAGAAGATTTATCTTCACATTGTTTTGAAGCAACTCCGGCAGCTCCCTTGCAATAGCCCAACCTATAATGGTCATGAGCGTATCTACCTCCTCTTTCGGCCGATTCCAGTTTTCAGTGCTGAATGCATAAAGTGTGAGGTAGTCCATCCCGAGGTCGGACGAGAGGGCAGTGACATTATGCACGCTCGTGATTCCTTCATAGTGGCCGTCGCTGCGCATCTTATCGCGGTTTTTAGCCCACCGGCCATTTCCGTCCATAATCATGGCTACATGGCGCGGAATGCGCTCCATGTCGAGTCTGCCAAGAATATCTTCAAGTGTTTCCATTCGGAGTTATTTTTATCTATAGTTGCAAGTGGCGCACCGCTTTGAAAACTCATAACTGAGCGTCACCGACAATGTTGAATACCAGTCGGTGTTTTTTGCAAAACCCGACTTTATCGCATGAGGATCTGAGAGCATTTGTCCGTCCAAACGGTCGGCAAAGGTCTTCTTCATAAGGAATTCCAAGCCGAGGTTGAGTCTCTCGTTGATCTTATATTTGGCGCCTATGCCGAAAGGAAGCGTAAACGCTACTCCGGTATAGCCGTCTGTGGTCCATAAAGTAGCGCCAAGTCCTCCAGTGATGTAGGGACTCCAGCGTTTCAGTTTCCTGTATCTCTCCCCTATCCCGTAGTTGAAGAAGTTGAACTCAAACATTTCGCAGAGTTCGAAAAAGGTAGTGGAAAACTTAAACTGAGCCGCATCGGGCAAGACATCTGTCATGTTTTCCGTATTTCCAGTCAGAGTACCGACATAAAATCCCGTTTTGAAAGCGATTCTCGGATTGCGCATGTAGCGGAACAGCAACATTCCATCAAATCCGGGATTGCTCCATAGGTTGGAAGTATTGGCATCTCCAAGATAGCCTGTCATACCGATCCCACCACCGGCATCAAACCGATAGTCTTCCTGCGCTGTTGCATTTTGAAAAGCACCAAGGCAGAGAGTGGAAAGCAATATCACCCGGGAGATCTTCTTCATTGCTTCAGAACTGTGGCACAAACGTAAGTCGGTTGAGCACTCCACGCCAAACTTCGTCGTTGAGTGAACCGCTTTCTTTTACTCCTCCAAATATATAAATGTAAGGGCAATCCCAATACACTTCATAATCTTCCACCGCATACTTCACACGAGCCATCCCAGGCAGACTTCTGCTTGTAGAGCGGGTCCAATTATCAGTAAGGGATGCCTGTTTGGGCCATTCTACCATTATGCCATCCAGATTCTGAAGACTTGGGAAATGATCCGGAAGCTGCAGAGATGTGTCAGCTGCACACCAATTGACGCCATTGTCGTATGACTCATATATAGTGCGATTATATTTGCCATCTAAGCGCATACCACCGATAAGCATCCACACGGAGAACTCTGTCTGCACGAGTGAAGAGGAAGGCTTGCGATAGACATAGTATGGCACAAGTGTCGCTCCAGCAACAAAGGGAGTCATTCCTTCAGAAAGGACAGCCCAATGGTCGCCGTCAAAGCCCCAGGTTTTATCTGTATAAGACCCATCAGCAAGCCTTCCGCCAACCATAAAGCCAATCGGAAGTGTAGTCCAGCGATTGCTAAACTGCACGAAATTCGTATAGTCTGCCACCGGGAAGTCTTGGCTTGCAGTGGTCTCTGAATACCCATAATCTGAAGGCCAGTATGTATGCACGAATGTTCCACCCTCGTTGCGCAAGCCAAGCAATATGTCGCCGTATGCTCCGATGATGTTGCTCCAAACAGCTCCTGTATTCTCCCATACGATGCCATCCGCAGATGAGTGAAGTACTCCTGTCTTGTCAAGTACATACAACAAGTCAGACGTGGCATTGAAAGTCCTTACAGCAGGCTCAAAATCAATCGACAAAGCTTGCTTATTCCACTCTCCGCCGAGAATGTCAGTAGCTATGGAGAGTGTGTAGTCATTATTATTTTCTTCTATGAGAGAATAGGTCGTATCCTTAAACTTAACTGTCTTCTGCGACTTTGGATTTCCTTGACGGGATGGTATTGGAGCGACAGCAAGCCTATCCCAAACGAGAGAATCAGGATGCACCTTATGCACATTGACCTTTATATCGTAGGAGCGGGAAGTAGTGTTGTCTTCTGCAACAATCTTTAGCACCACCTTCCCTGAAAAGTCAACTGAATCATTTGGATTCTTCTTATAGTCAATCTCTCCAGTTGTCTTTCCCCCAGTTTGGGTAAGAGTGACAGCAGATGCTGAGGAAGTATAGCTGATTACGGGTACCAAACGAGTTACGTCGGTACCAACCGGAAGGGAATCAGCATTGAATATGACACCCTTGTTAAGGTCGATTGAGAAAAACACTGAGTCAACCTTCACTTTCGAGCCGCTCTTCGATTTAAGGCTGAAATTAGTCACAGCCACAGAAGAAGCCGGCATATATACATCCTCTTCAGTTTCCGTCTTCTTATTGCAAGAAGACAATGACCCCATCAGCATTATGAGACATGCCGATAATATCCATCCGCTTAATAATGAGTTCTTTATGTTCACAAACGTATATTTTTGTCGCTTATGTGCGTATTTTCAACTTGCAAAATTAACATTATTTGCCAAATAAACCGACATCTAAAGGCAACTTTTTTCGTCATATCTGACTATTTCGGTTGTTTTTAACAACTTTTATGAAAATATTCTCACACAGAGGGCGCACAGAGATGAAGATTTTTTACTACTTTTGTAAAAATTTCATTATTTATGAAGATTGACATTCAATATATGAAGCGGGCTCTGCAGCTTGCGCGGCTTGGGGAAGGATTGGTGTCTCCCAATCCGATGGTAGGCGCGGTCATTGTGGCAGAAGATGGGAGGATTATCGGCGAAGGCTACCATCACCGTTATGGTGGGCCACATGCTGAAGTCTGCGCAGTAAATTCGGTAAAGGATACCGACCGACATTTGCTCAAAGACTCTACTATCTACGTAACTCTCGAGCCTTGCTCCCACTATGGCAAGACTCCCCCTTGCTCTAAGCTAATTATCGACACCGGTATTCCTCGGGTAGTCGTAGGAAGCGCCGATCCTTTTCCTGAAGTCAGCGGACGCGGCATAAAGATGCTTCGAGATTCCGGAGTGGAAGTTGTGGAAAACGTTCTTCGAGAGGAATGTGATGCCCTTAATGTGCGGTTTTTGACGGCACATCGGCTTGGACGACCTTGGATTCAACTTAAATGGGCCCAGAGTGCCGACGGATTTATGGCTGCTATAGACAAAGATGGAAGACCATATCCAGTTCAGTTCTCCACTCCTGTCTCGTCAGTGTGGATGCATCGCCGTCGATCTATGGTTGATGCTATAATGGTCGGTAAGAATACACTTGAGATTGATAAGCCACGTCTCGATTGCCGTCATTGGCCAGGACACGCCCCACGTCGAGTTGAGCCACGTCATGACCTTGAAAATCAGATGCACGAGCTGTATAAGGAAGGGGTGACATCCCTCATGGTAGAAGGAGGCCCAACGTTGCTCCAAAGTTTCATCGACCTCGGGCTTTACGACGATGTCCGCATAGAGATAGCTGAAAAAAAATTGGGAGCCGGACTAAAGGCTCCCAATATAAAAAATTTTTAGTCTAATTGGTCTAATTGGTCTAATAGGACTAATTAGACCAATTAGACTAATTAGACCAATTTATCTATGCCTTCAGTTTCCTTCCGGACGCAGACCGCGGACTACTGCGCCCGCCTGCCACATCTCGCTTTCGCGGAGATCCTTTAGTTCTTTCTCAAGACCTTCACGATAGTCTGGCTTGGAGTTGCTGTCGATTGAGTTCTGAGCTTCGATACCATCGGCCACGCTCTTGTAAAGATTCTGCATTACCGGCTTAATAGCGTCGTGGAAAGGTGTCATCCAGTCGAGAGCACCTCGTTGTGCTGTAGTAGAGCAATTTGCATACATCCAGTCCATACCCTTCTTTGCTACGAGTGGCATAAGCGACTGAGTGAGTTCCTCTACTGTCTCGTTGAATGCCTCTGATGGAGTGTGGCCGTTTTCACGAAGCACTTCATATTGAGCAAGAAAAAGTCCTTGGATAGCACCCATCAGGCTGCCACGTTCACCAGTAAGGTCGCTGTAGGCCTCACGCTTGAAAGTTGTCTCGAATATATAGCCTGAACCAATTCCGATTGCAAGTGCGAGTGTACGTTCAAGAGCTCTGCCGGTATAGTCCTGCTCTATTGCATAGCTTGAGTTGAGTCCACGACCTTCAAGGAACATTGTGCGGAGTGATGTGCCGCTTCCCTTAGGAGCCACGAGGATAACATCAACATCTGCCGGAGGAACGACACCAGTACGTTCAGGCCATGCGATTGCAAAACCATGTGAGAAATAGAGAGCTTTGCCTGCAGTGAGATGCTTTTTGATTGTTGGCCATACGGAAAGCACTGCGGCGTCTGAGAGAAGACACATGATTATGGTGCCTTTCTCGCAAGCTTCTTCAATGGAGAAGAGCGTCTCGCCCGGCACCCATCCGTCTGCCACTGCCTTGTCGTAGGTCTTTCCTTCACGCTGGCCAACGATTACGTTGAAACCATTGTCACGGAGGTTAAGACTCTGACCAGGTCCCTGCACACCATAACCTATCACTGCGATAGTTTCGTCTTTCAGTATCTCACGCGCTTTCTCAAGAGGGAATTCCTCTCTGGTGACTACCGTCTCTTCGACCTCACCAAATTTCATTTTTGCCATAACCTATATATATTTTTTTTTGAATTTTGAATTTAGAATTAATTGATAATTTAGTGCCTGTAATGCCCTTAGGGGCTTTAATGCACTTAATTGTCCTTAAGGTCCTTAAGGTCCTTAATTGCCAAAGAGCCTTTAGTTGGCCTTATTGCGATTTTGGCGCTTCTCAAGGAATTCATCTACGAATTCTCGGGCTGAACGTGTGACGGCTATGCGTCCAGATCTTACGAATTGCCGGATACCGAAGGGCTTGAGATGATCATAGAGTTCCTTTATCTCATTGGTGTGACCAGTCTTCTCGAATACCGTATATTCCGGATGAATCTCAAGGACTCTGGCTCCATGCTTACGCACTATTTCCTCGATATTCATGGTGACTACATTTTCTGTAGGCACTTTGTAAAGAGCCACTTCCTGGAAAAGAATCTCGTCGTCAGTAAGCAAGAATGCCTTGATTACGTCGATACGCTTCTCTATCTGCTTCACAACATGCTCCATCATCGGACGCGTCGAACGGCAGGTGATAGTGAATTTATGCACTCCCTCTATTGAGCATGCACTTACAGTCATACTTTCAATATTGAGACAGCGACGGCTGAATATCATCGATATCTGATGAAGGAGGGTAACGCGGTTTTCGGTATATACCGTGATTGTAAACAACTGTTCTTCCATAGCTTCAGACCGGTTTATAGTATTCAGATTCATTTAGCAATATTTCATCCACTCCATTTCCACCCGGAGTCATCGGGAAGACCATGTCAGTCTCGTCAATATTGACATTGAGAAGATATGCTCCTTTATGCTCCTTCATTTTGGCAATAGCATCATCTAATTGAGATACTTCCGCAACATCGGTCGCACCAATTCCGTATGCGCCTGCGAGCATCTTAAAGTCAGGGTTTACCATCGGAGTGCTACTATAGCGTCCATTTAAGAAAAGGTGCTGCCACTGCCTGACATTACCCAGGAAGTTATTGTTGAGCAATACTATCTTTACATCCACTCCATATTCCATTATCATTCCCAGTTCCTCGACCGTCATCTGGAGACCACCGTCACCACAAAATAGCACCACATTTCTATCCGGCACTCCTATTTTGGCTCCAATAGCGGCAGGTAGACCATACCCCATAGTGCCCAAACCACCTGAAGAGATAAGGCTACGTGAGGAATTAAAGCGGGAATATTTCACTGCAAACATCTGATTCTGTCCCACATCTGTGACTATTACCGCATCATTGCCAAAGGCTTCACAAACTTTTCTTACGACGCCACCCATCAGCATCTTGCCATTGGGAGCAACACAATTCAGTTCCCTTGCCATCACACGCTCTTCTTCGACACGGCGATGCTGGTCGAATGACGCCCGCCATTCCTTACGCGATTTATTTTCGACAAGAGGGAGAAGTGCTTCAAGAGCTTTGCGCGCATCTGAATGTACATGGAGGTCGCATTTGATCATCTTGTCAAATTCGCTCTCGTCAATGTCAATGTGGATTATTTTAGCATTTGGAGCATATTTATTCACAGTGCCTGTCACACGGTCGTCGAAACGCATGCCTACAGCTACAATAAGATCAGCACGGTTGGTGTTGATATTTGGTCCGAGATTTCCATGCATTCCGAGCATTCCGACATACTGGGGATGATCGGAAGGTATGGCGGAAAGACCCAGCATCGTCGTGCCGACCGGAAGCTCTCCCTTCTCTACAAGGTCGGCGAGAACTTTCTCTGCCCCGGATATCATGACTCCATGCCCTGCAAGTAGGAGAGGACGATCTGCCTCGTTGATAAGACGGGCTGCCTCCTCAATCACGCCCTCTGCCGGCACTGGATCTGATTCATAACTGCGGATGAATGGTTCTGTCTGTTTTTCATATACAGCAGTTCCTATCTGAGCGTCTCGCGCAAGGTCAATAACAACCGGACCTGGTCGGCCGGAGTTGGCAATGTAGAACGCTCGGCTTACGGCTGGAGCTATATCTTCGGGACGACGCACCTGAATGGCCCATTTAGTCACCGGGAGTACACTTGAGATGACATCGCTCTCCTGAAATGCATCCTTTCCGAGCAATGCACTGCCTACCTGGCCCGAAATAGCTACTATCGGGGTGCTGTCCATAAGTGCATCGTCAAGACCTGTAAGCAAGTTCATTGCTCCGGGGCCGGAGGTAGTGATAACTACTCCTGTGCGACCAGTGGCACGAGCATAACCTTCAGCAGCGTGGATAGCACCCTGCTCATGCCGTGCAAGATAATGTCGCACTCCATATTTATTTTTATATATTTTGTCATATACCGGCATTATCTGTCCTCCGGGATAGCCGAACATACATTCGACTCCATTATCGGCCAAAGCACGGATCAATATCTCCGAACCGGTTATCTTCTCTTCCATATTTATAATTGTCAATCGTAAAACGTAAAACGTAAAACTTACAACTCCGTACGGACTCCTCCTTTATCAGCTGATGTGACGTTGGCTGCGTATGCTTTCAATGCACGGCTTATTTGTCTGTCGCGGCCTCGTGGCGTAAATGCTTCCTTACCGTATGCCTCTTCTTCTTTGCGACGCTCTGCCAATACTTCTTCAGAAAGCTTTACGTTGATTGCTCTCGCTGGTATGTCTATCTCAATGATGTCTCCGTCGCGTACAAGACCAATATTGCCCCCGGCAGCAGCTTCGGGTGATACGTGACCGATAGAGAGACCGGAGGTTCCTCCTGAGAAGCGACCGTCGGTAATGAGCGCACATTCCTTTCCAAGATGCATACTCTTGATATAGCTTGTCGGATATAGCATCTCTTGCATTCCAGGTCCCCCTTTAGGGCCCTCAAAAGTGATGACAACTACGTCACCGCTCTTGACCTTGCCGCCGAGTATACCATCGACAGCCTCATCTTGGCTATGGAACACTTTAGCAGGACCCGAAAATCGGAAGATGCTTTCATCGACCCCTGCAGTCTTGACAACACATCCGTCTTTGGCTATGTTGCCACGTAGCACTGCAAGACCACCATCTTTCACGTATGCATTTTCACAGTCACGAATGCAACCGTTTTCGCGATCGGTATCAAGATCGCGATACATGAGAGTCTGGCTTCCGGCTTCTGTGGTATGCACAAGTCCGGGAGCAGAACGCCAGAGAATATCAGCGTCTTCGCTATAATTTTCGCCTCCTACAGCATATTTTGATATCGCTTCTCCGAGTGTCTGACCATCCACTCTCTTTACTGAAGTGTCAACGAGTCCATTGTCAGCAAGTTGCTTCATAATAGAAAGAATACCACCGGCACGGTTTACGTCTTCCATGTGATAGTGGGAGTTCGGTGCCACTTTGCAAAGCACCGGCACTTTGCGTGAGAGGGCATCAATGTCATCCAGAGTGAAGTCAACGCCACCTTCATTTGCTATTGCAAGCAGGTGAAGGACTGTGTTGGTGCTTCCTCCCATGGCGATGTCGAGCGACATGGCGTTAAGGAATGCCTCGCGTGTGGCGATATTGCGGGGCAATACGGAGTCGTCACCGTCTCGGTAATATTTGAATGCATTTTCCACTATTTTGCGGGCTGCCTCCTTGAAAAGCTTCATGCGGTTGACGTGTGTTGCGAGCACAGTTCCATTACCGGGCAGGGCAAGGCCTATGGCTTCGTTGAGGGAGTTCATAGAGTTGGCAGTAAACATTCCCGAGCATGAACCGCAAGTAGGACATCCTTCACGTTCCAGTGCCTCCACATCGCTGTCTGATACAGTGGGATCGGCTGATTCAATCATTATGTCGATAAGGTCAAGTTTACGGTCGCCGACACGTCCCGCTTCCATCGGACCTCCCGAAACGAATAGCGTCGGAATATTGAGACGCATGGCAGCCATAAGCATCCCAGGAGTAATTTTGTCGCAGTTGCTGATGCATATCATGGCGTCAGCTTTGTGGGCATTGACCATATATTCAACTGAGTCAGCAATCAAATCGCGCGATGGGAGTGAATAGAGCATACCGTCATGTCCCATAGCGATACCATCGTCAATTGCTATTGTATTGAATTCAGCAGCATAGCAACCGAGTGCCTCTATCTCTTTCTTTATAATCTGTCCGATTTCGTGAAGATGTGTATGTCCGGGCACAAACTGAGTGAAGGAATTGACAATGGCGATGATGGGTTTGCCAAATTGCTCTTCCTTCATGCCATTGGCTCTCCAGAGGGCGCGGGCACCTGCCATACGCCGCCCTTCAGTAGTGGCCTGACTTCTCAACTGATTTACCATAAGATTTTCCTGTTTAAAATGCAAAATTACATTTTTTAACTGAAACAGCCAAATCTTAAAGCAAAATTATTTCAAAAACCCCAAAATTTCCTTCCTTAGGCTAAATATTTTCACTCAGTTTATGCAAAAAGTATGACCCCAACAAAAAGTTTGTTGAGGCCGCAATACAATTATTGTCAACATGGGATGGAGAGAGATGAAATACCAAATTTTCTGTATCGAGCTGATTATGCATTGACTTAGCGGAGCCAGGAGGAAGGGTTCTGTTTCTCGCGGCCTTTCCAGACTTCGAAGTGGACGGAGCCGTGGCGCTGGTCATCAGGGTCTGCCCCGGCTGTCCCTAAGGGATGTCCTCCAGCCACCTGCGTGCCGACTGTGACGTTGGTAGATGCCAAATTGCCATATACAGTGTAATAATCACCATGGTTGACAATGACAACATTGCCATACCCTGACAATTTATATACTCCCGACACCTTGCCGCCACATACTGCCTTAACCGTGGTGCCTTTTGCCACCTCCGCATCAATGCCGGGGTTATCGTATTCTATCTCAGGCATTTCAGGCATAGAATGTCTGCCGAACGGATTCGTGATACGCCAACTTCCATCTACCGGACGAGGCAGCTTGCCTCGCAACCCTGCAAAATTTACTGCCTTTGCAGCCACAGCTTTTTCGACAGTCTTCGGGTTAGCCACAGCTACAGGATCCGCTGATCTTATGGCTTCTTTACTATCCACTTTTTCCCTGACCTCCACTTTATTTTTCAGGCCACGGTCACGGCGGTTGCGCGAACTTTTCTCACTGTTTTTAAACTTCTTCTTATCCAGCTTTTCCTGCTCCTTACGGGCCTTTTCATCTGCCTTGGCTTTTGCTTCAGCAAACTTCCGGTCGGCTTTTTCCTTATCTTCATGGGGCTTCTCATCAGCCAATGCCTTTTCAGCAGCCCTCTTTTCTGCCTCTGCTTTTTCCCTTGCAATTCGCTCAGCCTCTGCTTTCTCACGTGCCTTTCTTTCAGCTTCCGCTTTCTCACGTGCCTTGCGCTCGGCTTCAGCTTTTGCCTGTTCCTGCGCAATGAGAGAGGAAATAGTTTCTTTCAATCGGTTTGCCTCATTCTGTTTTGCCACAAGATGCGCCTGCAGCACATCGCCATTCTTACGCAAGGTAGCTACAAGTTGCTCCTGTTTCCGATGGTTTTCCTCGAGTTGTTGTTGCGACTTCTGAAGTTGACTGAGCGCAACAGTCTGAGTCTCCTTGGTCTTGGCAAGTTTGGTGCGTTCATCGCCAAGTTGCTCTATCTTGTTGTCGATATCGGCGCTTTTGCGGGCTTTCCATTCCGAAAACTGACGCATATATCGGAGTCTACGCATTGCTTGGTTGAAGTTTTCTGAAGCGAAAATGAAAGCCAATGTTGACTGATTTTTCTTGGTCAACCTCATTTTCTTGACCGCCTTGAGATATTCTTCTCTCATAAGTTTCAGTTCAGCCTCATTCTTTGATATTTCATCGCCAAGATGAATGATCTCTTGATTTAAGGAAGTCACCTTCTTTTGCAAACCAGCCACCTTATTTTTTCCCGTAACGATTTCCGATGAGAGTCGGTTGAGATCTGAGAGACCTGTCTTTATTTCCTGTTCATTTAGACGAAGTTTCTCCTTGGTATGCCTTATGTCACGCTGTGTCTCCTCCTGCAAGCGTTTTGCTTCCTCCGAGGATTTAGGACCAGAAGCTTTTTTATTCTGGCTATTTGCATTGCGTCTTCTACCTTGATTTGTATTCTTACCCTGATTATTATTTTGTTTAGCAGTGGTCTGTTTACTACCCTGCGAATTTGATTTTTTCTTACTTTGAGATGTGTTTTTCTGATTTGATGATCTCTTTTTCTTATTCCCGGAGGTAGATTGCTTAGTTTGATTAGCAGAGGAGGAAGCCTTTTTCTTCTTTGAAGGGGTAGTCTTGGTCTGAGCCTCAACAGATACGACAAAATCAGTTGTAGGGATAGCCATTGCGAGCACCAAAATCACAATAGCCACACCAAATCTATGAGGCACCGACATTATGACGCGCCTTATTTTTTCCAAAGAAAACCTCATCCTACTACTTTTCATTTATAATTCATTGTTCTATTTTTTATATGGTTGCCCATGGT
>CAZWJO010000013.1:38303-41613 GCA_964634905.1 uncultured Sangeribacter sp.
CCCATGGTCTCCATGTTTCCCATGGTCTCCATGGTTTCCATGGTTTATCATGATTTTCATGAGATTTGATCTTTGATCATTTATTTTTATCAAAATCTCATGAGGGTTTTGAAATCAACTTTCCTGTATTTCGACCCGAGATCGGTGAATTCAAGCGGCGAAGGATTATAGTCCGGATAAGAAAGCTGGGCCTCCCCTCCCATCTTCTTTTTAGGCAGGGATATTTCTATGCCAAGAGTCCAACCTTTCTCTCCATAAATATACGTTGTCTCCACCACTACTCCACTCTGCTGGAGCATTAGCACAAACGATTGCAACTGCCAGCAAGTTGAGTCCATGACAAATCCATATTCGGTCCCCGCGACCTGCAAATCTGCTGCAGGATAGATCAATGCTTGATCGGTAGGCAATGCTATCCATTGCGATTGTATGGCAAGGTCGGGAGTCAGACGTCCGTTTCCCGGAAAGGCTACCTGACCCAACAAGATATCTTGCAGATCACAAAGATAAGCTTTAGCATCGACATTAAGTCCTGTCAGGGATTGCGCATTATATGTGCGTGAATGCTTATTAATCAAGACTATTGAGTCTTGACAAATCTCCACACGCGCCACTTCTCCGAAAATGGGAGCGCGCGCGGAGAGTATAATTGACTCTCCTCTCTTCATGTAAAGCTTGACAGTGACCGACATAGGAAGCCCGTCAAATGAAAGCTTCCCTTGCATCGACAAGTCGTTCCAATCGGAGTCATAATTGGCGATGATAGTGTCGGTGGCCACAGCTATCTCCTCTATTGTCATCAACTTCGAAACATCCTCCGGTTCCGGTTGAGGCTCCATTTCCTCTGGCAGCTCCCCAGGCGGACAAACTGCGATAGAATCCGGGAGGGTCTGACCAAAGACATCTATCCCCAATGCCACTCCCAAAACTAACGCTATAATATTCTTAATAAATTTCATAATTTTAAATAGTCGCTTTCCTAACCTTTCAGAGCCCTCTGAGTGCTTAGATCTCAGAATGTTCTGAAAAAAAGCTCTTTATTCTCTTAATCTTTAATCTTTTTATTCCTCACTTTCTCGGCGATAGACTGATTGTCTTTGTCAAGCTCAAGTGCTTTTTTCCAGCTTTCAAGAGCCTTGTCTTTCTGACCGCAACGATACTGTATGTCGCCAAGATGATCCCAATATTCGCTCGATCCTTCCGATTCCGGCGAAATATATTCCATAGCCTTTTCCTGAATCTCCAAAGCATCAGCATACTGCCCCTTCAGATAGAGAATCCATGCCAATGTATCGAGATAAGTCGGGTTTTCGGGCTGGTCTGTCACTGCCTTCCGGCTTAGTTCCTCTGCTTTGTCAAGGTCGCCTCCTCCGATTGCAAGGTAATAGGCATAGTTGTTGGTGGCTATGATGCTCTCGGGATTGAGGGTAAGCACAACTTCATACTCTTTAGATGACCTCTCTAAGTCGCCAGTCTTGAAACTTCCGTCTCCTACCATCTGAAATATCTCTGCTACTCTTATAAGCGATTCGTATGGAAGTTTACCGGCTTTCTGAAGCATTGTCTGCGCATCATCGGTAAGAAGGGCGCCGGGAAGTTCTTGGTCAAGCACTTTCTGATATGCTGTCCGCGCCTTATCATAGTCTCCATTGAGAGAAGAGGCGGTGCCATAAATAAGGAGCAGTCCACGAGGCACTTCGGCAAGTTTCTCCATTGCTTTCTCACAAATGTCAATTGCTTTGTCATATTCATCGGCTGCAAAATAGAAATGGGCTAAACGAATCCAATAGTCCGGGTTCTCAGGTTCAAGGTCTGTGGCATAAGCCATAAGTTCCTGAGCTCGTTGATAGTCGCCTATTGTAGCTGAATACTGAGCTCCGAGGTCGAGAACTTGAGGTTCGTGAGGATATTGCTGAAGAAGACCGTCAAAAAGCCTTGCGCCGCGACGGTGATCTGCCGTTGTGTCAGAAATTATATTCTGCATGTATCGGGTCATCATCTCGAGCTTTTCTTCGATCATGATGTTTTCGCTCAATATGGCTTCTCGGCTTTTCTGGTCGTATAATACAGAATCTCCTCTTTCGAGATAATAGTTTGCCATTGTCAACTTCACCTTTCCATCATCCGGATCCAGAGCCTCTGCCTGCTGATAACATACGAGAGCTGAATCGGGCATCTCGAGAGCTTCCATGGCATTGCCTCTGATTAGAAGATATTCTGTACTCAGAGGGTTCTCCCTTACGAGACGAGCACTTTCATTGAGCAAAGCAGCCGTATCTTGCTTCATAAACATCAGTGAGAATTTCCTCAGGGAAATCTCAGGGTCATTTCCTTCGATACGCTCATATCGTTCGAGTGTGGAGATAGCTTTGTCGAAATCTTGCTTTGCCGTATAATACTGAGCAAGTTGAAGAATAATATTTGGCATGCTCCCCGCAATAGTATCGGTACGCTCCGCTACACGGATTGCCTCATCAAGGTCGCCGGATCGAGCTACGAGGAAGGAATAGTTCATTGCCTCTTCAGTCTCTTTCGGATACTGGTCTATGTATGCCCTCATCATGGAGATTGATTTCCCAATCTCTGTCGGAGTGTTAAGGGTGTCATTGCGGAGAGTCATACGCAAGAGAGCATACGTATAGTTTGCCTCGGAATAGCCGGGGTCGGTCTTGGCAGCTTTCTTTATCAATTCGTAAGCCTCAGAGGTTCTCCCCTCTGCAAGCGCCACGCTCCCTTCTACATAATAGTATCGAGCCTTCGCCCTGTCAGTCTCGGCTGATATGTCAGACTTTGCCGCAACGGCCCCAATAGCGCCAAAAACCACCATCAAAGCCAGCGCAATCAATATCCATATATTTTCTTTCCTCATATACTCAACATTTCTTCTGTCACATTTTATATAACCAACAAAATTACAAAAAAAATTTCATATTCTATCATGAAAAATGAAAAAAGGCTCTTTTTCCTTGCGGAAAAGAGCCTTTGTTGCTTCTGATCTGTAAGGCAGGTTAGCCTTCTGAGATTGCGTCGCTTGGGCATACCTGTGCGCAGCTTCCGCAGTCGATGCAAGTGTTTGGATCGATGTGATAGATATCGCCCTCAGAGATTGAATCTGTAGGACAAACGCTCTGGCAAGTGCCACATGCGATGCAGTTGTCGCCAATTACATAAGCCATAATTGTAATTCTTTTAAAGGTTTGTTATTTGTTTAAGTGTTATCAGCTCGTTTTTGTAATGCAAATTTAAACCTAAATCTACAATCCACCAAACTTTCTGCCAACTTATTCACACTTCAACCCCTAATTTAGAC
>CAZWJO010000014.1:0-2043 GCA_964634905.1 uncultured Sangeribacter sp.
TATCTCATTCGTAACGAGACGGTCGCCGGTTCGAGTCCGGCTAGTGGCTCAAAAAGTAGCCTCGGAATCTTGGGATTCCGAGGCTACTTTTATCAATGGCTTCTATGTTTTTTTCATGAGATTCATGTTTTTTCCATGGGAGCCATGTTGCCCATGGGACCTAGGTTGCCCATGTTACCCATGTTGCCCATGGGAACCATGTTACCCATGGGAGCCATGTTTGTCATGTTATCTTTGGGAAATCTCATTTATTTCAAAAGGAAGTGGTCGCCCGTCTCCTTCACTATATTCTCGTAGTATTTCTTGTCGTAGCCTGGCCATGAGGGAGATGCCGGCAAGCCATAATCATTGCGCTTGAAGCTTCCGTCTTCATTCTGCTTCTTCACATTGCCATCCATAAATTTCACCATAAGGAATTCTGCAAGCTGACGATAACAATCCGTAGCTTCCTTTGCGATAGAAGCAGCCTCCATGTTCACGTAGGTAACCAGCTGGCCCATAAATCCGGCCTCAGCAAGCGGCAAAAGCTGTTCCTCTGAAGCCTTGCGTGAATCGCGATATTTCTCCTCAAGTCCATTTTGCACTTTGCGGATATCCGGTATCATCAAGTCGTAGCGGTTGTAAGCCTGGTTGGCAACCCAGTTGTTCATCCAGAAATTGGAATTCATGTCAAATTCATAAAGGTCTCCCACAGTAAATTGCATAGGCACTTGTGTGAGTGAGCAATAAAGCGGCATATACACGCAAGTGTTCGTGTCGTCTGTGCCAAACCAGAAAATACCTCCTACTGCATCGGGAAGCCATGAGCGGCTCTGCGAGATGAAACTCCAGCCTGTCTGTTGAGTGGCAGTGGCACGCTCCATACAATATTTCTTGCCATCCACTTCATACGACATTGGCCGCCAACGATAAGGCACATGGTTAGGTCCCGCACCTACATCCTGGGTCATATCAAGTGGTGTACCCTCGAAGTGGTCGCGCATGCACATCTGCATATCCTCAAGTGTCAATTTTCTGTCAGGCACCACATAAAGCGGCATTGGAGTGTCACTTTCGCCGGAAATCCAGGAATAATATTTGTCAAGACTCGGATCAAACTTCCTCATGAAAGCCCAGGCACGGGCATCGCAACTGCGGCGTGTGGCAGCATCATGCTCGCAATATGCGTCAGCAAATGAAAAGTCGCTATCTTTGCCGGAGAAATATCCACGCTTGCGGGCAAACTCAATCATATCTTTTGAGTAGCGCACATTCTTCTTGTCTTTAAGGTCAACTTGACGGATTCTTGGCTCATTGGCGTGGGCGCAAATAGCATTGTCAGGGATTCTTACTGCAATCCAGACTGCACCTTTCTCAGCTCCCTTTCCAATCATATCCATCACCCACACTTCATTCTTGTCGGCAATGGTAAAAGACTCACCTTCAGAAGCATATCCATATTCGGCCACAAGGCTTGTCATGATATCAATAGCTTCCGGAGCCGATTTCGAACGTTCAAGAGCAATCTGAATCAGCGACCCATAATCGATGATGGCATTCCCGGTGGTGTCCATAAGTTCTTCACGTCCCCCCCAAGTAGTCTCGCCGATTGCGACTTGATACTGATTCATATTCCCCACAACATTATAAGTCTCACGTGGCTGAGGTATCTCGCCGAGAGGTTTCCCTGTGTCCCACTCCACTACTTTGCGCATTGCTCCATCCTTATGCACTTCCGCAGGCGTATGCGACAAATCGCCATAAAGCGTATGTGAATCAGCAGCGTATGTTATCATGACGCTTCCGTCAGCCGTGGCCAACTTCCCCGCCATAAAATTAGTACAAGCCAGGGCTGCACCAGCCATAATAGCCAAAGCCCCAAGACTCAAAATTCTTTTTCCCATCTTATTATAAAATTATTATGATATTCTCCTTAAAGTCCCTAAAGCCATTAAATGTCTCTAAAGCCCTTAAAGCCCTTATGTGTCTCTAAAGCCCTTAAAGCCTCTAAAGCCTTTAAAAGCCCTATGGCCCTTAGATCACTTTTATCGACGTTTTCTTATA
>CAZWJO010000014.1:2143-38373 GCA_964634905.1 uncultured Sangeribacter sp.
AAAGCCTTTAAAAGCCCTATGGCCCTTAGATCACTTTTATCGACGTTTTCTTATACGAGTAAGGGAATACAATGCTTATAGTCCGCTTAGCAGCATCGTAAGCATACCCATATTGTCTGATAGCCTTAGCCGACATCATCCTCTCAAGTTTTTGCCCATCGAGCTCAACTCCTTTTGGATCTCCCGTTCCAACTATTTCAAGTGTAATCATCCGAAGTTCGGGCATCCCTTTGTAGCTTCCTTCAGAGTCGATATTGACATAAATTTCATTCCCCTGTTTCGATCCGCTGAATGTAGTCAGTTGATATTCTCCGTCTTCCAAAGAAGTGGGGGAGAGGCGGTTGTCGTCAAAGAGTTGGTAATTGCTCCATTCTTTCCGAGGGAAATATTTGACTGTCAACAGGGCAGGATTATACTCAGATGTGTTTTCTATTTTCTGAGGATATTGCGGTATGAAGCTTCCTGCCTTCACGAAAAGCGGAAGAGTATTAAGAGGGGCGGATATGGTAAGAGTGCTTCCTCCCTTGTATGTCTTCAAAGGATTGTTCCAATCTATCCACTGGCCTGCAGGGAATACTACTTTCCTGTTTATTGCGCCCTTGGTCACCACGGGAGCAACCAATACATTCTCACCCCATAAATATTCATCACTGATATCTGCATACTTATCTTTGTCTTCATTTTCGCCATGGAAATTGAGTGGTCGCATCAAGGGCATACCGTATGCTGCGTTTTCGTATGCAAGAGTATAGTTGTATGGAAGCCATTCATAGCGCATGCGTATGAATTTCTTGATGATATTCTCTTGCTTAGGATAATGGTAGGGTTCCGGACGGTCTTGTGCATGAGTTCTCAGAATTGGCGAAAAAGTTCCGGCTTGGATCCAGCGCACATAAAGTTCCGGATCGTATGGTTTCTCAGGGTCTACTGCAAATCCGCCTACATCGTTGCTCATATATCCTAATCCTGATAGACCCGAGCTTAAAAGCAATTTGTTCTGTGCTTGAAGTCCTCCCCAGGAGCGAGAAACGTCAGATGTCCAAGGAAAGACACTATATCGTTGCAGCCCGGTTGTGCCGCCGCGCATCATAAGCATCGGCCTCATATCAGGGAAGTCCTTACGGAGACCGTCATAAATCATCTTGCTCCATTCATTACCGTAGACATTGTGGAATTCTTCTGCTGTCTCGCCGTTGGCATGCACTATCTCAAGCGGATGCACTTCCGGCTCTCCAAGGTCGCCCCACCATCCGGAAAGTCCTTCTGCTGTAAGGGGTCGCATCCTGTTCCACATCCATTCCCTTGTGTCAGGATTGGTGATGTCAAACATTCCGGCATCCCCTACCCATGTCGTGACATCTTTAGTCTTTCCGTCAGCATCTTTAGTCAGAAGTCCCTTACTTTCAAGGAGGTTGTAATTGTCAATCGCGCCTATTTTATTGATATATGGCTGATGGATTGGCACTACATGGATTCCCTGAGCGTTCAGGTCGTCAAGCATCTTCTTATGGTCGGGCCATTGCTTTTTGTCCCATTCCAAGCGCCCCATATCAGTCTCAACTCCATACCAATAGAGGTCGAGCACCATTCCGTCTACCGGGTAATCTCTCTGTTTAAGAGAGTCAATTGCTCCGTAAGCTTCATTCTGGTTGTGATAGCCATATTTTGATGTTATATATCCCAAGGTCCAGAATGGAGGAAGCGGTTGTCTTCCTGTAAGTTCTGTGAATGACTCAGTGGCCCCTGCCAAATTTCCATCTCCATTGATGAAAAAATAGCTCAGAGGTTTTGAAGATATTGTCCGATAGGCAATGGTGTCGTCGCCGAGTGTAAGCCAAGCCTTAGCATAATCGTCGATAAGAAGACCATATCCATTGTCGCTTACGATATAAGGCATATTGATGTTGGTCTGTGAGATGCGTTCGTCTCCATCTACATACCCATAGTTTGCGCGATTCCACATTGTTAGGTCACTCCCATTCAGAGTCAAGCTATGGCCTCTCTCTCCGGCTCCGTAAAAATTGTCTCCCTCCGGAGTGAGGAATGTAAGTGTCTGCTCATCTCCATCTTTCTTAAATCCATTGGCTTCCGACAACAGAAGAGAGCCGTTTTGGTCATAAAATGAAACCCTTCCGGTCTTCTTGTCGATATTGACAGTAGTCGTAGGGGATTCGATGACGAATCTGTCTGCGGTAGCCCATGTCAAGATATCGCTTTTCTTTCCTTCAAATGTTGCCGCTTGGGTGGATTTTGGGGTTGGCTCTGACAAATTATTAAGCTCACACACTCTGAATATATCATTGCTTAGAGGCGTGACTTCTATGATAGCTTTCTGCGTGACCACCCGATAAGGCTCCGTCTTTCCACTCTCTGTATGAGCCGAGAAGGCGGCCGCACCTCCTGCTGCAGCCGCCATCCATAAACATATAATTCCTTTTCTCATAATTCAATGTCTTGGTCTACGATCACATGCCAAGGCAGACCATTGAGAGCAAGCGTCTCAAGGAATGGATCCGGATCAAATTCCTCTACATTGTGAACTCCGGGCATCACCCATTTGCCGGTCAAGAACATCATTGCCCCGACCATAGCCGGCACTCCTGTAGTATAGCTTACAGCCTGAGCTCCTGTCTCTTTGTAAGCCTCTTCGTGTGAACAGTTATTATAGATGTAATAGGTAGATTCTTTTCCCTGTTTGTCGATTCCGCGGATTCTGCAACCGATTGAAGTCTCCCCTGTATAGTTCTCTCCAAGTGAGCCGGGGTCCGGAAGCACAGCTTTGAGGAATTGGATTGGAATGATCTCCTGTCCGTTATACATCACGGGGTCGATTCTTGCCATTCCTATGTCTTGGATCACACGGAGATGGGTAAGATATTCCTGTCCGAATGTCATCCAGAAGCGTGCACGCTTGATGGTCGGGAAATTCTGAACGAGGCTCTCGAGTTCTTCATGATATAGGAGGTAGCTTTCACGCTCCCCGATGTTGGGGTAGGTAAGTGGTTGGTGGATTTCAAGATTCTCTGTCTCAATCCACTTGCCATCTTCCCAATATTTACCCTTCTGAGTTATCTCGCGGATATTGATTTCGGGATTGAAGTTTGTGGCGAATGCCTTGCCATGATTGCCGGCATTGCAGTCTACTATATCGAGGTAGTGCATCTCCTTGAAATGATGTTTGGCTGCGTATGCAGTGAAGACAGCGCTCACACCCGGGTCGAAACCGCATCCGAGGATAGCCGTAAGCCCGGCTTCTTCAAATCTTTTGCGGTAAGCCCACTGCCAGCTGTATTCGAAATGAGCTTCATCCTTGGGCTCATAGTTAGCGGTGTCAAGATAGTTGACTCCACACTTCAGACAAGCCTCCATGATTGTAAGGTCCTGATAGGGGAGGGCTACATTGATGCAGATGTCAGGCTTATGACGGTTGAAGAGTTCCACTATCTGGTCTACTTCATCAGCATCCACACTGTCGGTGGTGATATTCGGGGCTCCGATCTTGGCTGCAAGAGCGTCGCATTTTGATTTTGTACGAGAGGCGATTACAATCTCATTGAATACCTCAGGATGTTGCGCACACTTGTGTGCCACAACTGTTCCGACGCCACCGGCGCCGATGATAACGACTTTTCCCATTCTTAATTTATATCTCTAAATATTTTTTTTCTGCATAATTGCGTATCAAATTGCAAAGATAATAAAAAAATCTGTATTTAAGAGCAAATACCTAAAAAGATTTCCGAAAAATCCTCTTATCCTTCCTGAATCCCTTAGTGCCCGTAAAGTCCCTAGAGCCCTTAAAATCCCTAAAGCCCCTAAAGCCCTTAATTGCCCTTAAAATCCCTAAAGTCCTTAAAGCACCTAAAGCCCCTTAGCGCCCCACAATAATCAGAGGGCGATCCTTCTCCAGCCCAATAAACTGGAAATTAGGATTCTCCTTCTTGAAAGTCCCCAATACATTTCCAAGTGAGTCCACGTAGGTAGCACTCCCGGCAATGATATAATAGGTGTCTTTCCCATCAGTAGCGATTACTGGCTTCAGGCTTCCTTTCCCTTGCAGATCAGAAAGCATTGACTTTGCATTCGTAGTCATCTTAAACATAGCCACAGCAAGTCTATAAGGACCCGACTGAGGCCAAAATTCCCCATCAGTAGGTTTCAGAAACTTATGCTGAATCTGCAGAGAGTCCCCGGCAATCACTCTCCAGTTGGAGGATTCCTGATTCAAAAGTTTATGTCCCCCGGTCAGCAACTCCTCATCCGGATCCACTTGATCCCTCTTACTCTTGGCCGCCTCATACGCCTGCCGATATCCCTTCTCCGTAGGCTTACACCCCACAAACATCGGCAAGATCATACACAAACCTAATAAAATCTTTATTCCTTTCTTCATATTAAAAATCTTTTTTATCAGTCAGTTCCTATAATATTGTAGGGACGCACGGCTCGTGCGTCCGCCTGCTCCGCATGAGCTACTCAATATCAAAAGGAAACTTTGTAAGGATTTTGGTACATCTCCGGGGAAGACTCAACTCCTTTTCGCCATCACGAAGCACAACCGTCTCCCCACTGAAAATATCCCGATATTCAGCCCCTTCCTCAATAATCTCAGCATATCGGTTCATATCAAGATCAAGGTCCTCATCTTTCCCATTCAATATGACTATAACTTCCTCGGGTCCATATTTTCTTCGGTAAAGATACACTCCATTAGTAGGCATGAAATGCTTCATGTCTCCCTTTCCGATGGCATCCGATGTCTTTCTCCAATTGTTGATTGTAGCGATAAAGTCGTAAGCCTCATTCTGGATTTCACTTCTTCCGGCTGCTTCAAATTGATTTTCTTCATCTCCCAAAAATCCTCCGGGAACATCGCGGCGAACGAATCCATCCGACCCTTCCTTGCTGCCATTCATCAGCAATTCTGTGCCATAATAAAGCTGAGGGATTCCCGGGACTGTCAGGAGCATAGCGATAGCCTGTTTCCATGCATCAAGATTCTCTGGCTGTTCAAGAATAAAGCGGTCTGTGTCGTGGTTGTCAAGAAATCGGAGCACATTCATCGGGTTGGCATACACATAGTCAAGTGCAAAATGATCATATATTTCATTTATGCCGTTCCATGCCTGAGAATCTATCTTGAAAGGCTTGAGGTCGGCACAAAGAATGCTCAGTGGAAAGTCCATGACTACCGGCAGCCTTGTGTCTATTCCCATAGAAGCTGCAATTGCCGAACCTGTCTGCCAAAATTGTTCTCCAGCAGGGCTTCCATACCAACATTCTCCCACGATATTAAATCCGGGATATTCTGCCATTACTGCATCAATCCATTCACTCATCTTCTCGCGGTCGGCGTAGGGATATGTGTCCATTCTGATTCCATCTATCTGTGCATCTTCAATCCAGAATATGGAGTTCTGAATGAGATATTTCATCAGATGTGGATTCTTCTGATTCAAATCAGGCATTGACTCAACAAACCATCCATTGACAGTCAGATCCTTATCATATTCCGAAGCATACGGGTCTGTAATGGTAGAAAGCCGGTAGTTGGTCTGTTGGAAATCACCTTGATGATTAAACCAATCGCTTGCCGGAGGATCCAACGCCCAAGGATGGTGGCTTCCGGAATGATTGAATATCATGTCCATCACCATCTTTATTCCCTTGCCATGAAGAGTTTCTATCAGTGTCGCATATTCTTCATTGGTTCCGAAACGTGGATCCACACGGTAATAGTCTGTTGTAGCATATCCATGGTAGCTTCCCCCGGGCATGTCGTTCTCAAGCACCGGATTAAGCCACACCGCAGTCACTCCAAGAGAGTCAATATAGTCGATATGGTCGGCAATTCCCTTGAGGTCGCCTCCATGACGTGCATTGGGATTTTCTCTGTCTTCTTCAACTATATTTTTCAATGAGCTGGCCTCCGAGTGGTTTTCACTCCCGGATGCAAACCTATCAGGCATTATCATATATAGGACGTCAGCAGCTGAAAATCCCTGTGCGCCCTTCATCTCTTTGCGCGCCTTGAGTTCAAAATCTCGGGTGATGGTCTTCTTCCCATCCTTCCATTTGAGTTTCATTATCCCCGGCTTAGCATCCGGGGAAACATTGAGATAGACATATTGCCAATTGGGGCTGCCGTCAAGTCGAGCCACTGAATCTACACTCACTCCCGGATAATCCGTAGAAAATTCAGCATCTCGAATGTCATTACCATGTATCTGAAGCTGAAGAGTGGAGTCATGCATACCGACCCACCAATAAGGGGGATCTACCTTATCAACAGAAACGGCTGCCACGGCCTGACCGGCCATAGCAGCACATATCAATAAAGCCTTACGCTTCTTCATAATTTCGGATTTATTGAATAATAGTCTATTTTTTAGCTATTGTAGCTATTCAAGCTATTTTAGCTATAATAGCTATTGTTATCAATTTAATTAATCTGAATGATAACATACGGTGATCTTTCCCAGAATTCCTTGGAATTAAGAATTTTAACACTCTGAGTGCCATTTGCATTGTCGAGGATCTCATAGCTGTCTTTTGGAACATTGCCCCAAATCTTCACTTTTTTACCGCCGGTATTGATCACGCTGAGGTTGCGCTTGTCGCCTGCAGTGAAGTAATTCTCATTGAAATCTCCCTGAAGCACTTTTGTGGCTCCCAAGAATTTCTTGTCAAGCAGTCCGTTTTGTTTCAACTCTTTGTTTGTGCCTATAGCATAGTAGACGCGGTTGGCAAGATTCTCAGCTGCGGTAGCTTCTTTTTCGGCCTGTTCGCGAGCCTCTGTCTCAGCTTTGAGTTCTTCTTGACCTTGAGCTACTTGTTCGTTCAGCTGCATGATCTCTGCATTTGCTGCCTCCAACTGGGTAGTAAGTTCAGCTATCTTTGCATCTTGTCGGTCGATTCTTGCTTGAAGGTCAGCAATGGTCTTCTTTAATACAGAATTGTCATTTGACGATTTGTTAAGTTTGGCTTGCATAGCAGCTAAAAGCTCACGGTTTTGCTGAAGCTTATCCTTAATATTCTGTAGGTTCTGGCGTACTTCGGCTCTTCTGTCGAATCTCTCGCCCCCCTTGTCCATGCTATAAAGCAGACCCTCCTGCGTGTTGATGGAGTCAAGCCCGTCGTAGATGTCGCCCATAAGGAGCAGCAGCGAATCATTGAAACTTGATGCCTGTTCATACTGAACAGTTACTATTTGAAGTGAATCGGCTGTCTTGTCGCCTTTTTCTCCGCTACATGCCGACAGTAAAACTGCCCCAATAGCGCCTAATGCAAATAATTTCTTCATAATATTTTTTGTTTTTATGTTTTACGTTTTACGTTTTACGTTTTAAGAGTTATCAGAGATATATTATCGTTAATCGTTGATCGTTGATCGTTGATCGTTAATCGTTAATCGTTAATCGTTGAACGTTAACTTTTCCCTCTGATAATGACAACAATCTCCCCTCTCGGAGGGTTCACTGCAAAAAAATCGGAAAGCTCTTTCAAGCTTCCGGAGTGGAAGGTCTCAAACTTCTTGGATATCTCTCTGGCTACGCATGCTTCCCTATCTTCCCCAAATGTCTCTGCAAGTTGCCGCAGTGTCCTGGGGAGCCTTACCGGACTTTCATAAATGATGACGCTCCTTGTCTCTTCAGCCAACTGTGCCAGCCTCGTTGCTCGCCCTTTCTTTAGAGGCAGGAAACCCTCGAAAACAAATCGGTCGCATGGTAATCCGCTCCCTACGAGCGCAGGGACAAATGCCGTGGCTCCGGGAAGCACTGTTACTTCCACGCCGGCTTTCCGACATTCCCTTACGAGCATGAACCCCGGATCTGAAATCCCGGGAGTCCCGGCATCGGAGATGAGGGCGATGTTCTCTCCGGCTTCGAGTCGCTCGGTGAGATGTTTCACGGTCGTATGCTCATTATATTTATGGTGGCTTTGCATCGGCGTGTGGATATCGAAATGCTTCAAAAGCACGCTGCTTGTGCGAGTATCCTCTGCCAGAATCAAATCTGCCTCTTTCAGCACATTGACAGCCCTGAATGTCATGTCTTCCAAATTCCCAACCGGGGTAGGCACTATATACAGCATATCTTCAAACTCCCAAAAAATATTCTAAATTCAAAATTCAAAATTATTCTTTGAACTGTGGTCGTAAAATCTCCATAAACGAACCAACAGATGGATTTTCAGGATCCCATTCCAATTCATTATAGAAGTAGTCTTCTATTATGGCATAATCTTCTATTCCTTCAATGAAATCGAGTGTTGAGTCAAACATCTTCATATTCCCATCAAACAATTCTCGAGAATAAAGGAATCTGTCGTTAAGCGAGAAGGCACTCTTAAGTTTTACATGTCTCCTGAAGCTGCCCGATTCCGATTGTCCCTTCTTTTGCGTCTCCTCTTTTTTTATTTCGACGATGGGCTCGGGTTCTTTTGGAGAATTCAATTCTGTCTCATTAGCACTTGCTGCTTCTTCATCGGTGATATCTTCCTCAAAAGTAAATAAGATGTCATCTTCAGCATCATCGGTGGTCTCTTCTGTATTTTTATAAGCTACGCTAAAGCTTGAATCCTGAGCGGCACTCATAGTAATCTCTACGTCTGGAATCTTAGTTTCGATTTCTTCATCCGTAGTGCCGTATTCATCTTGTGGCTTCTTCTCCTCTTCATTGGTGTTAGTCAATTCCGACGACATGTCAATCTCATGAGGTCTCTCTAAGGGCTGCAGTTGCTCTTGCTCCATATTTTCTTCGGGTTCTTCTGAGATTTCCTTCGGTTCCGGTTGTGGTGCGATGGCAGCCGATTGTTCTTCAAGCGTCATAGCCGCATCTGCAAGTTCTCCTGCCTTGCTGCGCAACAATATAAATGTTTCCGGACAGGGATTCCCATCGCGGATGATTCTTAACAGGCCCTCAATCTCTATGGCTTTCTCCAATAATTTTCTGACCATATAATTTCTTCTAAAAAATTCTATTATACTTTAATAACAAATTCCATCCAATTTGTTATAAGATTAGTTGAAATTTATAAAAAATATGAGTCTTATGAGTCTGATTGGTCTGATTGGTCTGATTGGGCTAATTGGTCTGATTGGGCTTATAAAAGTAATTCAAAATCTAATTCTATGAAAAAAATAATTCCCCCCTCAGAATTAATCATCAATGAAGACGGATCGGCATTCCATATCCATATCCGTCCAGACCAACTTCGCGACAATATCCTCCTCGTCGGGGATCCCGGCAGAGTCTCAATGGTAGCAGAAATGTTCGATTCCATCGACTATGACGTGCAATCTCGCGAGTTCCATACAGTCGCAGGTAAATATAAAGGGAAAGATGTCATGTGCATCTCTCATGGCATAGGCTCCGACAACATCGAAATAGTGGTCACTGAACTCGATGCTCTTGCAAACGTTGATTTCAAAACTCGTGAGGTAAAACCTCTTCATCGCACCCTCAATATGGTGCGTGTTGGCACATCCGGTTCCCTCCAGCCAAACCTTCATATCGGAGATTACGTGATAGCGGAAAAAGCTACAGGAACAGACGGCATCCTAAATTATTATGCCTTGCGTGATGAAGTCTGCGACCTCAACTTCCAGCGTGCCTTCATGCGCCATACCGGATGGCTTCCAACTTGGGCTACCCCTTACACTGTCGATGCAGACCCTTCTCTCGTAGATCAGATTGGCAAAGACGACATGGTGCGGGGCTGCACAATATCAGCTGTAGGTTTCTATGCTCCGCAAGGGCGACAAGTCCGTTTGGCTCTTGCAGACCCCGACCTTAATGAGAAAATAGAAAGTTTCCGATTCAATGGCAAACCAGTGACTAACTTCGAAATGGAATCCGGCTGTCTGCAAGGGATGGCTAAGTTGTTGGGTCACCGGGCAATGACAGTATGCTGCATCATTGCCGAGCGAACTGCCACTAAAGCTGACACCGACTACAAACCCCGCGTGCGGCAGCTCATCCAGACAGTTCTCGATCGCTTTTGAACCTCCCAAAACCCCTAATGCCCTTAAATCCATTAGTGGCCTTAAAGCCCTTAAAGCCTCTAAAGCCCTTAAATCCCCTTAAAATCTCCTAAGTCCTCTTAAAAAATTAAAAAAATCACAAAAAATTTGCAGGATTAGAAAATTATTTCTAACTTTGCACTCGCTTCAAGGCAGTGACGCCTGCCTGCTGCATAGGATTGCCTTATGGTGTAATGGTAGCACACCAGATTTTGGTTCTGTTTGTCCAAGTTCGAATCTTGGTAAGGCAACCATCCATTTGTCAGGCCTCCCCCCTAAGGAGGCCTTTTTTAATAAAAAAGCGAATTAACCATAACCTGCAATGAAGATTAAGCACATTCTTGCCGCATTGGCCCTCTCCCTTCCTGGCCTTGTGGCTGCCATCCCCGCCGATCCCCGGCCACGCACCATCACTAATCCGGATGGCTCTTCCGTCGTTGTCCGTGTCCATGGAAACGAATTCTTCCATTTCATGTCTGATGCCGATTGCACTCGCATCCTTGAGCGCGATGCACGAGGTTTTATTACTGATGCCGTGCGACAAGGCACTCCTCTCGCTTTTTCAAAGCAAAACATAGAAATGCTCCAATCTGAGGCTGAAGCACGATTCGCTGCTATCCAAGCTCCATCATCTCGGTCTGCTATGAAAAAAATGGGTACATTAAATGCAGAAGGGCGCACTACATACCCTACCATTGGAAAGAGTAGTCGTTCGCTTATAGTGCTCGTGGAATTCCCTGACGTTGAGTTTACTGTTGAAAATCCTAAGGAATATTTCACTCGCCAGCTCAATGAGCCTGGTTTCTCAGATTATGGTGGTCAAGGTTCTGCTCTCGATTACTATCTCGATGCTTCCAATGGCCTGTATTCTCCTCAGTTCGATGTAGTTGGTCCTGTGAAAGTCAGCAAAGTGGCTTCTTATTTCAAACAACTGGATTCTGACTCTATGGAGGTGCTTATCAGGGAGTCGCTTAGTCAGCTTCAAAAAAATGGAGAGGTTGACTTCTCAAATTATGATTTAGATGAAGATGGCGTTATCGACACTGTTTTCTTCTATTATGCCGGATATGGTAGCGCAGATTCCGATACAGAGACTATATGGCCTCACCAGTACGACTACCGCTACTTCAATTTTAATCTTGCCTCCCTTAAGTTGGATGGAAAATATGTCGGTCCATACGCTTGTGCCAATGAGCTCAAAGGTATCAATCCTGTCACTGGCAAAGAGCCATGGAAAGATAATTCAGAGCCTTGGTTAGAAGGAATTGGGTCATTTGTGCATGAATATGGTCACGTCCTTGGGCTCCCTGACCTTTATGATGTGGATTATAATCCCGGTATTGTCGTGGATACTCCGGGACAGTGGGATGTCATGGACCAAGGTTGCTATAATTTTAATGGATGTGTTCCTCCTCTTTATTCCGCCTACGAGCAGTGGGTATGCCGTTGGCTTGAGTATACCGAGGCGGAAGATTTAACTCATTATGATCTAAAGGCTCTATCGCATACCGACAATCCTACTGCTATTCGTATACGTATTCCCGCTTCAGAAGACGGCCAGTCGTTCCTTTCAGAATATTTCGTCATTGAAGCAAGAGACAAGTCCAAGTGGGATGCTTGTTTCCCCAACTCAGGTCTGCTCGTATGGCGCATAAATTATACCAAGAATAATTGGGTCAACAATTCAGTGAATTCAAAGTATGGCTCCAATGTAAAGATCATTTATGCTAACAATCAAAATAATCCCATTTTTACGGAGGGCTCAATTTATGAAGGGTCTAATGTAAAACTGGAGACTGTAAGAGAGCGTCCTTTCTGGAAGCATCCGGTGATCACTGGAATTGGATATGATTCTGAATCAATGGTAGGAAGCTTCGATTATAATATAGCAAAACCTTCGGATGCATTTACTTTGCTTCACGACACTCCCGAAGCTGCCGCTGACGGGACACGGGCTTTCCGCCTTACTTGGGATCCCGTCGACGGTGTCGACAACTATTTGGTCACTGTCAGGATACAAAATTCTGGTCGTATCATCGGTGATTTTGACGCCAAGAATGTCGGCGCAGATACTTCGGTATGGGTAAGTGGCCTTTCTTCCACCTATTGGAAATTTACTCTTGAGGCGTTCGTGCAATGTGTAGTTGATGGAATGCCTTCCACCTCTTTGTCTAATGTAGTGACCTTCAAACCTTCTGAGCTTCCACGTGAAAATACTGCTGTCGATGGCATAGATGCAGATTCTGTCTATGTCGCAGGAGGGGAAGGATGCATATATGCTCCAGATGGAGCACAAGTCTACGATATGGCTGGTAAACTCCTTACCAAAGACCACCTCGCTCCAGGCATCTACGCGGTCGTCTACGCAGGCCGCTCCTGGAAAGTCCTCGTACGCTAACGCTAATTAACTCCTTAAAATCAAATCATAATCAAATGAAAAGAAATCTCCTACTATTAGCCGGCTTAGCCCTGACCGCCTCCGCTTTCGCAGCGACGCCTCAGAAGATGGCTAACGCCCCGTTCGAGTCTCAACCGGAAGGTAAATCTGTGTCACTCGCTGACCTCCCGATGCTTACCTACGACAAGAACACACGTACAGTTTCAGGCATTCCTGCTCGAAAAGCCCCGGGTTCTGAAATTTATTGGAAGCGTCCTGCAGGGCAGTTCTGGGGTACCGGTTATTGTCCCGATGATAATAATTGGTATTATTTCACTCCGGTTGTTCTTCGTCCTTGGATCGACTATACCTTTGAAAATATTTCAACTGGTGTTTCTGGAGATCCCCTTTGGGAAATAGCTTTCCTTACTGATCCCCAAAAGGGTATTTATGAGACTCTTACTGCAAATACCAAAGACGTGACTGTCTCCTACCTACTTGGTGAGACTTGCGCCGCTCCCAGACTCTCTTATGGTGGCTCTTTGCCTTTTGCTACTATTTTCTATAATGGCCAGCAAGTAGCGGCTCCTAACAATACTGTGAAAGTGGCTGTCAATGAGAATATAAAATATGCTTATTATGGAATTAATATGCCGGTGAGCTCCCATTTTTATTCTTTGTTCACTTTTAGCGACGAGTATCAGGAAGGTCTTTCTCCAATGAATGGTCTGGATGGATACGACGGAATGCAACCTGGTATGGGTATGGTATTCGGTACAAACAAAAATGGAATAAATGCTGTCGCAACCCGTTTTGAAAAGCCGGATCGTCCATATCTTATCAATAGCGTGCAATGGCTTTATGTCACTTCTGGCGCTGTCCCTGCTAATATCCCTCTTAAAGCATACGTTTATAAGACTGCCGATCCAGCTGCCAAATATGAATCTGCCGATGGCACTAAAGTGGAGGGTGTTGATCTCGGAGAACTTATTGCATACTCAGAATCATTCATTCCCAAATCTCTAAGATCCACTGAGGGAGTTGTAGAATTCAAATTCAAAGGAATTAATTCTACTACTGGTGTTGAGTCTGAAGTGAGCCTGGAGATTAATGACGACATCACTATTGTTGTGACTGGTTTTGATGTTAATCTTGGCAACGGCCAATTCGTGACTTCATATATGTCATTGGACTTCCATGACGAAGGCTACGGCCATCTTGGTTATATTGGCTCTGCAATTGGTTCTGATAAGGGATTGGAAAATTATTCGCTCGTGGCTATGAAGGATATGATAGGCTACAATACTGTTGCCGGTGTCCTCGCCGATGTCTCTTATCCTTGGCTTTATTCTTACTTCTCAAATCAACCTGATAATATCCTCCTTTCCAATGAAGGCGCTACCACTGAAGAAAAGCAAGGTCTTGACTATGGACTCTATCTTGTGTCTACTTCCATGACAGAAGATTTCAACATCACTTTCAATGGCGAAGAAGATTGCGATTGGCTTGGTATAATCGATGTGTATGATGAGATGTATACTGAAAATGGCCAACAATACTTCTCCGGTAATTGTGGTCTTCGTTTCCAGGCCGAGCCCAACCCATACGATGTAAGCCGCACTTGCGTAGTGAAGATAACTATTCCTGCTGCTTCTTATGAAATCACATTCCGTCAGGGTAGCAACAATACAGCCGTTGAAGCAGTGGAAGTTAGCGAATCCGCAATCTACTACGACCTCGCAGGCCGTCGCGTAGCAAACCCGGAAAAGGGTGTCTACATCAAGAAGACCGCCAACAAAGCAGAAAAAGTCCTCTTCTAACAAGGATCAGACGACTTCCCAATATGGATCAGACGCCTTCCCAGCCGTCTGACGATAATAAAGGAGACTTCCCCCGGGAAGCCTCCTTTTCACATATACCATTCACCCATTTAACCTTCCTAACCCTTCTAACCCCTTTAACCCCTTTAACCCTAACAATTGCACGGCTTTGCCGTGCAATTGTTAATTAATAATATTGCAACCCCTCTGTAACATCATTGTAACAAAAATTATATTACTTTGCATCGTAATTCCCCCACAAGGAGTTTGAAAAAAAACGATTAAATCTTCTACAATGGAATACTGGTTTACAATAATTCTCGCCGCTATAGCAATTTGTGCTATTGGCATCCTCATCTATCTTGAAGTGATGGGTGATGAAGCTGTATTCTTAAAGAAAAAACACACTCGTGGCAAATTCGTCAACGACCAGACTGCCGTGGTATGCCAAACCATTAAAGAAACAATCGACAGCAATGTCGCATATAATGTCTTCATTGAATATGTATTCACAAACCATAAACAATTTCTCAAGCACGTGCGTGACTCATTGGTAGAAATCAGTAAGTCATATAATTCGAACGACATCATCTCTCTCCAAAGAGCCATTGAAGACACTAAGGAGATGAAACGCGAATTAAAGGATCAGTTGGCAGCTAAAGTAGAATGTCTTTCTACTATCGACCGTGAGGAATATATAGAAACTGCTTCCTGGATCAATCTTGCAATTGATTGTCGTTTCTCAATCAATGCCTCGCTGCGTCGTATCGCTGAAGTTTGCATCATATACTCCTCTGAATATGCCGAACCATTCCCCGATGTTTACACTGAGCAGCTTGAATCTCTTGTTGATGATATTTGTGGATGCTGCGATTCCTGTATCGAACTTATAAACTCAGGAGACATTCCCGAAATGCGCGAATTAAGAAAAAGTATGTCGGTCATGCTCGATGAGTCATACACTAATTCCAGTCGTCTCTACAATCTTATACATGACGGACGTAGTCAATTAGACCAAGAAAAGCAAATAACACTTAAATTCGTCTTAAACGCCTTCAAGGAGCTTCACGGAATCATCTACACTCTCCGCCGATTCCTTCTCGCCGACATCTGCCTGACCCTCTCCATAAAATAAAAGAACCCCGTTTCAGCGAGGCTCTTTTATCATATTAATTGTTCATTATTCACTGTTCACTACTCACTGTTCAATACATCGGCTTAAATCCTTCCGATTTGACAAATTTAGCTGTCACATCCCCTACCAAATCTGAAGAATGAGAAGTATCCAGTTTCAAGACATGTCCCTTCTTAGTCAGATCGCATTTCTTAAGGTCTACATAATAATACCCTGGATTAGTCACTATGTCGAAATAGTAGAGCTTATCGCGGAGGTTTGAGTAGCTTCTCCATTGGGTTGAACTCAAATTAGGTTCCCCTTCAATATTATATGTATAAGGAACGCAACTGTTCACAAGCACTGAGCGTGTGATTGCAGCTCCAAGCTGAGCATCGGATGTTGGCTCGACATGATGTGCAAAATAATTAGCCCTCACACAACGGTCCGGACTTGTCACAGTTCCAGGCAACATGTGCATGCCACCGATCTTGTCCCAATAATTGATTATGGCAGTCATTGCAGGCCATTGAGGATCGTTTGTCATTGCCCGAATGTCGCCCGGATCATAAATATTCAAATTCCCTTCGTCAAACTCAAATATAAGGCTCTTGCCCGAAGCATCGGTCACTCCCCAGTGAAGTGTCGAGACGGTTCCTCCATCAAATGTCGCTCCCTCGATGCTGAATGGGGTGGAGGTAAGCAAATCTTGCACCTCCTGAGTTGTGGCGCAATTGTCGAGCAACCATCCTACTATCATGGCAAGCGAAATAGGAGGATTCTTCTCACGCTGCGCATTATTATATATGGTCCCCTTGCAGAAAAGTCCATTCACTGACAGCCCTTTCTCATTCATTCCCTCGGTGATACCACCGTCGTAACCTACTGCATATACAGCTCCATACTTTGAGGTCCAGTTTATGCCATCCGGAGTAGAAGCTCCCTGCTTATACATTCCGGCAGGATAAACATAGAGATTTGTCGGGATGGGGGTCTTCCAGTCGAGCGAACGACCGATGACGATCAGATTGTCACTTCCTTCATAGATCACGCGGGTGCAAGCATCTCCCGCTGCCGGCATAGCTGCCGCGCTGATTCCGATAGCTCCTATAGCCATAGCCTTATAGATACTTTTCATAGCAGAATTAATTATTAAAGTTCATTTACCCTCTATAACAACTATCACCCCATTTTGGTTGAGTCAATCCCCATGGAAGGGAGGTTTGGAAGCCTCCCCTCCATGGGGATGGTTTATTGTAATTAGAGATTGGAGTTGGGGTCGGAGGGTTCGGGGGCGAGGGGTGGGGTGGTTTCGGGGTCGCGTTCGGGGGTCGGGGCAGGGGAGGGGAGGTCGATGTTGGGGAGAGGGTCGCGGCGGGGCTTTTCGCCGAAGGTGATGTAGGCGTTGAAGGTGAAGCCGAGGGGACCGGTGCCGTAGCCCGGAACAAACCAGGGTGATTTGCCTTGGCTGCTATGGAGTCCGAGACGATAACGGACGTTCCAACCTAAGGAGAGGGGCCCGACTACCTTGACTTTCAGCCCGGCGAGGACTTCGCCGTAAAGACTGGTGCATCGCTGGTCCATTTCGTTGGGGAGATAGATGGTTTCCCCCTCTTCGTTGGTGGAAAGGATGTCGGTTTTGTCCCATTTGCATTGGGAGACTCCGAAACGTAGGCCTAAATAGCCCATGTAGGCGGGATTAGACTTGTATAGGAAGTTATAGTTTATGCCTACTTTGGCATATAGGGATGGATACGCTTTTATTTTGAAAAGGTCATTATTTTCAGTGTGATGTCCCCAACCTATTCCGGCTTCTACTACAGGAAAAAACCAATTGTGGAGTGAGACCATAGCAGAGATGTCGTAGCTGCTGTGGGATTGCCCGATTGCAGACATGATGGCATCGGCGAAGTTTACGCCGATGGTGATTCCATTGAAGAGCGCGTATGGGGATTGAGGACGGATGGAGGAGGCGGTGTCGAGTTCGGCGAGGTAGAGGACAGGGGTGTCGAGTTTGTCGCCGTGTTTGTCGTAGTAGTGTAGGATGGGTTTTGGTGGGGCTTGGTCGTCAGATTCTACGGGGGTTATTGTGCCTTTGTTGGATTGGGCATGAGATAGGAGGGCCGACAATATTAGGAGGATGGCGGTGGCTATTATTTTTAATATGAAGATGCTCTTTTTAATTATCATTTGAGGGCGTGGGGCGCATGCGGAGCATGCTTTATTACTTAGTTTGCTTTTTGGGGAGTTACCGTTTAGGGGTATGGGGGGCGCATGCGGAGCATACTTTATTACGTTACCAGTCTTCGGAGATTAGGTAGTGGTTGCGTTCGGGGGAGTTGCGGGTGATTAGCTCGCCTATGAAACCGGTAAGGAAGAATTGCAGGCCCATTACCATGGAGGCTAAGGAAAGATAGAAGTAGACGGAGTTCGTCAGATAGAAGTGATAGTCGGGATTGCACATGCTGACTATTTTCATTATGATGACTGTCAATGTGGCTATGAATCCGATCAAGAACATGACACTTCCTAAGAGACCGAAGATGTGCATGGGTTTTATTCCGAATTTGGATTGAAACCAAAGTGTGGCGAGGTCCAGATAGCCGTTAACGAAGCGGTCGAGACCGAATTTGGTTGTTCCGTATTTTCGTGCTTGGTGATGCACTTCCTTCTCCCCTATTTTCTTATAGCCGGCATTTTTAGCAAGATATGGGATATAGCGATGCATGTCGCCGTAGACTTCAATGTGCTTGACTACATCTTTTTTATATGCTTTCAGGCCGCAGTTGAAATCATGAAGGTTTTTAATACCGCTGACTTTGCGGGCTGTAGCGTTGAAGAGTTTAGTGGGGAGGGTTTTGCTGAGGGGATCGTAGCGTTTTTTCTTCCATCCTGAGACGAGGTCGAAGCCATCCTCGGTGATCATACGGTAGAGTTCGGGGATCTCATCGGGACTATCCTGGAGGTCGGCGTCCATTGTGATTACGACATCACCCTTTGCACGCAGGAATCCTTCGTTGAGAGCCGGAGATTTGCCGTAGTTGCGTGAGAAGCTCACGCAATGTACGTGCTCCGGGTCCTCCTCGGCAAGATTCTTGATGACTTTCAGGGAGTCGTCAGACGAACCGTCGTTGCAGAATATGATTTCGTAAGAGAAATTGTTGGCAGCCATTACGCGGGAGATCCATGCGTGGAGCTCCGGGAGGGATTCGGCTTCGTTGTATAGGGGGATGACTACTGAAATCTGCATTTATAATTAGTAATTTATAATTGAGAATTGGGAAGGGCGAGTTGAAGGCCGGAGTCGGAGATTAGCTGGAGGTCTTCTTGGAGGGTGTTGCCGATGGTGGTCAGCATGTCGCCCATTATGGCGCCGTTGATTCCTCCTTGGAAGAGGCGACGCATATTCTTTTGGGAGAGGCGGCCTCGGCCTCCCGCGAAGCGGATGACTTGCTTTGGGAGGATGAATCGCCAGACAGCGGCACACCGGATAATCTCTTCTTCTGAGATGAGAGGAGTGTTTTCAAGGGGAGTTCCTTTGATAGGGTGCAGAATGTTAATGGGGACAGAATCGACTTCCATTTCTCGGAGCATTATTGCAAAGTCGACGCGATCTTCTTCAGTCTCACCCATTCCTATGATGCCTCCGGAGCATATTGCCATTCCCTGTCTGCGGGCGGCTTCGATAGTATTTCTTTTGTCTTTTTGGGAGTGGGTCGTAACTAAGGAGGGCCACATACGTGAGGAGGTCTCCATATTGCAGTGGTAGCGTTCGATTCCGGCTTCTTTGAGTCGTTTGAGTTGGGATTCATTGAGAAGTCCCATTGAGACGCAGAGGTGGAGGTCGGTCTCGGATCTTAGACGCTTGATGATGTCGATAAAGCGGTCGAGGTCACGGTCAGAAACTGTGCGGCCACTGGTGACGAGGGAGAAGCGGCGGATACCGGTCTGCTGGTTTAGCCGGGCGGCTTTCAGTGTGTCGGCTTCGTCTAATATGTTATAGGTGGCGCAGCCGGTATGGTGGCGACTTGTTTGTGCACACCATTTGCAGTCTTCGCCACACATGCCGCTTCTGGCGTTGACAATGGAGCAGGAATCAAAGAAATTGCTATGGAAAGCTTTCGTTATGCGATCGGCAGCATTGCAGAGGGCATCAAGATCCTGACCATTAATAAGGAAGAGAGCCTCTTCCTTGGAGACTCCTTTTCCGGTAGAAATTACTTTTTCTGCTAAATCTTCAATATCCTGCTTTTCCATATTAGGATTTGGATAAGGTTATGGTGAATTCGAGACCTCCTGAAGGTACATTGCTCACTGAGATATCTCCACCGTGGAATTTGACAGCCTGTTTTACGATGGCAAGCCCGATACCCGACCCCCCTTTCTTGCGCGAACGACCGGTCTCAAGACGATAGAATCGGTCGAAAAGATGCTCGAAATGTTCTTCAGGGATTCCAATACCGTCATCTGCCACAATGATACGATAGCTTTTTTCGTCTTCTTCCTGAAGGAAGATAGAGATAGTGGAGCAGCCGGAATATAGGATCGCGTTGTTGATAAGATTGTTGAAAATAGATTCGAGTAGCGACGCATTGCCAAGCATCATCATACTTTCGGGGAGGTTGATATCAAACCCAATGCCGGCATCTTCAGCTTTCGGAAGGAGAGCGTCTGTACATTCATCTACAATGTCTCTCAGTGAAAGCAACTCACGCTGTATATTTTCGGCACCGTCATCAAGACGATTAAGCATAAGAATGTCAGCAATCATAGAGAGGAGGCGCTCGGTATTGACTTTGCAACGTTCCAGCAACTCATCTCTTTTCTCCGGGGTCAATTTATCCTTATAATTAATGAGTGTCTGAAGTCCGAGTGAGATAGCTGATAGGGGTGTTTTCAGCTCGTGGTTGATATTGTTGGTAAGCTCGCGTTTAAGCTTTGCCTTATCCTGCTCTTCCTTGAGGGCTAATTCCGCAAGTCGCTCACGCTCTTTGAGAGAGCGTTGCCACCTCACATATATAAGGACAATATTATGGGCGATAGTGCCTAATTCATTTTTAGGGAAAGCCTTTGTGTCGTAGATTTCCGCTCCTTTTTCGGCAGCTTGAGCGAATTCGGAAAGGCGCTTGACAGTGCGCCCGATGCGGGAAGTGGCATACCAAGTGATGGCAATGACAAAAATATAGATGAAAATTGCATACCAAAGGAAAGAGCGGTCGATATTCATGAACTCGGCTATACCTACATCATGTCCGACTGCACCGGTACGGGCATATAGGTCACCCTCCTTTAGGGCGGCATAGTAATAGAAATCATCGTCGTCTGCTTCATCATTGTGGTGGATTGAAAAACCCTGATGAAGTTCCGACTCATTAGCCATCTTCAGTTCCTTAAGTTCGAGTGGATTTTTGATATGGTCGATCCCGGTGTTGTCGTAAATGATGACTCCATTATTATCAAAAATGGCGAACTGCAGATCTTGAATAGGGAGGTCGATGGTGCGTTCCCAGAGCTCCACATTCACCACGCCCCCTTCGTAATGGTCGAGGAGCTGATAGTTGAGGATTGTCAGCTGAGCATTAAGCAGGTTTTGGCGGTAGCTTTGCTCACGCTTAAACTGGAAGATGACGAAAGCGACTTCGCAGACAGTGAGAATTGCCACCACTATTAAGAGGAGTTTCGTGCTGTAGCTGATTTTTAACACTCTGATGAATTTTGAATTTAGAATATTTTGGTCCTACCATTAAGCGCCTCTCCGAGGCTACTGATTCTTTGGTATTGGAGACCCCAGGCCTTAGCCTGGGGTTATGACATAATAGTTAGGTCTCCTACCTGACATCCCGCTTGGAGAGCGGGGTTCCCATATTAGACTTTGAAGCCGTAGCCGTAGCCAGAGCGAGTCACTATGAGCTTACCGTATTTGCCAATTTTGGCGCGTAGACGGGTTACGTTGACGTCGACTACACGGTTTACGACGACTACTTCATCCGACCATACCTTCTGGAGGATGTCTTCGCGTGAGAAGATCTTTCCGGGGTTGCTCATGAAAAGAGATAGCAATTCAAATTCCTTGCGAGGCATGCGGACAGGGACTTCGTCGATGGTACAGACTATCTGGTCGAGATCGATGACGAGGCCTTCTTCACGGATAATCCTTTTTGGCTTCGGCTCCTCCTTTACAGGAGCCGACACAGAGGCCTGTGTAGCGACGGAAGCGCCGGAACGTTCTGTGCGACGGAGCACCGATTTGATGCGTGCGAGGATATTGCGTATGTTATAGGGCTTCGTGACGTAGTCATCGGCACCGAGGTTGAGACCGGCGATCATATCGTCGTCGGCATTCTTGGCGGTGCAGAAGATGATTGGGATGTTGGCCGTGGCGGGGTTACGCTTGAGCATTCGGGCACATTCGAAACCGGACATCTTACCCATCATGACGTCAAGGAGAATGAGGTCGTAGGAAGGGAGGTCCATTTCGAGAGCTTCTTCGGCTGAGTAGGCTGTGTCAGCTTCGTAGCCTTCGATTTCGAGGTTAAGCTTTAGACCTTCGCAAAGGTCGGGTTCGTCGTCAACGACTAATATTTTGTAGATTTCCATAAATTTTGAGTTGTCGTACTGGTCGGACGAGTCAAACATATCAGACTTATCAGACGAGACACAATTGGAATTTGTATAATTAATTTTGCAAATTTAGTAATTATTTTTGATAATTGCAAAAATTAGTCGAGAAATTAGGAATTACGTTCCTATCAAGAAACGCCTCTTTGAGGGTAATCCTTAAGGAAAATGCCGTATACCGGAGTGAGCGAATAATCCCAACCATCCCCTTTCTCGCCTTGAGCATAGATATCTACGGAGAGATAATAGAGCGCCCTGTCATCAAAGTGAGTCTGATATCGGTTTTGTATCTCGACGATTATCTTGCTTCCGTCTTCCAGTTTGCAGTGCAGATTATAGATATTTGGCATTCATGTGGGAAATAATGATTGTAAAATTTGGAAATTAGAAAAGAAGGGATTATCTTTGTAGAGTCAAAAATTCACTTCCTATGGCAGACAATACAGACCATTCATCAGAAATCATCACCGAATTCATCAACATACAGACTGACTTCGGATTCAAGTATGTCTTTGGTAACCTCAAGAATAAAAATGCCCTCATAAAGTTCCTTAATACCTTATTCGAGGGAAAACTTATTGTAAAGGATGTCACATACCATGACAAAGAGAGATTGCCAGCTGATAAAAATGGCAAACGGATAGTCTATGATGTCTACTGCACTACCCCAATCTCCAGGGTTGGATCCATTTATTTTCCCGACTATCAAATTGAAAAATCAAAAGGGGAAATAGAGACGGACCATCATTTCATACTTGAGATGCAAAATGTATATACTCCTCCATTTGAAGAACGGATAACATATTATGCATGCAAGATGGTTGCAGATCAGGGTAAGGCCGGATGGGACTATACCCTTGATCCGGTATTCGCCATTGTTGTCACAAACTTCAACTTAGATCACATGGAGTCTAAGCTGGTCCGGGATGTGATGCTCGTAGACAGGGAGACAGGCGAAGCCCTTACAGACAAGATTCATATCATGCTGTGCTCGTTGAAGGAGCTCCCGAAAGAATGGAAAGATTGCAGAACCGAAATGGAGAAAGTATTGTTTATCATAAAAAATATAGAGGATATGGATAGCTCATCATTGGCGTATAAGGAAGGGAAATACTCGGAGATATTCGAGGCTGCCCGCAGCAACAAGCTGAGGCCTGATCAGATAGTGAATTACAGCGAGTCATTGGAAAAACTGCGCGACACTGAACGAGGAATCAAATATCAGATAGAGCGCGAACGCAAAAAAGCTTTGGCGGAAGGACGTGCGGAAGAGCGTGCTGAAGGGATACGGTTTATGTTATCATTGGGAATCGATCCTGCGATTATTGCTAAGAAATATGAAATGACCATAGAGGAAATCAATAAGCTTTCTAATAGTTCGCCCGACATGAGCATAATCTAACGGGTGCAAGTGCCGAGTGCGCCCTGATAGTGAGAAGTACATAGCCGAAGACAAGGGTGTCGGCCGTGAGACCGAATCTGAAGGAAGTCGGAGGCAAAAGTCTGGCTCCACGGAGAGAAACTTGATAAAAGGCTCGAAATCAGAGGTAAGGTTGCTAAACAAACCAAAGCCTAATAACTATCCGGACTGGTAAGAGTAAATCAAGGGAGTATAAGACGGAAAGATTATGCCCTTAATCGGGGAGGTCTGTGGGGCGAGCCACAAGGTAAGCAGTAACAACGAACCCACAGAAGTCAGCAGACGCCATAGTAGTCCGACCTTAAAGCTCGTTGGAATGGACGAAGGGCAGAACTTAACCAAACGAGCGCAACGAGAAATTACCCGATGAAAGGAAGAAAGCAGAAAACAAAAGAAAGCTCACCGCAGATAAATAGCACGGCATGCGAAAGGGAAGCGGAAGCGCAGACTTTGTTCGGGATAGTTGGCAGAGATCTCGTAGAAGTGCAACTATCGACAGACAGGATGCTGGAATACATCCTAACTCCCGACAACCTGAACAGAGCGTACAAAAAAGTAAAGGCAAACAAGAGGAGCGGAGGGATTGAAAGAATGGACGTAGAGCAACTGCTGCCATATCTGCGAGAACACAAGGATGAACTGACAGAAAGTCTGCTGGGGGGACGCTACCGCCCCAATCCAGTGAAAAGGGTAGAGATACCAAGGACAACGGCAAGACTCGGCTACTGGGGATACCTACAGTGGTAGACCGAGTAATCCAACAATCCATAGCGCAAGCGCTGAGCCTGATATATGAGCCCAGATTCTCGGAGAACAGCTACGGCTTCCGACCGATAAGAAGTGCCCACCAAGCCTTGCAGAAAGCGCAAGAGTACATCAACGATGGCTACCTCTATAGTGTAGATCTTGACCTTGAAAAGTTCTTTGACACAGTCAATCACAGCAAACTCATACAGCTGCTGTCTGAGACAATCAAAGATGGGAGGGTCATATCATTGATACACAAATATCTGAATGCAGGTGTAATGATAGGGTATAAATATGAGGACACAGACGAAGGCGTACCGCAAGGAGGTCCACTGAGTCCCATATTGAGCAACATCATCCTTACGGAACTTGACCGAGAACTTGAAAGACGAGGACACCCCTTTGTAAGGTATGCCGACGACTGCATCATCTTCTGCAAGACACCCCGAGCAGCCGAGCGAGTGTGCGAGAGCATCTCCAACTACATAGAGAGGAAACTCTTCTTGAGGGTCAACAGAGAAAAGACGCACGTTGGGAGTGTCCTGGGACAGAAATTCCTGGGGTACTCATTCGGTATGTGAAGAGGAAAGGCTCGCTTGTGGGTTCATCCGAAGACCAAAGCCAAACTGAAGAGGAAACTCAAGGAGTTGACCTCACGCAGTAACGGCTGGGGATACGAGAAACGCAAGGAGAAACTGACCTATGCAATCCGGGGATGGATAAATTATTTTCGGTACGCAGACATGCGTGGCTTTCTCCGGGGATTGGACGAATGGATACGCTCACGCATACGAATGTGTATATGGAAAAGTTGGAAAAGGGTGAGAACCCGCTTCAAGAACCTCCAAAGATGTGGGATAGGAAAAGACAAGGCATGGCAGTGGGCGAACACGAGGAAAGCATATTGGCGCACTGCCCATAGCCCCATACTCACAATCGCCATATCAAAAGAGAACATGAAGCGAGCAGGTTACCCGAGTCTAATGGAAATGTACGACAGGTTGCATCCGTGTTAAGAACCGCCGTATGCCGAACGGCACGTACGGTGGTGTGAGAGGTCGGTAAACACGAAAGTAGGCGGTAAACGCCTATGATTAGTGTTTACCACCTACTCGATTGAAATCATATATTACTCTATTAAAATTAACTTTATAGGGCACGCATCCCTATAGTTATTAGCGGTATATGCATTAAAGTCGAAATTGAAATAGTTCATATCCCAACCTAGACAACCTCTTGCTCCATACGATGTTGTTGAATATTGAGTTCTAACGTTAGGTTGGTATTTATCAATCCAATAAATATTTCCGCATGATATTTTAAGATTATACGGAATAGGTCTATATATGTTGTTCGAATTCTGTGCTTCTGTGAGCAAAACATCGAGATCGCCATATCGTAGTACGCCTGCCCTATCTCCAGTCAATACAAAATTATTTCGTCTTCCAGTTCCATATTTACCAATAGGGAAGAATATTTGATTACCTGTAGTCTTATCATAGGCAATTACGCCTCTCATACCCCTTGGATCATCAAATAAACCTTCATTTTGAGGGTCAATTAGTCCATAAGCATCTTCTGCTGTATATTGGGGACCTTTAGCTTCACTACCATAGACAACTCCAAAACCATACTCTGAAGCGTTTGTCAAATCTAAGAAGTCCTGGTATGTTGGTACTCTATAACCTTGATCACCTACATAAAAAGTTCCAAGACCATAGTCTCTACTACCTCGTGTTCTGCCTAGATCTTCATTGTTTGCATATTGCCAACAGTCATCTCTATATCCAATTTTAATCCAATCCTGTTTAGCCCAATTATTACCATTTTTGAGTCCAATTTCAAATGGAATAGAGCCAGGCGGCATGAACGGTCCTAAGTCCTCTTTCATATTATTACTAACAAATATACCTTTTGTCTGTTGACCTCTTCTGAACATAGATCCTAACATCAAAGGATTTGCTGTCAAAACAGCATCATATACATCGTTGCCATTAGCCGCTGAACCGCTTCTATATGTAGCCTGATATAATGAATAGGTACTCCACAATTTACCTCCCATTTGCACAGGCGCACTATATCCTTTTCTAATCAAAATCTTATGTAGACACTGATTATTATGATAAGTTACTTTTACGATTGCACATTCAGATTCATTGTCACCTACGGACGTACCAAAGTTAATCCTGAAGTTGATAGACGAACCAGTGTATCCATGTACCTCTCCATTCTGCATGTATCCTTCAGTCTTATCGTTCATACCTAAAGAAAAGCCAGCAGCATTTGTTGATCCTTCTATATAAGCAGTCCATTCTCCTTCAGACCTAAAAGCTTGAAAATTAGATCTTCCGTTAGAATTCATTGCTTCAAGAAGAGTAACGTCAAATGCATCTGTTCTGTCGCTTGCTCTCCAGACACCTTTTGGATTTGTTATCCTTTTAACTTGAAGCACAGTTACTTCCTTGACTATTGGATCCTTCATATTGGGAAAAGTAGCAGTAATCCGTAAGCGAGCCATCCTCTCAAAAGCTTCATACGGATTATTACCGGAAAATCCTGAATCACTAATCAGTGTCAATGCTCTTGTCCATACTGGAAGCATAAGCGTTTTTTGATTTGGAATCTCTTGATTCAAATCATTGTACATTTTTTTAACCTCGTATTTATCATCGATTGTCACTGTGGAACCATCATAATAAGTTTTATTATGATCACCTACCGATAAATCATTTACGTTAAACCGCCTCCAACCTTCCTGATTATTATTATAAAAATCTCTTAATTCATTTCTTGCCGCAGGTTGTTCATCGTAATTTTTACTTACTATAGTAGTCTCTCTCGTTGGCAAGTGAAGAGCAAGAAATCCATAATACGGATACTGGATATTATCACTTTGCATATACCAGTTATTAAAATAGGCATCTTGATTCCATTCAAAGTTATATTCTCCTTTTGGATCACTGGTGTCTTGTACGGGTGCAATAATTTGGGCAGGTGGCACAGGATAGGTAACTCCTTCATGCTGTACTCCTGTCGGATAGTAAGGAGCCCAATTATTCTCGATAACATCAACACGAAGATCTGTACAATTACCAAGAATACGGATAGGCAAGTCGCTTTTTTGATAGTAAAGATAAGAAATACGGAAAACTGGAGGAACCTCGATACCAGGATTAGGAAGTTCGTAATCGATGTGCCAGTCGGGGTCGTTTGCCCAGCCCTTGAAACCAAGAGTCAACTTGAAATGATAATTACGTTGGGCATCATAATTATATGTAATGTCCTTACCCAACATGAATCGATATTTGATTGATCCTTCACTTACATTGTTGGGATTAGAGCAAATGTAATAGGCCTCCACTTCCACATATGTACCAAATGGAACGCGATCTTTCAAATCTAAGTCAGTCTTTATGATATTACCGTCATCATCCTTTTCTTTATCATCACGTATTGGAGTACCAACACCATCATCATCTCCGGTATGATGCTGCTTCTTATCATATCTTCTTTTTTGTGTCTCAGACAATCCTTTCATCTTCTCTTGCACATACTCATCCTGGTTATTCTCGTAAAAGAATAGAGACTGAGCATTTGCCGCATGAGCACCTTCCGGAATTGCTTTTTGAATACTTTTAGTCAACCAAAGGCCATCAGTTTTTGATTTACCTGTATGTTTATCAGGATCCCTAATAATTCCTTGTCTATCATACTCAAAACGAGAATTTGGTATGGCTGAAGATGTGTTATTATAATTGGGCTCTGGATAGGGAGTTTCAAGATGATTATCAAGTTCTTCTACAGAATTAGGCATATTCTCCGCTCCTAAAAGACATGTTTTAGGGATATCACGAATTGTCACATTCCTGATATATATATCTACACCCTCATTTAATCCGCTTGGATCAAAAGCTATAGTTAATTTAGATGCAGCCCGTTTCAGCCAAGCATGAATTTTTTGTTCAGGTTTGTTAAATTCAAGCACAGGTGCGTCAAAACCTTTCTCCTCCATATTGGTAGAAGGAGTAAAATATCCGAACATCTGATCATTTAACTCAATGCTGTCTGGATCCCATGTTAGTTTGATATTCTTAAGACCAGATTCAGTTTGGATTGCGTCTTTAACAGTGATTGTGTTTCCTTCACTGTTCTTAAACGTATTATTATTGGTTGATAAATCCCCCATATTTGCAACAACGTAAATTTTATACTTGCCATAAGGAAGATCGGTCAATTTAAAATTAGCCTGATCGGTTTGAGTTTCATCAGTATGAGCTTCATTGCCATCAAGATGGTCATTGTCTTTATCTACATCATACTTTGTTATTGTATAATTCAACTTCTCGTCATTGTATGAATACTGCAGATTTCCAGTAGGAGAATAAACCAATACATAAAGATTCCTTAATGCATTTAGTGCGTTTCCTGCTGTTCTTGTTTCCCCAAGATTTGCAATGAAAGTTGGAGAGAAAGTGACAGTTGCATTAATATTACCGTCTCCTTCCGGAATGACTCCATTATTAGATGGGAAATCATCAATACAAGAGCTTAATAAGCCACAGCAGCTCGCTACAATGAAAAATAATATTTTAGATCTGATAGATTTCATATTCATTGGTTTTCTTGATTTTCAAGATTTCTGAATTTTAATTATCATGTTTTTTTATTCTTTTGGCGTCACAGTGACTTTGCATGTAGCTGATTGGCCATAAACTGTAGTAGCTGTGATATCAACAGTACCAGGTGCTATACCTTTTACTAAGCCATTTTCGACAGTTGCTATATCAGTATTAGAAGAAGTCCAGGTAACAGTTTTGTCTGTAGTAATATCTGGTTCTATTGTGTAACGAATTAAGATAGTTTGCCCCTCCTCGATAGACGTTTCTGTCTCATTAAGAGATATTCTTGTAGAAGGGATTTCAAATCCGTATGAAGGATTAAGATTGACGGCTGTGTATGGGTAGACAGTGGCGACGGCTTCGAGAATACCATTATTAATCACCATATTAACCTGGACTATGGTATTTCTTGGCAAGAAACGCAAATTTGTTAGCTGCTTAGCATCAAATTGCACTGTGAAAGGTTCTATAATCTCATTTCCTTCAGCATCCTTAATCTTATTTTGGAATTCGACTTCAATTCCTACGGTATATAGTTCAGAGTCACTTTCTGTATCATCTGTGTCTGACTTTACTAAGTTTTTTGTTTCGCAGAAATAGAGGTTTGGCTCGTAGGTGTTTGAGAAGGTTGTTGTCGGGGAAGATGATGTAGCGTTATAGCCGAAATTTTCTGGTTCGAAAATATATGGGCGTATGTAGTTGCCGTCTCCATGTGAGAATGAAGGAGTGACGTAGGATGTTATCTCTCTATCCTCAATTGTCACCTTTCCATCCGCATCATATTTGGGAGGATTATAGATTGTTTCGTTAGGAAAGAGATATTCTTTTTGCATCAGGTTGCTGAATATGACCTTTTTCACTTTAAAAGAGGGAGTAGTTCCATCAGCAGTGATTGAGAAACGGAATTTCACGAGATTACGCGTGACAAAGAGGTTTGCTTTGGTCTTCTGATCGCCTCCAACTGAAAGATTGGAAGTTACATCCACATCGAAAAACTCTGACATCAGCACATATTTCTTGTTAGCACCTTCATTGTTGATGAAAGGAGTGGCATATTCCGGAAGTGTAGGAGCATTGCCTGAGGTTTCGCTCCAATTATTCCAAATTACAGTGTTGCTTTCAGTAAAATATGATCCCGGTTTAAGTTTTTCATTCAGAAATTCTTCTATGTCAAACATTTTTGGAGGTAAGTTATCACCTGTAGGAATAGCATCCTCATTGGCGATTAGGTAGATCCGCTTTTTTTCGGTTCTGATCAGCTGATTATTTTCATTTCTTTTCTCAGTACCATAATTTGTTGAAACTTTAAAATCTAACCCTTTGACCTCATCGACACCATAACCCGGAGCCATATCAACTCTAAGGTTGTGCTCGACTGTATCTTTTTCATTGACGATAATGACGCGTAAAGAGTGGATCTTTTCATACTCTATGGTCGCAGGCTCAAAAGGAAAAGCTCTTGTGACGCCGCTTCCTCGAGAATTGCTTACACTGACATTGAGAGTGAGTATGACATCTCCGTCCCCATCCTGCACTTGATCAGGACCAAGGACCACGAGATCATCAGCACACCCTGCCAGGCAAACCATGGCAAAGAGTATCAGAAGCGACTTTATATATCGTGAAAACGTTTTCATTTTACCTCAGCGTTATTGATTCTTACAGTCCAATCCTTGATCGAAATCGTTGTAGATACCCAATAGTTGCCTTCACCAAGGAAGAAAATCATATTCCAGCGGCTTTCTCGATCAAGGAATTCCTGATTGCCCATTGTAGCAAACGCCTGGCTCTTTAAGAGCAGAAGATAATTGTTGAGAGGGATGTCTACGACATCTTTGCCTGTCGATTTCTCTGTGATAAGCAGGCGTGGGGAAGCAGCAGTAAGCAGACGAGAGAAGCTGAGTTCTGCCCAAGCGACGCTTGCATCCGACCCATCGGGAAGCTCACCGGGACTTGCATTGCCGCGTGCCCATGGAGTATATGTCACTGTCGGTACTGGAAGAAGGTCGTTATCCCAAGCAAAGAGGGTGTTGTTGTCAGTGATGACGAAGTCAAAATCCTCATTATCCACAGGCTCTCCATTCACTTGCTGGAGAAGGACACGGAGATTGTTGGTATCCTTCATCATCTCCACAGTTACCTCTTTATATGTAAGTGAATTCTCCTCGACAGATGTGTCAAGCTTACCATAGAATAAAGGATGCAGTTCCTTGCCGACTTCTTCCGGATTTAGGCGCACTTCAATGTCATGGAGAGGAGTGACGTCCGGGGGAGTGACGAAGCTGAATGAAGTGTTTTGACATGCCATGCCGCCGTATGCAACGACAGTATATTGTCCCGGATCAAGGTCTACAGTCATTCGCCAATTTTCATTAGCAAGATCTGATGTAGTATTGGTTCGAGAAGTCACATAATTGCCTTGCTGATTATAGAATAAGACTGTCAGACAGTCTACCTGCGACATGAAGGCATTTGCAAACTCCATGTTATAATCATATATAAACCTAATACGCAGGCCTTGCGGACACGGCTGAAGGTCCTCGTGGATGCGGTCGCATGAGGAGAATGACAGCGCTGCGCCAGCAATCAATGTCATTGCTATAGTCTTTTTGATAGAATCTGAAAAAGATCTGATTTCCATATCTTGTTTGTTGTTTTTTTGGTGATCTGAGAGGGTATCACGCCTCTTAGATCTGAGTATTTATTTCAGCCACAAGTAGCTGAACGGGGGACAAACTAACAAATATGAGTTTTGCTATGCTCAATTAATGATTATTTTAGAACTGGATTTCGTTTTCGCGAACTACCCATGGGAGAGTGGTACAAGTCACAGTGATGTAAACATCGTTCAGTTCGTCGTCAGTGTTAGGAGTTGGCTTATCTGGGTCGTTAGCGCCGATGCGTGGGTGACCGATACGAGATATCTTGGTGACAGCGAGCTTGTAGACATTATTACGGACAACAGCGAACTCCATTGGACCCATGACACCAGGCTGTCCATTGTCGTTGTGACGGTTCCAGTAGTAATAGTAGCAATAGTAGCCCCAGCCGCCAAGATCAGGATCGAAGCTTGTCTGATAAAGGGTGAATTTGCCAATGTTAGGATCCTTTTCATTACCGTCTTCTCCATAGTTTACAGCAGCATCACGGAATGCGTAGAAGGCTTCAGATTCTTCAAATTCTTCGTCTGTATCCGGATCAATCTCTTTCCACTTCTTCCACAGATAGTCAGGACAATCAGTTGCTTCGGCAAGATTATCTTCAAGAACAAAAATGTCATTTCTAACGCCATCTACTTCACTTGGCTGAAGAGCAGGATTAATGAGGAAATCAGCGTTATCAAGGTCTACAGTACCACCTTCTGGAACACCTGTTACATCACATTTGAAAGTCACTGTACCGAAACCACCTTTACCAAATGCTGCGTAATAAAGAGGAGAACTGCGGTTGATATTGAAAGACCATTTACCATCATTAGAGTTGTATGACATACTTGTAAGAGCCTGACGGATAGCGACACGGCGAACGTGCTCCCAAGTGCAATACATGTGATTTGCATAAACATAAATGATAGGATCTGTAAGACCATTACCTCCATCCTCTCCCGATACGACATTTAATTCAGTAAGAAGTTTCTGAGTGAAATAATCATCATTGTTTGCGTCAATGTCACGGGCTGGCTGAAGTTGACCTTTGAAGACAACGCCATTAGAAACACCATTTTTCTGGCTTTGCACTCCAGGGATAGTACCTTCTGTTAGATAACGCCAAGTTCTGTACTGGGGCTTAGTTCCATTTTGATTCCAAGAATCCGGATTATCTTTTTCTCCGTTCGTAAGAACATCACTTATCTTAGAAGTATACCAACGGTCGGAACCATCAGGAAGAGAAGCCTCAATATTATCTACTTCACCATACGCATTAAAGAATGGATAATTGAAATGGAGATCAAAACCGGTAGAAGGACCCGCATTATTAACTATGTGCTTCCAATCTGCCATAGCATCCACTACATAGTTACCATTTATTTGTCCGCCATCTTCATCCGTCTTCCATTTGCCATCAGCATTTGAATACCAAGGAAGTTCAATACCACATATTTGCCAATTAGCGTCAAGACCAGTGGGTGATACACGGCGAATGAAATAATATTCCTTGTTCATGTTTACCATAGACATCTTGCCAAGGAAAACATCAACAAGAGGGTGGTTATCTGCATCACGAACTACATGATAAGTCTGAGCCTTGAACCCATTGTAAGATTGGTCTTCATTGTTAATACCGTCGAGAGCACCATCCCGGAAGTCGTAACGGGCAGCTGCGCGCTCTACCATGATGTTACCTGAAGTGAGGTTGTCGATTTCATTTGGACGACCGTAATTATTCATACCTGAGAGATCGAATGCTGTTGATGCGGTAGTATGGTCATTCCAGTCATCAAGAGTTGCGGGGACACGGCGAGTAGCAATTTCACTGTTAGTCATCAAGAAGTGATCTTTGTCCCAAATTACACCTTCATTTATGGAAGTATCATAGACACCGACTTTATTAATCCATTCGGTATCGCCTGCCTCAGCAGCCTCAAGAACCTCTTGAAGACCCTTGGTAGGGTTAGCAAAAACAAATACATTTATCACATTGAAATTTTGCTCATCTTTGTCAAAAGAATTCAAATCCTGATAATAGCGGGCAAGATCTGTTTTGGAGAACACGGTGGTATTTCTGTAGCTTCTGCCAGAAACACCAATAGCCTCGAGAGTAGTGGTCTGAGCTGCAGCGATGAAAGAGTTGTCTTTCCTGGCGAGGACGATGTAGGCCTCAGACACCTTGTTTTCGAAGTCATGACCTATTTCTTGGCCACCGTTACTTGAGTTATCACCATTGGTAAAGCTTCGGGTTTCCTTTGCAGAAGGAAGATCGAAGTTCACAGTGATGTAGGTTCCGTCTTCGGGGACCTCCGTACCTTGTTGTACATTCTGGGCTCCAGAGTCAATCACGTCGTTGGAGCAGCCCCCTGCGAGCAAGAGTGTGATGGCAGAGGCAAGGCCAAAAATACGATTTTTTTTCATAAAAGTAAAATGTAAAAATAGATTGTTTTTTGTTGTTTTTTCGGTTGGGATTATAGGAGGACGCATGGGTGCCCATGCGTCCCTACAAGGGTCAGTAGATGATCATGGAGGGTTTGGGATTCAGGGCAGCCTCGACAGCGGGGATCATGTCAGCGGCATTTTGTGAGCCTGCTTCCTTGGCCTTCTTCAGCATCTCGAGCGATTTCTTATAGTCGCCTTCCATTGCGTAGATCACTCCCCACGCATAGTCGGAGTCTGCACCCGGCTGCACTTTCTGCAGATAGGTCTTTGCCGCTTCGAGGTTGCCGTTGTTCATGGCGCATCCCGCCGCATTCAGGTTGGCTACATCGCTTTTGGGGAACATCGCAGCTGCCGTCATGAACACCTTGAAGTATTCGGGCGACCCCTGCTCATATTTCCCTGAAAGGATGTAGAGCTCATTGAGGGAGAGGAGCGCAGGGTTTTTATTGAATACCTGCTCTATCTCATCGGGATCGTAGAATTTCTTGATCTTGTAGGTGATGTTGTAGTCGGTGTGTCGGAGCAACGGATAGACATTCTTCAACAGATACGGATAATCGTTGGGGAACTTAGCACGGAACATGTCGTTTCTCTTCTCCTTGGGGATTTTCGGGTCGTCGATGAAGGCGATCATCTCATATTTGTCGGGGATGGTGTTGGAACTCATGATCCATTCTCGGAGCCCTCCCCAGTCCTCTGCCACAAAGTCAGTGTCGTAGACGGAATGGGGGAAATCTGAATGTTGCTCCACATATTTCTCTACCACTTCCGTACGCCCTTTTGCAAGGCGTACGTTGTTGTTGTATGGTCCTTCGGGGGAAGCATAGCCGGTGAGAAGTATCTTCTCTACCGTCGCATACTCGTTGTCGCGCACTACCTTGATGGTCTTCAGGATGGTGTCAAGCTCAGCCTTGTTGGAGAAGTAAGACCAGTCGATGTCAGTCTTGTTGACCTTGAAGATGATGTTGGCGCGTCCTGAGAGGTTGAATACCTTGTCGGCGGTGTCTTTGGGGACTATGAAGGAAAACCTGTGGGCATACTCGAGGAAATTCGTGACATTGTCCTCGGGGAGGTCCACTATCGGGTAATCCCCGGATTTGGCTGTGTCACAGTTGCAGACATTGGTAGTGTCTGCCCTTATGATGATTGTGGAGGCTCCATAGTCTTTGTCGTATCTGAGGGTGCTGGAATACGCTATGGGGAGGCTCGTCCCTGCACGTGACAGGTCGAGAGGGGAGGCGTTTCTCTCGCGAATCTCCGTATACCATGCCTTGCGGCCGGCGATTCGTATGCCCGGCATGTCGATGGTCTTGTCTCCCGTGACAAGCCGGGGAGTGAGCGTCACGATGTCGTTGCTCTTCACCTTATATTCCTTAGGGTCGACGTTCATGTTGAAGGTGAGCATCGAGTCCCCTTTATTGACATTGATGTCCTTAATGTGTAGAAGGTCGGTGTTTGACTGCGCGAAGGCCATCAGAGGCAGCATGAATGCCGCGATGGCGAAGAATATTTTCTTATTCATGTGCTTTTGATGTTTTAGAATACGTATTCGAGGTTAAGCGCCACTTTTGTGGGACCGAAATAGTTATGGTGTCCGGAGCCGAGCTTGCGTCCGCACTCGGCGCAAGGATATTCGTCATAGCGGGCATGGATCCAGCCTATGCCGATCTCCGCCTCGAGGTTCCAGTGGCGGTTGAGAATCCAGTCGTAGCCGTATGCGACGCCGGCTCCCGCGCCCCAGCCTTCGTAGCGGCGGTCTTTGAGCTTGCTCAGGTCGGTGCCGAGGAAGTGGATGTTGTTGTCAATGTTGCCGAAGTTGAACTCGCCTCCTATGGCATGAAGCCCGACGAAATGACCCTGAAAGCGGTGGCAAAACCAATAGCGGGCTTCGGGCTGCACGAGCCAGTGGCGCCATTTGTGGTCGTTGACGGTCCAGAGGTTGAGCTGACCGGAGGCATTCAGTGTCCATTTAGGCGCAAGTCCTACTTCAAGTCCGATATTTGGACTCAGAAGGGCATCACTGACGATGTTGGTTTTTATTGCTGCTTTCTGGGCTTTTGCAGCTGGAAGTCCGGCGGCAAGCAGAAGCAGGGTGAAGATCAGCTTATACTTGATATTGCTGAATAGTCTTGTCATATATGCCTAAGTTATAGTTATTGTAGTTATATAGCATTTGGATTCAGGTCTCGACATATAGTCTCTAACTTGAATGCACACAAGCCATCGGCTTCTGGCTGAAAAGGAATCGCCGGAAAAACTGATGATAAATGAACTGATGCTGTCGAGGGTCCCAAATTTACATCCATATCAAATTACTTTCATTAATAGTGTCAATATGTGATAACCTGAAACGTTATTCCAAATCTTCAAACCTAATTATCTCTTCTTAAGAGATAATTAA
>CAZWJO010000015.1:0-36146 GCA_964634905.1 uncultured Sangeribacter sp.
ACATTCAGGGAGTAAGGGGCTTATATTGTCGCTTTAAAGTGTCAAAGATGTGAAATTAGGAAATAATTTTGGAATGTGCAAGAGTTTGAGAAAAAAAAGCAGGGCAAGAGCATGAAATTTATAAAAGATTATGTTAAAACAGATGGGATATGTGTGAAAAATAGTTTAGAAGTTTGCATATAAGACTGAAAAGTATTAATTTAGCCATATGCAAATTGAGATTTTCGACAGAGTTAAAGACCCTCGCGTGCTGGGCAAGGTCAAGCATGAGCTTGAGGATGTATTGAGAATAGCCCTTATCGGGGTGCTGACATCGTGTGACGATTACGATGAGATCTCCGATTTTATTGAAGAACGACAGGAAGGACTCAAAGAGTATGGATTCCTCAAACTCGCCAATGGAGTACCCTCTGGCGACACCATCCGACGTGTGGTGGAGGCGGTGGATCCCGGGCAGGTGCGGTCAGCCCTGCAGTCTTCCAGAGAACGTATAATCTCCTCCCTTAACGGATGTCATGTGATAATTGACGGGAAGAAACTGCGGGGGGAATCCCCGAGGAGCAGGGGATGTGACGGACTGTATATCCTTAACGCGATGGTTTCCGAATACGAGATATGTATCTCGGAGAAACGTGTCGATGACAAAACCAACGAGCTGAAGGTGCTTCCATCAGTGATAGCATCCTTGTGTATAGTCGGAGCCCTTGTGTCCGTTGATGCCATGGGTACACACCGCAACATCGCACAGCAGATCCTGCTGCAGGACGGCAACTACCTGATGGCCTTGAAAGATAATCAGCCCATTCTGAAAGAGTTGGTTGAGAACATCTTTAACAACACAAAGCCTATGTCGGTTTTCAAGTCAGAGGAGAAGGGACACGGCAGGATTGAGTTCAGGGAATGTTCCGTCCTTGATACCAGGCTGCTCGAGCAAGAGGGTCTGTATGAGGAATGGCCCGGTCTCAAGCGAATCGTAAGGATGTATCGCGAACGCACATGTGATGGTGTGAAGTCAAAGGAGATCATATATTATCTCAGCAGTGAGGAAAAGGACGACGCCGGATACTTTGCCTCTCGCATACGCGCTCACTGGGGAATCGAGAACAACCTGCATTGGCATCTTGACGTGACATTCAAGGAAGACGATTGCAGAGTCAGGACCAAGAACGGAGCTGAGAACCTGTCCATCCTTAGAAAGTTCGCAATGGAGATGCTGAAAAAGCAATCTGACAAATTGTCCTTGAAGCGAAGAAGGAAGAAGTGCATGCTAAATATGGAATATCTTGCGAAAGTCTTTAAGGAAAGTTAAATCTCATGCTCTTGCCCTGAAAAAAAAGCGGCTCCTGCTTTGGGAACCGCTGAAAAATGGATTAATATACTTTTTAAAGGCTTAACTCCACGAGTTCTTGACCGAGAGAGTGCAATGCATTCTCGATTTTTTCTTTAGCCTGTTTTCTTGGTTTGGAAATGCCGTTGGCATAATTCCAAAGCTGTTTTTGGTTGATACCTGTCATCCTCTCGAGGGCGGCATTAGTAAACACGCCCTGATAATAGAGGAGAAGCGACTGTACGTCATAACGCCATTCGATTGGCCATCCGTCTTTAATGGGTTCTGCCCATTCTAATTCAGGAGTAATCTCCTTGTAGATTTCGATGGCTTCCAGCACGTCCTGCTTTACGTCGCGTACAGAGTCGCCTGCTGCGTAGATTCCCTCGCAGTTCTCTGCATAAGCTCCAAAGGAGTCCTTGCTCGCGCAGATGCTGATAATTAGTTTGCCATTCATGATTTGAAATGTGTTAAGATTTTTATCGAATATCAAGAATCCGAGAAGCAAAGAGAAGGGGAATCAAATCCCCATCTCCTTACATAGCTTTAGTCTCAATGGCTCTGGCATTTCCTTAGAGCCATGATTAGGAACGGAAACATTTTGGAATCCGTCTTTCGCATAGATGATGTGGCTTCCTTTCTGGCGCACTTCCATCCAGCCACTACGCTTAATTATTCTGTGGAATTCCTGATATTTCATACTACTATATTTTATTCGACTGCAAAAATAGGAAAAAGTTCTATTATTTGCAAATTATTAATAGAAATTTTTCCATTTTTAACATTTGAGCCAAAAAAAAGCTCCATTGCCCTACATATTATCAGCCACGGTCAAACGTAGCCTTTCGTGCAATGGAGCTATTTTGATGATTGCAAAGATAAGCAATAAAGTTGACACAGGCAAAAAATCCCTGAAAAATGGCGATTTTTCAGGGGTCGTAAAAGGTTGGAAACCAGCAGGGTTTTCGTAGCCAAAATAGGTCGATTCCTACGATTTTCTACGATTTTCCAGAGGTTGGAAATCGTAAAAACGTAGGAATCAGTATAAAAAAGGGGTCAAGAGGGGAAATTTTTCCCCTCTTTGGCTCTTACCTGCCCTCGCCCGCCCTACGGGAGGCTCACGCCCGCCCCCCTTCGAGGATTGCGGAATATGCAATGGGTATCCGTACGGATAGGGAGCCTCGGGTGTCGGCAAAACTTGAATGGGCGGTAATGAGCACGTGCGCCATTTTTTTGCCGCCGACGTAGTCGGTCGGCACTCGCCCCGGGCTGCCTATGCACAAAAAAAGCCACAAGGACTGTCAGATCCTTGTGGCTTGGTGGTCATTTGTTTTCGAGGGCAGTAAGTCGGTTGAGGATTTGAGTCAGATCACTTTCGGTAAGCATTCTCTTCCAAGGTTGCCATATATAAGAAAATACTCTTTGATATTCTACTCCATTATAATCCGTAAGAATTTGTATTCTTCCATTCCCTGAATTTCTAAATACTCGAAGATAAAATGCGGAAACTCCATTGGGTTTATTGAGACATGTATTGCTTGTACTTGCAAAGTAAGTACAAAAAGACGCATCCATAATATCATTTAAATCCTCGCCTTCGAGTAAATGGGAGACCAACTTATCAGCGAAGGCTACAATTGTTGTCTTGCTCAGATCTCCGTTCGCATCCGTCAGCAACACGGTCTTCCCACTGGAATCAGTCACAGAGGGCGCAGCCTTGAGCTTGTCGGCTAATGTCTTAGTTTCACTCATGCCGCTGCCCTCCTTTCTGATGCTATAAAACAGAACCTTGAAATTTTCGCCAAGCAGGCCAAGGGTCGGTACTGTTTGTTGTCCTTGAATACATAACCCCTGTTCTTGAATGTATTGTCTGTGTGAGGAAAGCTATAGAGGCAACCACTGTCATTGTTCCATAGACGCCTGGTTCCGGCAATCCGGTTAGAGTGGATGCTCCGACTTGGTATACTCCGGGTTGTTTTACAACATCTAAATTCTCTGGGTAATTCCGTGTTACAACCGCATCCACCATCTTCTCCTTCAAGAGGTTGTTGGATAATTCCTTCGTCTCGGCACTCATCACGCAACCCTCCTTTCTGTAAGATTGCGTAAGTAGTTGAACAATAGTGAATTACCCCCCCCACATAGCTGTAGTAAGGTCAAATTCCTTAACGGAGAAGCCTTCTGGGACTTCACCTTTAGTGAATCCTTGCATGAGGGCAACACCACTTCCGAACCAATAAACATGGAAAGTATCACCGGGTGCTACGTTCTTAACAAAAAACTCAAGATATCCCTCGCCAGATGTATTAGATACTACAAATCGTGCTTTGACATAGCGTGATGATGGGAAAAAGTTATTAAGAAGCAATGTATTTAAGTACGTGGATTTTGGATACCCTATATTTATAGCCATAACTACATTACTGGGGCAGTTTGTCGAGAATGTATTGGTGATACACAAAATACCGACACATGTCCCAAGGTTCATTATACGCACCCATGTTCCGACAGAATCAATACTTGAAGGCGTTTTATATGATGCATACCCATTGACTCTTGCGTTGCTAATCTTTTTTATATTGCCGGTATCATCAACAACCGCCAATCTATCAGTCGAACCAAGGGAGGTGACCTCAGTAGCAGCTGCAAACTTCTCCTGCAAAGTTTTTGTCTCGCTCATGCTGCCACCTCCTTTCTTGCGGAGATCAGATTACTTGCACCCAGTTCGAGAAAGTACCGTCGGAACTGAACCTCCGTACGAATAACATATATAACCCTTGGAATGGCAGGTATTCCTCTATGTATTGCGTGGCAGAGATTGCGCGGACTTTCAGTAGACCCCACTTCGTCACTCCTTCGGGAAGATTGAGAGTGTTGCTGTCTGTTCGGAATGTCCATTCTCCTGCTGTTGCAATCCCCGGCTGATTTGCATCGGCCAGATAGATGTCCACAAACCGAGAGAAAAGACGTGCGCCTGCTCGCTTTATTGATCCCGTCGAATCCACTGCCACCACAGAGAGGCTGTCCAAAGAGCTGGCGGAGGGAGCATCCTTGAACTTGTCGGTCAGAAGCGTAGTCTCCGCACTCATGCGCACCTCCTTTCTGGCAGATGTTCAGTACGCAATCGCCAATTCTGTAACTTGTTATAGGATAATGGTTTACCCCCCCCCAATTAACGGAAAAGTCTATGGTTTTCAGGATGTCGGATGCTGAAGCATTGGATATTGTTGCCGGGATAAGGGAAGCGTTGGATGAGTGACTGAGGTTGATATTGAAAGCATTAGCCTTGTCTCGGTTAAATTTCACTTCCAAAAAATAATTGGCATCCTCTTTTACAAACCGCACAGCCGATACGTCACACGCATCTTTGTTTATGCAATATGCCTGTTGTTGCCCCCACGTAGCGCAATAGCCATTGAATACAAAAAAAGCGGCATGGGGTACATTGGAACCTGCATAGTCACCCAACAAGGATACAAATCCAAAGAAAGAATCGGCAACCTTTACTATCCTTATCCAGTCGTTTGTTTTAGCTTGGGCTGGAAGTGTCGAATTAAGTTGGGTGTTTGCAATATAAATCAGTGATTTGATAAAGTTCTTTGATGAGATAGGTTTGTATCCCCCTCCGGAGGCGGTTACCATCACGAGGTCAGTGTCAGATATCGCTGACACTGCCCCTTGAGAAATATCTTTAGTCTCGAGACTCATGGTCGGAGGGCCTCCATCCCGAAACAGAAAACAAAAAGATTCATAAATAAATATTTTAGAGAGAGTGAATATAAATCAAGATATACCGAGCCTTCCTTCAAGAGCGGCTACACGGTCTACCAAAGCATCAAATGTTGATTTCCTCACGTATGCCAACGTAGCACATGTACCCATTTCAGGTTTGAACATAGGATGGTAACAAAATTGGAAACCCCATCCGTCAGGACCTTGTACAAATTCAAGCCTATCCATCACGACCGGAGCCTCATTTATGTCTGAAGCCGGAAACAAAGAATTCTGTACTTCAGATAGAGAAACCTTGCCGGCAACCGTCTCCTGAACTTCGTCAGCAGTCGCTTGCGCTGTTTCAGCCATCCTTTGCGCCGTCTGTGCCTTGGAGATGCCGAGCAGCGAGTTTGCGTCTAGAGTGATCATCCGATCGGCAGACGCATCCAGCTGCTCGGCCGAAGGAGATTCAAGGTATGTCCAGTTTTGCGACGCGGGATTATACACCGGGCACTTGCCGTCCTTAGGCTTATGGTAAAAGCCTACCTTGCGGGCTATAGATGTGATTTTCGATGCCATAATCCGTCATGCCAATTTACCGGACATAATTACCGTATGCTGTCCGTACGACGAGCTCAGGTCGGCTACTTCCACCTTATATCTGCCATTATCAGGGATGACATTGCAAGTAGGCACACCGGCGGGATCCACAACCATACCTGTCAGCCATGTCGTAGAGCCTGCGGATGTCTGTGTCCCGCGCACCACGATCGTCGGAATCCAAACCAGATAAGCATTTGCCGGCATAGAGTCATCGAGGGCCTCTTCGTCAGCGTCCACCTCCGAGCCGGTACCGGTCCTGTTTATCTTCACCGAGCAGATGATATCCAGGGGGTCCGAGGCATCCAGCACGCCGACACAGTCGGAGCCCACGATCAGCTGCTTGGATATCGAAGTCCAGTTATATTCTGCGGGTAAATTAGTGACATTGCCCGGAGAGCCGCCGAGCGGAGTGTTGAGCACCGTACAACGTATGTTGGCGTAAGTGTTGACTTGTGAGGCATGCAGAATCAGGGTACCATTAGCCCCGGTGCCCACCTGCAGCAACCGCCATCCTGATGTCATGGCGGGGTCAGCAATCTCCCAGATGTAGTTATATTTGGTAGCGTTGTAGACCCAGCCAGTCTTCAGCAGCACACCCGCCTTGAGCTTCACGGAGTCAGTCTGAGTAGACAGCGTGAAATTCTTGTTGTCGCCGGCTGCGATGGAAACCTTCTGGCGGTGTCCGCTGACACGCTTGGAGATATCGACCGGGCAGCTGGCATAGAGATTGTCGGATCCCTTCACTGCCAGAGCCTCGAGCAGAGAGCTGGCATAACCGAGATAATCAGCGATATTGCCTATGATAAGCAGGTCCGCGCCATCCTTCTTGAACATAGCCGCGGCCGCCGTCGAATTTGTGCAAGTGCCGGAATTGTCAAACGTCAACGTCACGCCTCCGATCTTGTATGTGATCGAATCCGGGACCACGGCACCCTGAGCCCTCGAAGACGTAGCCGTGAACTGCATCCGGATGGGATCCGTCACAGATATTTCCGGATAGAAATTCCCTTCGTCGTCGTATTGCTGGATCAGGTCGCCAGTCGACGCATGCAGAAAAGCGGTCCAGTTCGACCCCGTAGAACGGAACATGACCGACCGAGCTATCGAGGCCTGTTTTTGAGTAGTAGCCATAGATCAGTAGTCAGACTTCAGAGTTTTCAGAGTTGTCAGGGTTGTCAGGGTTGTCGAATGGATTAGGCATCATCGTAGGGTCATCGGCAGAGCGGTCATGGCGCAGCTCGCCCTTTGCAGATGCGAGAGCCTCAGCGACAGTGAGGCCTATCGCCCCGATAGCATCGAACGCCTCAGCCGGAAGGAGTCGTGTCCCTGTCTCTTTGGCGAGGGTTTCGGAAATTCGGAGACCGAGATTCGGGGTCACGAGATACATCCCGTCGGGATGCGGCACAGCGGTCTTTAATACACCGAGTTTTTCGGCCCACTGGCGTGAAATCTTGTAATATCTGTGCATAGGAGAGAGATATATAAAAAATTAAACTTTACTTCTGTCAAGCAGCAGGGCATCCGCAGAGGTGAGGAGTTTCCCGTCATCGGTAATAGCGGCAAAGCCGCCACGGTCGCGGACACGGAGATAATAGACTCCGTCGGCGCCAAGGGATGAAAGCCTGATAGTAGGATTGATGCCCGTCGCCACGACCAGATTCGAAGAATTGAGCCATTCAATGAGGAACTCCGACACATCGGTCACAGTCTCATTGCCTGTCTTTATCTCAGCGTAAGGGGCGAAGGCATCAACGTCATCCGGGAATTCCCCCACACGGATCACATCATACTCGAAGGAAGGCATAATGCGCGTGTGAGATACGATTTTCTCGAGATATACCGAAGTGCCGTCAACGGTCACTTCCGCAAGGCAGCGGAGCATTATCATATCCTGCATCTTTTTGCGGTTGATCTTAATGCCGTCGCCCACCTTATCGACAGCCCAATCGAGGGGAGTCGTGCCGAGTTCGACCCATCCTCCTTCCATCTCATGGTAAGACATCCACTTCCATGTCACCGGATAGTCGATCGTCAACGATGGATTGAGAGAATAATACTGCTCGCCGTGCAACGGATCATAGATGGCGGTAGAATTGTTGTCGAACTCGATGTCTGGATACTCGAATATAGTGTCGCACCGAGTGTCAAAGAACTCTCGGATCGGGCGTCCGTCGGTAGAGAGGACGGCAGTGAAAATGTAAGTGATATTATGTCCTGCAGGGACATTCTCGCGGACGGTGAGCCGTCCGTAGTCCGCAGATCCGGGAGCTGAGACGACACTGAACACCGTTATCACATCACCGTTGGCATCCGTGCCTGTCTGGGACATCGATATCTTCGTGGCATCACAGAGACCGAGCGAGCGGTTAGAGCCATCCAGCCGATACCACTGGCCGTTTGTGAGCTCAGGGAGGGCGTTGTCAACCGATTTGCCTGTAACGGCATCCTTGTACGACACAAACGGCTGGAGTATAAGAGGCACAAGCGTACGGTCAGGATAATACTCGCCCGAAGCGAGCACCTCCTGGTTGGCGGTCGCCCCACCCTCCGGTATTATTCCGGACGAAATGCGGGGTGCCTTGGGGACTTTACGAATTTTCTTGCGTATCATATAAGGTAATATTCAGCCTCCTGTGGCTGCAGGTTAGGATTATTAGGATCGTGGAGCACCGCAGTGACGATAATGCGGCAGGAATCCGGGCAGGTGCCGAATTGGAAATTGAGGTCATCGCCATCGAGGACGAGCGAGGGGCCGGCATTCCTATGCTGTTCCGTCCATAGAGAGTCGGAGGCAGTGTCCTCCAGCTCCTGACGAGACGTCACACGCGCCCAGTCGTAATAGATAGCCGGCGAATCGGTCACGTCCTCCCCCATGTATGTGGCCTTGACCGACATAGGACAGATGGGATTGTCTACATCCACAAAGCAATCCGGCTCGTTAAACTCCAGATGCAGGGCAGTGTCACCAACCACATGGGTCCAGAAAGTCGTGTTCCAAGCCGGCTGGTTCTCGAGAGTGGCGATTCCCTCCAGATTGTTGAGCCAACCTTGCCCCTTGTGCCATGTGAGGCTCCGCTCGTAGATACCGTTGTCGTTAGGGACGGATCCGTCGCCATACCATTCCCCGAGTTTCCACTTGCCGCGGTCGACAGTCTGAGCCACAGGACGGCCAAGGGAGTCAATCGTTATGAAGCGACGGGCGACCACTGTATCGGCAACGACACCATCGTCTCCGTATTCGAGGCGCGGGTCAAGATCGCAAATGTGATCGGGGATGGTGCCGATTGAGACAGCCATCATCCCATCGTCATACTTCGGTTTAGTGACGCGGAAAAGCTTCACTATGCGTCCGTCTGTGCCTGCCATATATAGGCAAGATTGACGTTGGAAATATTTTGGCACCGATGAATCTCCGGAATTCCCGACACGCATCACCTTCATCCCTTCGCAAGGTGGATTGTTGTGGTCTTCCGTTATCTCAGCGTCGGAATAAAGCGTCACAAGGGCGGTATTTGCAGCGTTGTCGACGCTGAGCACGTTCATCCATGACACCATGACTGTCGGATCATAGATAGTATAAGGGCCTTCCCCCTCCGGGATATTCTCCACTACATCATTGATCACACCCTTGAGGATATTATGCTCAATCTGCTCTGTGAAATATCCTGGATATTGCTCGTTGAAGAAAATCGTATAGGTGCCGTCGCCATTGTCCACAACACGCTCAATGTAGTCGGTCTCCGTGAGATATGTGTCAGTGGAGATGGCCGAATAGCGGTCAAAGACAAGTTCCGGCACTTCGAGAGTCGAATTGACCTTGATGGACTGGAATGTATAGTTGCCGGCATCGTCCGTAGACCAACCGTAGCCCAGCATCTGCTCGAGGATAGTCCCGAGGTAGTGCGGGGAAATGGAATCCGGAAGGATCTTTGCCTTGAGGTCGGCTATACGTGCGAGTACTTGTTTGAGAGAGGGCATTGTTGTGCGTTTTGCGTGGTGCGTTTTGCGTTTTGCGAGGGCAAAGATAGGTGGAAAAACAGATAGGATAAAAGACGGAAATCAGGAGAGACCTTTACGCTTGTAGTATTCGGTCTGCTTGCGGTAGTCTTCCGCCTCGAGGTTGGCGAATAATCCGACGAACTCTTTTCCGATAGATTCCGCTAAAAACTCCTTCAGACGCATTGTCGATGAATAGTATTTTGTAGAAAACCAACGGCGTTCTTCTCTTTTGTTCTCCCACCCATCCATATCTTTCTTATGAGTATTGCCGATAGCAGTGTTGCGGCCAGTACCCATATCTTGCCAGAGACCATACTCCAGAAACATATGAGACGTGGAGAAGTCGAGATATTTCCCAGAGGCATCTACTACGAGATCAACATGCTTAAGAGACCTATACAAGCTGCCAGTATCTATGACATTAAGAAGATTGATTCGTTCTTGCCATATATCTATCATGGCTGCATTCCAGCCTTCGACATATTTGCGGCGTTGCTCTATTGCGTCAGGGGCGGTGTGATCCATTCGTCTTCGTTAAATTCGAGATTAGTAAATGTATCTATGCGGAGCTGAAAAAATGCACAGGCAGCATCTGTATAGAAATATTGGTCGATCTCCTTGAAAGGTATCCTGGAATCGAGATAGATATCATCTTCCTCGATTCTGACTTTCTCCTGAATCAGCACCGACAGGAACTGACGGAACAGCTCGCGCATCTTCGCCATGGCAATATTACGTTGAGACTCATCAAAAGCTTTATGGCGATAAGCCAGGAACACCGTCTTTATACGGCTCGTATGAGATGTATTCTCCAGCTCGAGTCCTCCGTCTGAAGTGTCGGACACACAGACAAAAGCCTTTGTCTTGAGAATATTGGTCAGAGTGCCATGAAAGCCTTCCAGCCCTGAGACGGGGTGGAAGACGAAGCCGTGTTCCTGGGCGAACTTGTTAGCCTCTGTAAGGCGCTTGAAAAAGGATTGGGCATCCCAGTTGAAATCGGTCATATTAATGTTGAATTTTGAATGTTGAATGTTGGATGTTGAATATTCACAATACAACATTCCCCATTCAACATTCGACATTTACTTTTGTGGGTATTTTTTATTGAGGTCCTGGTATTCCTTTGCCTGGGCATCGAGTTCGGTTAGGGCGCGTACGGCCTGCATCCCCAGGACCTGAGCTTCCTTTGTAATGTCTCCCTTGGTAAGGGCGCGGATCTGAGCGTCGACCATACGACGGATGGTGTCGGCATCCGGCATGTCGCCGGAATTGACTGGAGCAGGTTGGAAGAAATGCGGGAACATAGCCGAAACCTTCTTCTTTACCGCCGACCACCAATAGAAGATGCTAATTGATTCCGCCGGGGTCAACTGTATGTCTGCAACACCATAGAGTATCGACGCCATCTCACGCAACAGTTCCGGATCCTCGGTGTATTGGTATCCTTGATAGAAATTGTCACAAGAGAGCCATTGTTCAAGCGTCAGATCGTATGTCGGATCCTTCGACATCGCTGTCCCCTTTCCTACATGCATGAGCCGGACAGGCTCAGAAGGAATTTCCTTGATCCATGACATAGTCATACAGGCGGAAGTGAACTCCATGGCATCCATCACATATTCTTTCCCGTTGGCTCGTATCAGCCAGTTGCGCCCGTATGGGGACACCATTTTTATTCCGCACCAGCGGATAATAAATGATGTCGCTACATTCCACCATGAATCAGGGAGGCTGGCATAACGCGCAATGAGGACGAAAACACTGCGGAGCTGTGGCTGTGTGAGCTCAGACCAGGATGTGGGTACTGTGAGATTCAGAGTGTCCATGGCATCAGAAGAAATAACCGCCCTTTCGGGTGTTCTTGAAAGGTTTTAACCCATTCTTAAAAGTGCATTTCCAGACATGAAAGAGCACAGGATCTCGCTTGATGTGGATTAGAATAGACTCCGCAAGATGCCATGCCTCATGATCATCCGGACAACGGTATGGATCTTTTCTCATGTGCTGAGATACATATCGGTGGATACCTGTGCGCAATGCAGATATGACAGGGACTGACATATCATAGGTACAGTCATAGAATCCGGAGCGTAGCGAATTCATAAGCTCAAAACCAATATATTCTTCGGCGATCATAGACTCTATCTTTTCTGCAAGCCCACGAGCAATTTTATAGACCTCATAAATGTCATCTTTGCTTTGATATGACACATCTGCCAGAAATGGAAGAAAAGTTGAGCAATACCAGCGACCACGATCGGAATTCCTCCAGTCCTCGCAATTGACACACTTTTCCTGCAGCAAAAGGATCTGCTCATTAAGTGAGGATGACAGGCTATCGATAAGCCGCTCGATACGTTCCTTGGAAGCCGGCGCAAGGTTTTGGGAAGACACCACTCCGAAACCTGATGGAGTGACTACGAGATCCATAGCCGGAATGGCATGGATGACAGCGCGAATTATGACAGCGCGGACAGCCATTTCCTCCAGTTCAGGAGGAAGCTCAACGTCGCCAATGACAAGCGACTCAATCCAGCGGATAGAGTCCTTGACATACGGCTCGATGCGAGCAGACAACGGGAATTCTTCATCGACAGTAATGAGGGTGTTCGGTAATACCGATTGGACGAGTTCTTCAGTTAATTGAATTTCCATAGATATAAGTTTATCGTTAATCGTTTATCGTTGATCGTTATTGTTAGCGGACACTTCCTTGGCGTCGGCATGCTCATCGAGGGTGGTCAATTGGATAAAGGGGCAATCAGGATGCACACCCTTCCAGCCGTTGAAGCGGATGATGATGTCGTGGACTCGGAAAAGGAGGTCACGGTAAGGTTTTTTCAGAGCCTGGGCTATCGTGTACAGCTCACGCTTGTCTGATCCGGAATTGTTGGTCTGTGTCTTGCCTGGCACGGAACCGACAAGGTTGGAATGGACACGCATCACAAAGCAGATCATGTTCACAGCTTCAGCGATATCTGACTCCCAGTCGCCACCCTCCTTTGTAGCGGAGTCAATACGGTTGACAGTGATTTCCGAGTTTTCCGACTTGCCGTCAATCGACAGTGACTTGGAGGTAAAGAGTACGTTTCCGGAATTCTCCACATCGGTCAGGAACTCCAGCATCTCCTGTTTCTTTTTATTCATAAATTCACGCTGCTTATCGGTGCCGTGAATTTTATTCAAGAGAAACTGATTATCCCAATAAGTTTTTGACACCTCGATTACGTACTTGATAGGAGCCGCATTCTTGAGCTTCGCCATCTTCGCAGTGCCGATCAGACGCTTGATGTTAAACCATGCGCCCTTGAAAAGCGATGCGTAATGGGGAATCGGATAGTACATCGAATCCACGCCCGGGAACCGGGTCAGGATTGCAAATTTGCGGATCTTTTCATCCTTGCGGGTGCCGTCCGGACGGGTCAGACGGCCGACACGCATCTGAAGGTCGCGCCATGGGGATGAAGGATCGAGCAGGGGGATCTCTTCGACATGGTCCTCAGGCTCCAGATGGCGGAAATTGGCAAAGAGGATTTTGGGAATTTTGCCGAATTTATCAGCCTTGGCAAACCGACAGTAGCACGCCGGTTTGCGCACGAGCTGCACCACCTTATCGCCATCGGCATTGAGGATGATGACCGAAATTGCAAAATTAAAGTGCATCAGATCCTGACAGACACCCAAGAAATATTCCGAGATTGAGTTTTCAAACAGGAAATCATCCACTTCAGAGCGGACTGCAGCCGTCGCTTCCTCAGTACAGTACTTGAGGCCGCTGCCATAGCAGACTTCCGCATTGAAGACCTGACAGGTGGCAAGAGTTTCATCAGACTCGATGAGCTTGATGATATTATATGGGAGCATATCGTCGGCACCCCATGGCACGTATTCGTGGCCATTGAAGGTTCGGATCTCAGGATGCTCCATCTCGCGGAAGATCTCCGAGGTCTTTGTGACAAAAGCCGCGGAAGCCTTGCCCTTGATATTTTGTATCTGATGGACCGATGTGTAGTCGAGGAGAGAATTCATTTTAATTGAGAATTGAGAATTGAGAATTGAGGTGAGTCAGATTGAGAATATTGAATTTAGAGAGATTGACAGAATATAAAATTCTCAATTCTAAATTCTCAATTCTCAATTATTTTAGAGGAAGACGTCGTAATCATTTATGGCGATAATCATACAGTCGCGTATGGTGCGTTTTTCTCCGGAGCGGAGAAACTTTATGGAGCGTAGTCCTGTGTAGACATCGTAGGATAGGGACACTGCAGGATTATCCTTGGTGATATTGAGGATTGAGCCATTCTTCTTGACCACCGACATCGTGACAGGTTCTCCGCGGTCCAGGATTCGCCGAGCCTCATTTATGTGGATTGTTGATCTCATAGACTTACATGTATTGTTGTTGGAATTGCTCGGTAAAGATTTGCGAAGAATATAGCAGCGGGTCAAGATCATCTCCGAACAGGTGCGGACGCCGGTCGGCAAACTGCCAGGAGAACTTGAGCACGTTAAGGGAGGATGCATCCGATGATATCTCCGTCGAGTGGTCGGTGATCACAATCTCGTAGGCGTTGCCGTCCACCACCACCGCCGTAGCGTAGGACTCGAGGAGCTGAGCGAGAGCCGCGGCCTCGTATCGGGTCAGAGGCCCGGAAGTGAACTCGTATGTGCGAGACAAGACACGGTTATATTGGATAGTGCGTCCTGAGCAGACAGCATCATCAGATGACACCTCCGGCTTCATGACAGACTTGCCGGGAAGAAAGATCGTCTCAGGGACGTTGAAACAGTTGCGGAACGAGAACGTCATATATTCCGGATCCTGTACGATGAAAAGTGATTTTTCAAGACCGGAGCATCTGATCGACATCATTATTGGAGTGTCGATGGCTGTATTGGCAACGACACTTGAGGTCCAGGCAGGTATATTGACATCAATAAATCCATCGTCCGACATCGTGTATACAGTGCCCGAGGTAGGATTTCCAGCCGGATCCAGGCCAACGACATTGACGATCACAGATGTTCCACCCGCCATCGGGCCATAAAGACGGAATTTTGCATCATGAGCGACACGCTGGGTACGTAGACAAGAGAAAAATATTTTGGTAGCGTCAAAAGAATCCGGAACGACATGAGTACAATGCAGACAGTCAATGGTCATCGAATCGAAAACGGAAGAATCGGAGGAGCAGACAGCCTTTATGGTGACATTGGCCCGATAAAGCGAGTTGGCTCTGAAATATGACTCTATGAGAAAACCGGCGTCGAATAAGGAAACGGTGCCATTGTAGGCATACAGGAGTGAACTGTAGAACTCCTTACCATTTACCGACATAAACATTCTGACAGAGGGAGCATCGGTGGAGACATCGATGCGACCAATGGCAGACGTGACGCAAATGGAGCGTTCAGCGAGATCAGTGGAGAGAAATTCAACGTTCATGCCGCAAAAGTAATGTGTAGTTCACAGTAGATAAAAGACTGAAAACAATAGGCTACGGCATCTTGGATAGGATGTCGCAGCCGTGATATGGATTAAGTAGGATCAGGAGAGAGAGGAAGAGCAGTTATAGCCGGTTGGAGCGGTATAGCATAAACCCTGTATAGATGATTATGAGTAGGGCCATGAATAACGACAGTATTACCGGCCAGGATGGTTTAGTAGGGTCGCGTATGCGCTGTACGGAATCCTTGGCCGATTGGTCGTGGCTGATGTCTGAAGCTTTTGATCCGACAGAGTCATTGGATGCCTGCAATGCGGTATTGGAGACGGATCCCGTCGACAGTCGCCCTATATTTAGCAAAGCCGGATAAAGGATCTTTGGTTTCTGTGGAGCCTGAGGTTCAGGAGCCACAGAATCTTCCGGAACTGGCGAAGGCTGGATATCCGACGGAGGATAAAACAGTATCGACAGGTCGGAGATCTCGAGATATCCTGATGTGGATGTCTGCAGCTCCAGATTGGAGTTGACTGAGTCCGTTGCTGTCTCGAGATCAGTCATTGACTCGGTGACTGCTGTCTCCGTCGCCATGGGGCGAGAGGAAGAGCAGGAGAATAGACTTATCAGCAAAAAAACGATGCCTACAGCGATCGCTACTTTAAGAGCAAAAATCAGAATCCGAGTTAATATTATCATTGATCCGAAAATGGCGTATAGGAAATTTTTCATAATTGATCAATTTTAAATGATGGGCAAGCTTTGTTTGCGAACTCGTTGTGACAGTGCACAGAGGCCTTGTATTTTCTCTTGAGAGAATCGACGAGAGAAAGCATGGCGTTACGTTGCGACGGGGTGCGCGTGTCCATCGGTTTGCCGTCCGAGTCCAGACCGCCGACATACGCGATGCCGATGGAGTGGGCGTTTTGCCCGGTACAGTGGGAGCCGATTTTGTCGAGAGGTCGCCCGTCTTCCACGGTGCCGTCAAGACGTATCAGAAAGTGATATCCGATATCGGCAAAATTACGGTCATGGACATGCCATGAGCGCACCTGGTCAACGGTGTAATCCTTGCCCTGCTTTGTGGCGGTGCAATGCAGGATAATCTTATCGATGCGACGTGTGGTGGTCTTCGCCATCAGACAGTTTTCCGAGAATCCGAGTGCTGCGAGAGTCTGTGGTCCCGCTATGCCATCCACTGTCAGTCCATGATCGTGCTGGAATGTCTGGACTGCTTCTTCAGTAAGCGGACCGAAAATGCCATCAGGAATCAGCGAGAGAGCTTTCTGAAGGATCTGTACGTAAACGCCACGAGAGCCACGGCTGAGAATGGTCATCGACATACAGGCAGACCAAGCAGCTCCATTCTGCGAATAAGGATACGGTCGAGCCAAGCCTGAGCTTTATACTGCTCTGTCATCAGAGCCTTCTGCTCTTCGGGAAGCATTTCAAAACGTTCTGAGCCGATAAACCTTTCAAGATTTTCGAGATGGGCGCGGTTGCGACGTTGCTTTTCCGCAAGTTGGATTTCAAATTTCTTCATCTTTTGGGAGAGAATTAGTTTGATTAGTTTTTGTTGGTATAGGAATATTGAGCAGAGATCCGGCGATTGCTGTCAATTTTGCGAAAAGGATAAGCGAAAAATTAGACAGCTGTCCAACCGGAGGACTGAAAAAATCGTATATCAGGACTGCCACGGCAATGATGATCAGTGCGAGACCGACGTAATGCCTGCTGGTGTTTAGTGATGGAAATTTCATAACAACGATTAACGATAAACGATAAACGATCAATTAAAAATTGATGTGCAAATGTAAGGAGATTTTTATGATGGATAAAAGACACTACAGGATGCCGGAGACATCGAGCAGGGCAGCCCCGGTGTAGGGCTTGCGCTCGCATCCTATATAGAGCGTGTCAAAGGCATCAGTGCCGTCGGTGCGGTGCTCGAGCAGGTCTTCCTCAGTCTCGGCGAGTTTCTCGCCAGCCTTATTTTTCCGGAAACCGAGGCGTCCGCGCTCCACCCCTGCCGACTGTATTGCGAGGATAAGATCATCGTTATTCTGTCGGTTGAAATAGGGTGTGAGACGGTTGCGACCCTTGAAACCAAGGTTGATGAGATTGTATTTTTCATCGTGGCGCATCGGATTGCCAAGGTAGATCGGGATGACAGTCCATTTATACCTCTCAAACTCATGCATGATGGTTCGGCGGAAGTCGATATCGTTGACAGCGTAGTTAGATCCAAGCGCAGTGGCATCGTAATAAAACACCACGATCTTAGTGGGATGATGCATATAATATTGGCAAAAATCAGCCACAAGAGCCGGGATCTTGCGCTCAAACTTGACGAAAAAAGACTTCAGGACGTTCAATCGTCCGGCATGCTCATCGGGTTGTCCGGCTACAATCCAGTTGATATTGGCATTGTAGTCCATCCCGATGCAGATAGGGGCGTATGGATTCAAGTCACGGTCAGCACGTGAGTCCATCGCCTCCGGAAGAAAACCGTCCCAACCAAGATTGTCAAGATACTCAAAGTCCGAGGCATTGTATTTGTTGTCCTCCTGCATCGACGAGTAAAAACCATCTCGAGCAATGCCGATTTTGCGGCACATGATCGATGTCTGGAATGTCAATGGTGTAAGGTTGCGCTTCATATCACGAAGATACTGCTCACCGAGAAGCTGCACATTCTCGACGGAAGAATACTCGCGGTAGTAAGTGGCGACGGAACGGAGACGGTTAATCTTACGGTCGAGCCTCTTGAGATATCCCTTCAGATATTCCGGAGGCTCGATACCCTTTTGCCGCATCTCGAGGATCTTCTGCTTCTGACGCCAGATCTCGTAGAGACCGCCGCCAATGGCATCGATGATCTCCGGCTTCATGTCCTTCTCGTACTCCAGGAACCACGAGCCTTTTTTACTCTGCGGCATATCCGAGAGAATCATCATCGCATGGTTGAAGGAATGACGTGAGAAATGGGTCTTGATGCCGCCATTGGCAGGGACTGTCTCCTCCTTGAGCTTCTCGGGATCAACAAATTTTGCTTCATCCACCAGAATCCATGACAGAGTCAGGGAGTTAGCGGCACCGGGACGGTCCTGTGAAAGAATGATGGCTATGCTACCATTGAAGAAAGAGATCACATTTTCCCAGCATTTGGGTTCCGTGATAGGTTCGGCGAAGGATTTGGGCGGTTTACGCCCTACGACGTAGTGCACACCTTTCTTCAGACCCCAACGACCCCAGGCTGCCAAGAGACCTGGGATAGTGTTTGTGAGACCATGCTTGAATGTAGGAACCACGATGCCACCAGTGGAACCGGGCATGCGTTGCATCATCTTGTAGACGTAAGGAGCGGCGATAGAATCGGTCTTGCCGGTTCGACGCCCCGCCACGACTACAGTGGTACGGGCTGCAATCCACTGAGCGAGCAGCTGCGGACGGTTGAAATATGTAAGCTTAGCCTTAGGATTTGTCAGTATCATCGGAGAGAGGTGTAAAAAGTTTATCAATCTCAAGATCCGCATCCTCATATTCCACATCCTCGATATCGGCAAAGTCACGTGACAATTCCTTCTCCAGGCGAGCGATATGCTTGTCAACTTCAGGAATAGGCTTGATACCGAGCACCTCTGGGTTCATCGTCGGGCAGAATGGTTGGAATACGATATCCTCGTAAGGCATAGCCATCTCGTCCTCGAGATCCACACGGTTGTATTTGGCATAAAAGGCAGCAGTAGCCGACATGGTGCGCGTGTCATTTCGGGCTTTTGCCTTGGCATACGTCTCAAGAAACATTTCATTGGCACGGACACGATGAAAATCCCTCGATTTTTGGGATAGCATCGGAGCCAGCTGATGGATGATGGCGATATCAGAATATGCCGTGGATTGCGAGACATCAAAACGGGACATGATAGTATCTCGGAGCTGACGGTCGCGCATCGACGGATTTGAGAGCCAGTAGTTATACATCTCCCGGATGCGCAGGATCCTTTCGGCCATCGCGAGAGGGTATTTTTCCCGAATCTCAGACTCATCGGCATAGAGATCGAGCTTGCAGGAATCTAATATTGAGGGGAGAGGCATGGTCGAATGATAAATTATAAATGATTAATGATAAATTATAAATGATTAATGATAAATTATTATTCGTAATCCTCCATATCGAGGATGGCATTGTTACAGGAGGTTGGCATGGCGCATTTTCTCAGTGAGGTTTTGAGTTGGTGAGATTACCTTGGCGTATGCCTCTCGGATACGCTCTGCAGTCTTGGCGTCCGGAGACTTGACGTATTTGCCAAGGAGCATGTTTGCGGTCTTGGCAGCGTTACGTGATACGGTGCGAGGATCCACAGCCTTTTTCGTCTCAAGGAGTTTTGTACCCTTGATATAGTGGTCATAAAGATTCCAGTTGTCACGATATCTCGTGTCATACTCGATGAGCTGCTTCGCCCATGGATAGCGGTCAGAATCCGGACAAGTGGAATTTGTCGGGTTGATCAGACGCAAATGGGTATGGCAATCCCGCATGCGCTGTCGGATATCCTGATTTTCCTGCCACAGCCTTTGCACTTCCGGAGGAAGCTCGTCATGGTCGGCACGCTTACCCTTCTGGAAATCCGATTTTGAGGATGCCGGATGCTGCAGCCCGTGAGCCTTGGCGATACGGTCGCAGGCCTGCATCATTTCCGCCACCTGCTCATGCGTGATGTCGGCCATGCGCTGCTTGTAGATCTTCTCCAGGTGATATTCTATTGCCTTAGCCTGACCCTTTGGATTACGGCTAAGGTTCTGAAACAAAACACGGTTGCGCGACACACGACCCACGAGCAGCGCACCTTCCTCATAGTCTCGCTGATCAGCCGGCGTGTCGAGCCATTCCTTTATTTTCGGGGTAAGTTCAAGATTTATCATATCACAGAGTCAAAATGAAGTCCGGCCCAGCGACCCCCGGGAAGCGGGATTAGCCAAGCCGGACTGATTCTTAGATATCGGAGATACCCGGTATCATCATGAAGGATTGTTAAGTACGGCGGCTTGAACCGTACCGTCCTCAGTCGTGATCTCGCCGATGTAGAAAGCGGCGTCCAAGTCCATGGTAGCCTCGATGGAGATTGTTGTGCCGGCAGTGCCTGTAGGACCTTGACCATTGTCACGGTTTGAGGTGATGGTGGTGTCGTAGTCCTCAGAGCCGATCATACGATAGTTACCCTCCATATCCTCGATCAGGAACACGCAGTTTGTATTGAGGAAAGAAGCGGTGGCAAGAGCCGCGGCCTTGTCTACGCCGGGATGGACCAGGGTCGCCGTCACCTTAAACGACTGGGAAGGATACTCACCCTGTGTCTCAGATTTAAACTCAGCCTTGTTCGGGAGATGCTCAATCACCGCCCACACGGCATCTTCCACAAGCGAGAAATTTCCCTTGAGAACCGGGGTTTTCACTCGACCAAGCTCATCGCGTTGGATGCTCGGGAACTTCAGGATCTGGTCAACGGGGATAGCGTAAGCCTTGCGGCGTATGCCGGGCTTTACGGGTTTTCCCTGACACCATTTCAAGGAGTTAAGAATTGTTTGACAGTCATTAGCCATGGTAAATCAGATTAAGGTTACTCATTATTGTTGTTCTGTTCGCCTTGCTGTCCACCCTGTTCCTGATCCTTTGCAGGCTCCTTTGGAGTCTCCTTTTCATCGGTAGGTTCTGCGAGCTGGATAAACTTGATCACGCGCTTGTCGAGAGTGCGGAAGTTGAAGCCGATCCACATATCGGATGCCATAGACAACTCATAGTGGTTCTTACGCATGACGTCCACGAATGCCTGATCAGACTCAAGATATGTGCCGTAAAGAAGATTTTTCTTCTGTGTGGCAAACATGATTGAAGTGCCGGCGAGCTGTGGCAGACCCACGAGAGTAAGTTTTTTAGAAGATCCTTCCACGTATGGCTGATCGTATTCTTTGTTGTAAGGCACAGCCTGGTGAGAGAGCAGATAGGACTCGTTGTACATATCAACGACCTCAGGAGCACAGAAAAGGAAATTAGCTTGCTTGCGGAGGAACGGATCCATTGAGAAAACGAACTTCTTGATCTCGTCGCAGCAGTTTTCGTAAGTGAGGGGCTCCTCCATGACATAGAGGTTGCCATTTTCCTCCGAAATATTGCCGTCTTCGATTTCCTTTTCAGCGATGGTGATGATACCGTCGGCGATATCCTCTGAAGTTGAGCCTTCAGGATTGTATTTGCCTGTCATGGCAGCCTGAGCGAGCGGTTCCCCTCGTGAAGCGGAAAGCTCAGCCATAACGAGCACGGTCTGAGGAGCCTTCTTGAGTTTTTCCCCGAGATAATCGGATGCGATGCCGAGTGGCATATCCACGTAATCGACAGGCGCGAACGTCTCAATCACGTTGGCGTGGCGAGTGGTCAGCGTACGCCAGTCGATTTTGACTTCAGCATCAGAAGATTTATCCTTTTTGAATGGAGAGAACTGAGATTTACCGTAGATGGACGGCATTTTCTTGTCGCCGCGAAGTTTTGTCACAGGAGTGAAAAACTTGAGCACGTCATTTGCAGTGGCGATAGGAAGACGAAGGAATACAGGCGACCACTGGGTGCATGTGTCCTTGTATTTCTGGACTTCGTCATCAGAAATAATGATTTTAGCGTCAGCCATAAAGAGGAGAGAGAGTTTAAGAATGCATAATGCATAATGCACAATGCAAAATTAGATTAGAGGAGATAATTTGGGAAGATATAATTCATTATGCATTGTGCATTATGAATTATGCATTAATTTAGGCCATGAAGGCTTTGGCGAACTCGGCCACTACAGCGTCGATGTCATCGCCGGGGCCGTCTGTGTCTATGGATGCGGAAGTCTCCTTTACATCCTTGGTGCCTTCAGCCGGGGCTTTCTTGAGGTCGGCAACGGTGGTGTTAAGGTTGGCGATCTCAGTGTCCTTGGATGCGATCTGGTCCTTAAGGTTCTGGATTTCGGTGTCCTTGGCAGAGATTGATGCCTCGATTTTGTCAAGCTGATCCTCAGAGAGGGATGCCTTGGCGTCAGCCATGGCGACAGCACCGCCGAGAATGCCGGCGATAAGAGCAAAATTTTTCATGGTTATGGGATTTGTGTTGTTGTCAGCGTTTTCGGCGTTGTCGGCATTGTCATCGACATGAGCCGGTTTTTGATTGGATTGATTGGATTCTCCGGCAAAGAACTTGCGGAGACGGTCGAAGAAAGATCCTTTGTCAACCTGCATAGGAGGCATCGGCATACCTGCGGCGCAGATTGCGGAAGCCACGGCTTCAGTCAGCACAGGTTTCTCGTCTTCCTCGAGGTCGGTGATCTCATCGACAAATCCCCATTCGAGGGCTTGCTTTGGTGTGAGCCAGCCACCGACCTTCATCAGTGCGAGCAGCTCCTCTTTCGATTTCTTGCAACGTCGGGCATAGATGCCGGCAATCACAGTATCGAGGGCATTGAGATCCTCCTTGAGCTTCTGCAGCTCAGCGATGCGGGATTCAAGCTGGTCAGCGTTCATCCAGTCCCAGTCGCACACCACGTTAAGGCATTTGTGCACCAGGAAGCAAGCGCCGGAGTCGATGGTAATACGCTTGGCGCCCATAGCCGCTATGGTAGCAGCAGAGGCGTTCATGCCGATGAAATGGACATGGACGTTGCCGTGGATCTTAAGAAGGGAATTGATAGTGAGGCCTGAATCAGCACGGCCTCCGAGAGAGGATATAAGGACATTTACTTCCTGATCCTTGTATTTGTCAAGGATATAGGAAGTATATTCTGAATCGAATTTCCAGTCGCCTACATATCCGCGAAGGTGCAGATGGTAATCTTTGGGCATAATGGGAGAGAGGGATTAGGAGTTAAGAGTCAAGGGTTGAGTCTTGAGCCTTAAGCCGATGCGAAGATATATAAAAATAAACGCGCGGTAAAAGACCGCACGCCTATCAAAGTATCACCGGGATGCCTGAGCGGATGTCAGTGTGTGTGATTCTGTAGGTGCGTACAGCAGGGTCACCTGCAGGATCACCCGACGAGTCGGAATACTCGATGACGGGATAGTTCGGCTCGCGCGTGCCTATCAGATAGCAATTGCCGTTGACTTGCTCCACGATGATAGCTATTCGGATGTCTTCAGGCAGATGCGCGTCTGTCCGGAACTCCAGAGTCGACTTCTCCGCGCGTGCGCCATTAAGGAGTGAGCCTTCTCGGGCGAATGTCGGTTTGCCGGAGAATGGAATTTCTATGAGCGTGTCTACAAAAGATGCGTAGGCGCCCCCGCAGATGGCGGTCAGCATCAGATGGCGTGGCAAAGTCGATGCCGGGGTGTAGTAGATCCGGCGTATGCCAGGGCGTGACGGGGATGGTAATTTTCGGGGCTTTGGCATGTGCGTTTTGTGTCGTTTGTGCGTTTTGTGCGTTTTGTAAATTTTAGCGCGTCAAGTCAACGTGATTTAACATTCATTAACGTCATTTTGTGATGTTTTCTTTCGCATTCGGTAATACATCTGGCGTACCGTCTCCCAGTTCTGAGGAGTAGGCTCGATGCCATGGCGGTCAAGGAAAGCATAGACCACGTCGGTGATCTGGATATCGTGGCTGAGCAGTGGATGGAGTTCCTGCCATACGACTCCTGAGAAAGTCTTCTTGAGGCACGACACGAGGGCTTTCCGTCCACGGTCTGGGAGATGGCAGTAGACACGGGGGTTGATGCCCTTGAAGGTGGGCACCTCGATGGCTATTTCCCCTGCTGAAGGGAAATGGGGCATCGTTCCGTATGGAATCTTGGTCAGGCAAGACTGCAGGATGGCGCGTGGGGCGGATCCTCTCGGAAATTCCACGCGGCGGTTTTCAGGGCTCCAGAACTCGTTGCGGAGCCATTGGTCGAGATAGTCGGGAAGCTGGATGTAGATCGATAATTGAGACATTATGGTCAAGAGATCTTTTGGATTAATAATGCTCAAATTTAATAAAATTTATTGTATCTGAGAAATATTATATTAACTAATTAAGACAACATTAACAAAATAAGAAATTTTTCAGCCAGTAAGTGGGATTTTTGCTGAAAAATTGTACCGGATATTTTAATCAACGTGGGTATCAGGCGATTAAACCGTACAAAATAGGATTATTCTATTTGTCAGAATTGTACCGAAAAAATTCAAAAATTGTACCACTGTACATTTGAACCGAATTGTACCAAAATTGTACCGATTTAAATTATTGATTTTACAAGCGGTTACCCCGCATTAGTACAATTGTACTTTCTTTTTCCCTTTCTTACACACAAGAAAAATAAAAAATAAAATAAGTTTTTGCGTGAAAATAATATATTGAGATATAGGGTATTGTATATATATGCATAATGGGTGGTGTATATGCATATAGGAGAAACCCCCGCACCCCTCAAAAAAGTGTACGCCTCCGGAGTACGTTTGGACGATTGGTCTAAATGTCGGATTGGTCGGCACGATGGCACGAAAGTTCCCTCCAATCATTCCTTCTTTGGGGGTGCGGGGGTTTGCGCAAAAAGCGACATAATCAAATAAAGAGCATATTAACAAATAGTGTAAAATAATTTGTTAATATCAGAATTATTTGTTAACTTTGCATTAAATTAGGAAATTCATACGCGTATGCGTATGCGTAAAAAGATATTTACATTATAGTTACATGGTATTATAAAGAAGTTACCTACGTCGACGTAAAGAGAATGCACCGTGTCGTGAGACAAGGTGCATTTTTTTAGTTACCATCGCCTGGTATTAGAAAGTTACCATCGCCTGATCAATCATTGTCAAGGTCTTCAATCTTTGGGACATCTATATGGTGGACCACGGCCGGATCCTGGCGCATCATCCATCCATGTGATCCGCCATACATGGCATATTCAGTTCGGAAGCCGAGCTGTGCCATGATATCGGCAACCGTGAAGGAGTCAAGGTCTGCCATATCCTCGAGATCGTCTATGATCTCCCTGGTGGTCTTAAGAATCACCCCGGGGCCTGTCTCCATTGCCGGAGCCCATCCTTTGAGATATCCTTCGAGTATAACTGCATGTCCGGAAACTGATACAGGTTTGTCCTGTGGTTTCGAGATTCTTGATTTGCCGGTCTTTTTCATCTTACTGGTGGTGTTAAGTTGTGTTTGTGGATAAAGTTGTCTATGGCGTCTCTGAGGATGAATATGTCGTCGATCTCATCGAGGAATATGAATCCGTTTGAGACCTCTGTGCCGTCTGCAGTAGTGCAAGCCACAGCGTCGATGACTACACCTGTATATGTTACCGTCTTCACGTCGATGCGCTTTGGAGTATTCTTGTAAACGCGGAAACGAGGAATCATCCTCTGGATGCGCCTGTTCTTGTGGCTGTGTTTCCGGAAGCGGCTCATAGCTCACCTCCTTTCTGGCAGATCATCGGGCGGTAAGCTCCGAGGATTTGCACGAACTGGTGGCATTTAGGACAGATAACCCGGAGGTTTTTGCCGTCGTTGCGTCCCGGAGCCCCTTGCGGGAGGATGTGATAAAGAGAGCAACTGAGGTTGATGTGATCGCCGCAAAGCTCGCATCGATACCCGGCATACTCAAGACGCCATGCCTTCTGTGATGTACGGAACCTGGATCTATTGACTTTCTTGCGGAGTGGATGACGTGTGATGTAGATGTTCCAACCGAAGATTGAGAAACGGTGGTAGATTTTGGATTTAGCCAGGTCGTTCATATCTCACCTCCTTCCTTGTCAATGGGTGCCAGGGCGACGGCGATCAGGGAGGTGGAGCCGGAGACGACGATGTAGGGGATGTGCATCTTTCCGAGGGCGAAGAAGAAGGCGATGATGGCGGCAATGGCAACCGCGAGGAATACTGTGGCTGGGATTGCCGCATGAAGGTTGGATACTGTCGCGCTGATGGAGCGCATGGTCTCGCGCATCGATAGGCGCGAGGATGGGATGGTTAATGCTTTCATTGCATCATATGGTGTAGCGTTGGGCCGGATTCAGGGGCGGCCTTTCCCCTTGCTAGGATCCGGATGGACATAAAAAACCGCCATCCGTTGCTACACCACATGACGCAGTCCCTGTCCGGGAGCATTATGAAGATCGGATGGCGGTCGTGTGACCGGTATATGTCCAGAGCCTGCGCGAGGTTCCGGTATGGTGTCAGATACGGGCATAAAAAAAGCCCGGGATGTCTCGAGCATTAACCGATGCTCCGCGGGACAGTCTTACTGTCATGTAGTGTAGCACTGCAAAATTAGGAAATAATTTTGGAATGTGCAAGAGGGGGATGGAAATATTTTTAAATATCAGGCCAATCTGGGAGTTTTGTCAGATATGGGAAGTCAGTAGCGACCTCAAAGAGAATGGATATGTTTCGTTTTTCGACGGTAAGAGAGAATTTGCCTGCTGATATTACATTCATCCCAATTATCAAATCGAAATCCGGAAGCACTGGATCCATCACTATTGCTTCAGCAAGAATTGTATAAGGACCATTGGTTAGTTTAAGAAGTACTTTGTCAATCGGCAGATCCTTTCCTTCTGAAAAGCCGAATGACCTGACTGTCCGGTACTGAACCGGGCTAAGACCTAACCGGGCACATAGTTCCTTTGAAATTGCACACATCGTAGCTCCGGTGTCCCATTTGGCAAGTACCTTTATCCACTTGCGCTCATCTCCTTCCGCGGAAGGATTGCCGATGAATATCACAGATGACGGCTGATCCTCGCCGTAGGGACCTGAGTCCGCAAAAATAATACTTTTATTTTCCATCATTCCACATAATATTATCTTCAGGACTTGAGAAGTCAGCGAAGGCGTAATCCACATTTTTTAAAGCCTTATCCCGGTATAACAGAGCTTCAATTGTGTCATTGAAAACTCTGACCACTTTTTGCTTGATCACCAGCACACATTTCCGGGGATATGCGGCTTTGAGCACATCCTGGTTGTCGAGGATGAATTGAATATCCGGATTTGTTTCCATAAGAAATTCCTTTTAATTAGATTTTACAAAGATATCAATTATTCGCGAATTGAGCAAATATCCGAGTAGACGGAGTTGCATCGGTGCATCTGATTCAGGATCTCGATGGTCTGGAGATTGATTTCCCGGGTCAGCTCCTTATGTCTCTTGACTTCTGAGGATATAAACAATATCCAACCTCCCAAGGAAAAGGCAATAAGAGCCAACGATACAACGAATACCTTGATTTTTTTGATGTCAAATTCTGCTTTCATGACGCAAACATAATTTGCATCAATGCAGGAATAAAAGACCCATTTCAGGAGACGCCGGCAGTCCATTTTCAAATATACCAACAATTCCCGGATTGTGCAAATAAAATCCCCGCTGGTCGGCGGGGACATATGATAGTTAGTAGATGGGGTTAATCATACAGAGGATCGTAAACCTTTGATTTTTTATCATTCTTCTTTTTCTTCTTGTCGCGTTTTTGCTGGAGGTCGCCCTTGGCATTTTCTCCGGCTTTAATTTTCTTGCTCACCAGCCAGTGGTAGACAAGCTGGTTATTAACAGAAATGGCATAGGCATTTTCAAACTCCCAGCCACGAGTACCCATGAAATTAAGGGCATCTACCATTGAGTTGAACTTGATGTCCTTCCCATTCTCATCGACAAGGATATCACGACCATCGTTGCCCCAGAAATTCTTTTCCTCTCCAAAGTCGATCTGGACACTGATTTTGTTGCCGATTCCGAGAACGTTCTTGTTTATTCCCAGGATAAGGGCATAGGTAGTTATCTCGTCACCATCTTGCGCTGGTTCTGGCACTTCATTTTGGGCCATCATCATCATTGGCATAAGACATGCCAGAAACAATAGAAACTTTTTCATGATAAAAAGATATTTACAAAATTACACCGCAAAAATACATACAATTTTGGAAATCCGCAAATAAAAAAGCCCCCGCCGGAAGTGGCGGAGGCTCAGTCAGCTAAAATATTGTAAAAATTGTAAATCAAACGAGTTGAAGCTGACTTAATTCGTTGCCGAAAGAGTTCAGTGCATCCTGAATCTTCTGTGTGGTCTTGGGTGATGGGTTGCGGTAGCCGGAGATATACTGGGACAATTGAGCCGGGGCGATTCCTGTAAGCTTTGACAATCCCTTGTATGATATGAGGTCGGCGTAATATAGCAGAAACGAGGGGAGGTCGTAGGAGAAGACGAAATCGACTTCTTCGAATGGGCGCCCTTCTTTCTCATAAGATGCCCTCATATCCTCATATACAGCCTTGAAATCAGCGACAGCTGCAGCTGCTGAATCGCCGTCTCCGATCACTCCGTATGAGAGATTATTGTCATCCGGCATATAGGCTCCGTATGAACCGTCCTTGCCGCGCTCGATAAACACTCTTACTGTCTTCATTGTCGTAATGCTTTATGGTTATTTTGACAAACTTGCTTATTCCGGAGTTGTGAAGGAAGGGACTGAGCCCCTTCCTTACTTGATTCCGGCATCCCGGAGAATGGATCTCAGAGTTCCGTTCTTGACCTCCTGGGCTTCGTGGTTGCTTGTGGTGAACCTTCTGCCTGTGATGGGCGAATACCACTCAGGATGACCGGCTCGAGAATCTCCGGTGGGATAACATCCGGCTTTCCGGAGTTTCCTGTGCAGTTCGTTATACTTCATTGTACTCTCGTTTGATTTACATTGCAAAGATAATGCTAAATTTTGATTTAGCAAAATATTTGACGAAAAAAAATTTAAAAAAAAATTAGTCAAAGAGCGACGGCGTCGGATTTAGTCGCTCGCTCTTGAGGTCGTTGAACTTCTTGTCGATGTCCTTGATTTCGGACTTTATTGTGTCCATTGACTTAAGATGTTCAGAGAGGGATGCCTGAAGGGTTTCCCGGCGAGCCATCAACTCCCGCTCGATATTGACAAATTCCTGAAGACGCTTAGTTTGTCCATGGAAGTAGGCATATAGAGCTTTGTAGCACTCGAGCTGATATTTGACGACCTTTTCCCGGGCATTCTCTGAGACGTTCTTGGGATTGATGGTGAAGATCCATCCGTAGATGAATTCCTGAGGGATGCAGACCATCTCATAGTTCTTTCCATCTGCTCCAGTTGTTACCCTCAGGGTAACAACTGAACTCAAAATAAGATGTTCTTTGAGCTTTGAGTATTGGCGTTCGTATGCTATTCCGATAGCATCACAGATTGGCTTTACTGGTACGAAAACGTTATTGTTTTCGTCAGTGACGGCATAGATGTCCACGCCGTTGATTCTGCCTATCGAGAGGCGGTTTTCTGTTTTTTCTTTTTCCATGATTATTTATTGGTTAAAATGGTAGTGGTGAAATGGCTTGAATATGATATTTACGTGGGTGTTATCCCGGAGATCAATGCCGAAAATTTCTTTGACATGTTCCTTGATGAATGGTAGAATATATTGCTTGGAATATATCGGCTTCATATCGAAAAACCTCCAGAAATAGTTAAGAAGAAAATTGTAAGTGAATGGGAAATAGTTCTCTGCAACTTCACGAGACCAGTTTTCCAGATATCGATATTTTAGAAGAAAATGAACGAGGTTATGTTGCCTTGTCAATGATCCGGAATTATACTCGAAATCAAAAAGCTGTTCAGAATATTTGGCCTTCCTATCGATGGTATCCCAATCTTTATAGAAAACTTTCTCAAAATCTTCTTTCGATGATTTTCTATAAATAGATTCATCGGGGACCATATCTCTAAAGAAGATATAGTCCGGTCTGACTTTATTTAAGAAAACCCTAATTTGCCAACAAGGATATTCAGAGTAATTCATGACTTCATGAATTACTGACGACATGATGACAATCTTCGTCTTATTAAGAAAATGGAGGCTATGGAACTTTGATGCTTCTACGTAAGATTCATTCTTATAAATTTGCTTCTGTCGTGCAAGGTCGACCATTTCAGACGAATTGTCTATACCGACAAACGGGATATCCGGGTATCTTGGAGCAAGGTGGCGGATAAGGTTGCCATCGGCACACCCAAAATCATAGACAATGCTATTCCGGAATGTAGGCATGTCAAGAAATCGAGTAAACCAAAGTTTATCTTCAATAGCCTGGGCCATCTGTTCATTATAAATATTGATATCGTTCATTACAGATCAACCTTTTCCCTGTTTGCTTTCGGCTTCCTGTTGTGCCAGGAGTTGTCCTTTGGTTCTTATGAAGATGTTTGAAAATTCATCAGCCAATGGCTGAATCTCTAATTCTGAGAAAGCTTTTTTGTCGAAGCTTTTTTCTATTCCGTCGAAATAGTCGTCGGCCAACTCGATTGTCACTGTGATCGGCCATTGGGTTGCTGTTGCTTTCATAAACTACACTTTGTATTTCGGTGGATTCTCGGTAGCCCAATGGTAGCCTAAGGAAACGATCATGGTGTATAGCATTTCGGATTCAGGGTTCAACTTTTCCCCTACGACCCTGGCTGTTTCCTTAAACTTATTTTCAATATGCTTTAGCAGAGCTCCACGTCTTTCTATTTCAGAATTGAATTTTTGCGAAGGATTGTCGTCAGCCCATTCACCGCCATGTGCAAACATTGTCGCAAAAAGCACATAAAAAATTGGATCACCTGGATAATCTTTCTTGGCTTTTTCAAATGCGAAATCCATCATCTGCTTAGCTCGAGCTTTCTTGTCGTAAGCCGGAGATTTCTCCTTTTCAGGCTGGTCGGTAATATCCTCATATTCCACATCCTCGATATCGTCGGAAATTACCGTCTTGCGATACTTTTCCTTTGCTGAGAAACCGAACGGTGGCATGTGTCCGGCTCCGAATGTCTCAAAATTAAAACAACTCATAATTTTTTACTTTTACTATTACTTTTACTATTACTTTTACTGTTGTTTTTTAATATTTTCCTGATTGATTCATCTCTGATACAGATAGACAATGTGTCAATTCCATCGACGATAATGCAAAGTATTTCAAGTCGCAATTTCTTGAGAGTATTGAGAGCATCGAAATCAATCAGACAACTATCAGTGTTGATTATCATACCGCCGCTTTTAGGCATGACCAATGTCATTCTCGGGAAATGCTCCCGAAGCTTAGCTTCTATTCCTTTGTCTATTTCCATGGTCAGTCGAATAATGGGAGTGAAGTCTTGTTATAGCGGCGTTCCGCAGCATTGATGTTAGCCACTGTGTCCGGCTGAAAATACTCTGCATACGCGAGCATAAAGCCGATACCGTAGAGTATCGCATCGCGCTCAGAACGGAATACACCGATGCGGAATGAAGGGTTACGGTAAGAACTCTGACCGTTGGCCCAGTAGACACTGTATCCAAATGCCCACCATTCGCCGGCACTGGATGTGATTATCGATACTGACTCCGCCGGACGCTTTGATATAGGATACTCAAGCCCGGGAAGTAGATCAGGCGCATCATCGATGACACGCTGCTTAAGAGATTCATATTTGTTTTTTTCCATAGTGTGGATAAATGGTATTGGATGATTATTCATGATTTATATTGGTCGAACAGATGTGCTTGTGGATGTCTTCTCAGGGGAATAGACGGTGAAATACTCCTTGCCTCCGGCTTTGTCGTTTCCTCCGATAAACGAGTCATCAGGATTGTCCTTCTTCCAGTCCATATAATATTTCCCGGTCTCATTCTGCTTGTTGATATTGAGGTCATAACCCTTATATCTGCAGAATGCCCGGACTTTTTTAAGTATGTTGGATCTGGAAATGCCGTGTCCGGATGTGCCGGCAAACTCGATAAACGAGTTGAATACATCAGTGCGCTGCTCCCTCTCGTTGAGATGCGTTCCAGACGGATCGTAATACTCTTCAGCCCACTGCAGGAATGTCTCCGACATCTCCTGACGGAGAGTGCGCAGCTCAATTTGTTTCATCGGAGGAGGGACTACTCCGACTCCCTTGTCTACCCAGTTCTTGTCGTACGACCTGAGATAAAACATCACGCATTCCGCCATGAGATTGTCGAAGAGATTCCACTGTTCCGCATCCCAGTCATCAAAAAGCATGTGGTCGAAATCGTGTACGGGAGTATGCTCAGGATTATACCAGTTAGAGTATTCCATGTAGATGATACGTCGGCGGGTAGAGCCCTCAGACGCTCCGTTGATGGAATGGTTGGTCGTGAGCAGGATCTTCGGGGATTCGTTCACCTTGATCGCATATCTGTCCTTTCCCTTGGGGTTTATCTCCATGTCCCCGGTTATAAGCGGATAGATATGCTTGAAGTCAAAATTCGGTTTGATATCGTCAATGAATATGTTCCTTGTGGTACGGTTGACAGACGAGAACGCAAACTGATCATCTTTCTTGAACATGGATCCGGCTATGGAGACCTGCGGGATGATGTAAGACAGGGCATTCCCCATTATGGACTTGCCGGCGCCACCGTTGCTTTGACCTACCTCCGACATAAGGTGGTCCTGGATCACGACGGCCTTCCTCTCTGCAGACGGTTTCCACTCAGCCAACAGATAGCCGATGGCTGTGATCTTGTTCACGATATGCTGGTTCCATTCCCAATACTCATCGTCTGTCACTTCACGTGGGGAGTTATGCAGATAATAATTATTCGAAGTGTTCCTGAGATATGTCAGGAACTCACATTTCTTGGCGGCATCAGTAAGCCGGATCGTATAGCATGAGCCGGTCTTAGAAATATCCTCTATGATGGGGACCCTTTGAAAATTACGAGGGACAATCCGGGATCTCCAGACATTGTTGATGGATTTGCCTGGTGTAATAGAGGAAGCTGTGATCTCAACCTGGCCGTTGTTGTAATATGTGCGCTGTACGAATGGCTCAACATTCGAGAATTCGTCACGTATGATGGGCAACCCCTCGAGTTTTTTGTCCGGAAGAAGCACATCAAGCTTAGAATAAAAATATTCATGCACGAGAGGATCCTTAGAGTTGGAGAGGATATATTGGCGCACAAAATCGCGTACCCGGAAAGAGGGGATGCGGTCGACGATGCCGTCATCAATCTGCACCAATTCGTAGCTTGAGGAACTGATATCTCCATCGAGCATCCTGTGGAATCCGGATGCTCCAAGAAATTGCATCGTCTCCTTGTAGTTGAGCGACACTTTCTTTGCCCCCTTGTCATTTTCTGTTATAGAGAAAATATCCACGTCAGAGGAATAGCGTGAGATTGCTATGATCTTTCCGTCTTCCACCTTATAGCGGACTCCACCTATCCTGAACGATGACAGTGAAGACAGCTGCTTGCTATGGCGTTCATAGAAAGCCTGATGGTCACTGAGGCTCCAGAGGTCGCGGATCTTCATGTCTGTCATTGTGGAGATCTTGACTATGGTCACGAACTCGCCTTTCCCGTTAGTGGAATTCATCGCCATCTCGGCATCCGGCATAAGGCTATCCTCCCGAGCCCTGAGAGTATTGCAAAGAAGGTCGTCGATACCCTTGTCGCAGAAGTCATTCACATTGACATGCCCCCACCAGGCTTCAACCTCGATGTCAATATTTCGGAGCGATTTCATGAACTGGTTGAACTTGACAACTGCAGAAGCGAAAGAATTCGGACGCTTGTCTGCACGGTCTCCTACTGTGATGTTCTTGTGAAGGTCATCCCAATCGGAGTCCATCATAAGCACCACATTCTGCACCTGGCATGTCTTTATCACGTCCTGAATGTCCTGGAGCAATCCGGAATCGACGGTGCCGATATTGTTTATGCCCTGTATCCCTATCGACGGCATACCATGCTTGCAAGCTTTCTCCGCCTTCTTCTCCCCTTCCTGAAGGAATAGTGTCTCAATGATATCCTTGTTCTGGAACCGGTCGCGGATATACTGTGGGATATAGGCTCTCGACGGGGCGCCGGTCGGAGTCTGATATTTCATAGGCTTGCCCCCGGACTTGTGCAGATCCGGATTGAGATACCTTACGCGGGCGTAAGTCCGAGGCGTCGGTGAACCTTTGGCCGTGTATTTCATCGGCCGGCCATGCAGGTCGTAATAACGTATCAGCATATCCGAACCTTGTGGGTCAATGCTGAACCCGGGTCCAAACGTCCCCTGTTGGAAAGGAGATTCCAAAGACGTGTATTTCCCGTCGTTCACTGTCGCCATGACGTCGGCAACCTTAAGACCGGATTCCTCAAGCTGCTTGGAGCAGAAAGAATCCCTTAGTCGGTCGGCCGCAGACTTGTAAGTGGCATCACGCTTCTCATCCTCCGTCTGGATGGTTAACCCCGCCATCTTTGCGACTTCCTCGATAGCCTGCGGATATTTGTCTTTGCCATAGCCCTTATAGTGCATCCATGCGGATATCGGGGTTGAAAAACCCTCCTTGCAGACGAAGCACCGTGCGGAGTTATTGCGAGAATTGCGGGTTACGCCAAACTTCTTCTTGGCTCCGCAGAATGGGCAATCGAGATCTTGCCTCGGTTTAGTATTGTCCGCCTCTGGGATGATGTCCCGGATATCCGCAGCGTCGTTGACGTCCTTTATTGTTTTTTCACTGTACCTTCCCATCGAATAGCTTGTTTTGAGCTGCATACCTCATGAACTCAGCTCTGGAGTGAAGACCCAGTCGGCGGAGTGCATTGCGGATATGAGTGCGCACTGTCAGAATTGACCGGAATAATTTGCCGGCTATATCACTCTCGGAGTCTCCTTGGTACAGGAGTTCCATGACGCGAAGTTCGGAAGAGGAAAGGTTATGGTCAAAAGACGGCCGACATACAATGCCGTCGTATTGGCATTCTCCACGGAGCGGACATGGCACCGACTCAAGTGCAATGATATCGGTTACAGATATGTCTGGCACATGATCGAGATTCGACAGGTTGCACCGGATGAAGCGTGATACAATCAAGAACCGATGGTATAGGATATTCGCAGATGAAGCTTTATACATATCTTTTAGCATTTTATAAGCTTCAGGGTAGAAGGTGGATATCATCTCATCGACAGATCTGACGAGATCCACATCCTTCTCCGTCATCTTCGAGGTAGAGCCATCCGCCAAGCGGCACCAGACTTCATCCTCAAAGGTAAAAAATTCACAATTCGTCAATACCATAATTGTGGTATTTTAATCAATCTACGACATCTGCAAAGATGTCTTTCCCGATAATATTACTAATTTCGTGTCGGTAGACATTCTTGATGCGAGACTTGGAATTTCGCCATGCAGAGATAGTGGCAAGAGATATCTCCAGCGCTAACACCAGTTTAGCCTGGAACTCGGATCGTTCTTTGTAAGGAAGAGACTTGATATAAGTGTCAAGAGCTACGTTTGATGTCATGATTTTTGGATATTTCAGAAATTATATTTAATTTTACACGACAAAGTTAATATTAAAAATCTAAAATATCAATACATCACGATATAATTATATTAACAATTAAGATAATTTAACAATTAGTGACATGAAGCCGATAGGACCGATTATCAAGAAATATATTGAGGAGCGTAAGATGGTGAAGGGAGAAGTGGCTAAGAAAGTGGGGATTACCTACAATTATCTTTCCACTATTTTCCAGAAGGATACATTGGATGCTGCTATGTTGGAGCGTCTATGTGTCGCAACTGGATTACATCCTATGACCTTCTTTGAATGTGGTAAGGAAGGTGAGACGGTGAGCTATTCCGACATTAAGGCCAAGGCGAATATCGGAAACGCTGAAGTTAAGATCCATCATAATTCTACGGATTACGACAGAGCTCTCGCTGACAAGGAAAGAATCATCGAGGAGAAAAACAGACTAATCGAGGAAAAGGACAAACTATTATTGGAGAAGGATAAACGCATCGAAGAGAAAAACAGACTAATAGAAGAAAAGGAGCGTACCATCCAAATTCTGATGCGTCAACTGCGCCTCCAAGACGGGACGGATTCGCGCCAAGACAATTAAAATTTATTATAACATCGGAGACTCCAAGGCAAACTATTCTCTGGTTTTGGGCATAGGTCTTTGTGCGACTTCCTCGCCTCACCCCGACAAATGGATAAAAAACGGTATAACTTTGGAAGTTATACCGT
>CAZWJO010000016.1:0-35631 GCA_964634905.1 uncultured Sangeribacter sp.
TAATGGAAATACGCTTGAGTCTGGGTATGAGTTGACGGCAACAGACCGTAAAGATATTTTCATCAATGAAGGTGAAGATCTGCCTGATGCCAATGACAGGATTAAGGAAACAACTGGTGCCGGTTTTCTTGGAGTGAATATACCAATCAAATATGTAGAACTTTATGCTGGATTGAGATATGAGCATACTACATCAGACTATTATCAGAATGGGACACTAATCAGGGATCAAAGTCGTAAATATGGTCGACTTTTTCCAAGCGTGGATTTCACGTTTCCAATAGGAAAAGCAAGATTCACCCTCTCATACGAGGGGAAGACCAAACGACCATTGTATAGCCAGTTGAGTAGCAGCGTTCAATATGATGACCGCTTTACTTACGAAACAGGCAATCCATTGCTTACGTCGGAACAGATACACAATGTTTCACTTGCAGGAATCTTCAAGTGGGTATTCTTCAGTGCGACCTACACATACGATAAAGATGCCATCATTAGTGTGATACGTCCGTTTAAACAAGGTGAACCACAAAATATTATGACATATCAAAACTTCAACCATCTGTCTAAATACGATATTGTTCTTTCTTTATCTCCAAGGTTTCCACGCTGGTATCCACGACTCAGGTTAAATCTTTCTGGACAACGCTTTTCAACAGAAACTACAGCTGGCATAAAGAATCTTAATAAACCGATATTGTTCTTTAACTTATTCAACAACATTTCATTAGGAAAAGGATTTAATATAACAGGTGAAATTTCCGGACGCACACGTGGTGATATGGATGTCGTCACTCTGAAACCGTCCTGGCAAGTGAATATCGGTGCCTCTAAAAGTATGAAAAACTGGTTCTTCCAACTCCAAGCTACAGACATATTCAAGACTGCAAGAAGTTCTATGATAACTTACGGCACGCAAATAACTCTTGACAAATGGAATTACAGCGACACGCAAGCTCTACGTCTAATCGTCAGATATTCGTTCAACACCGCAATGAGCAAATACAAAGGCAAAGGAGCCGGAGTCAGTGAGCGTATTCGTTTAATGTGAAATTGTAGAAGTATACATAAAATATATCATTTCCCACAAAAATCTATTCCCAAGAATAGAAATTCACTTCCAAAGCAAAATTTCCCCAATTTCCCAACCTAACTTCCATCATTTTTTCTTAACTTTACAGCCCAAACACGATTCTACTATGAACACTAACAAAGTCAAAGGATTTTTCTATCCCGGTAATGCGGTTAGTGGCGAACCTGACTATGGGCTTGCCGAGGTATTTGTGCGTTCTGCAGAAGCCTTTGCCAATGCCACTTACCAGAGTGTCTACATCATAGATTATTTCCGAAAGAATTTCCTATACGTCTCTCCAAATCCGCTCTTCCTATGCGGATTGTCGGCGGAGGAAGTAAAAAAACAAGGATATCAGTTTTATATAGATCATGTTCCTGATGATGAAGTTGAAATGCTTCTGGAAATAAACCGTGCCGGTTTTTCCTTTATCAACGAGATACCGGTCTCAGAAAAGGATAAATACACGATATCATACGATTTTCACTTGGTAAACAGACTTGAAAGAATACTCATCAATCACAAGCTCACTGCCCTTGCCTGTCAGTCTGACGGCTCGGTTTGGCTTGGTTTGGCTGTCGTATCTCTTTCGACACATTCAGAAGCTGGACATATCACGATGCAATGCCGTGATAAATCTGAATATTGGGAGTATAATATGGTAAGCCATCGGTGGGAGAAACGTACTGCGCTAATATTGAATGATACGGAAAAAGAGATCCTGACGCTTTCCATCCAAGGATTGACAATCAATGCAATCGCTGAACGCATCCATAGGGCAGTAGATTCTGTAAAGTCAGCACGTCGCCGTCTTTTTGAGAAACTGGAGGTCAGCAACATATCTGAGGCAATATCCTACGCAACTAACTACAAACTTCTATAATTGACATCGTTTGCAATAGTAGAGAGATAGAATTTGGGATAAGTCTTGACCTCATTGTCTGCCACTAAGTACAACCGTCCGCGAAACCTCATTTGCACACTTTTGTGTGTTGTACATCTGAAAATAATTCTTTAACTTTGCTCCAGAAATATAAATCTTTTAATAACCCGATCCGGAAATAAATATCGACTCCATCCAGAAGATCTTCGCGAATTAGAATGCGAAATTCAAATCTAAAAGTAACTTGATATTTATACTTAAAAAATTCAAACAAAATGAGAAATCAGATAAGAAATATTTTCAATAGCACTTTAAGTGAAGTCTCAATGCTTGTGATAATCTGCTGTTTGATTTCAATGAATCTTTCAATTGAGTTATATGGCAAATGGAATATCATTGAAGTTGTTTCAATCATTATTGGAGCACTCGTCTTATTCAGCTTGTTGGCGTGGACAACCGTAATGTTGTTCTCTAAGAAAGAGGTGAAGGAAATGCCAATAAAACCACGTATAATCATCGAATCCATCAGCAGACTATTGTTCCTTTATTGGTTGTATATAACCGCTGATCTAATAGCGGCAATCATTTGGGCTGCTTTAATACTTTGGGATGGAATCATAAGCATCAAACAAATGGTAAGGTGATAAAACGTGTAAAGTAAATCAGTTGAGCGTCATCAAGCATGTAAACCACATTAGTTAATAGCCCTCAAATCTGTCAACACTTTTGGCTCTTACCCACTTTAGTTGAAATTCACGATGCAAAGATAAAGCAACCCATCCGGACTGCGGCGAAGCCTCGCACAGCGACCAAAATACCGTCCCGTAGCTTCTGGTCTCTGGACTCTGGCATCTGAACTCTAAAAAAACACGCCGAAGGCGAAAAAATCCGCGCAAAATCCGCCTGAGGACGAAGCCCTCACAGTGACCCCAAATCTGCGTCTGCGCTAAAACTCATTTAAAATCCAAAATCAAAACCTTCATATCAAATCCAAAACTCGAGACAGGTGGAATTTCGACTAAATTAGAAAAGAAACTTTACCGTTATCTGACAGGCAAAACCGTCGGATTTGGATATGGTGTCGGTCAGTTCTCCAACTATTTCCATGGAAATTCTACCGTCAGGGATCTTCCGACATTGATGGAGCTGATTTATACAGCCTTTACCAACATCAATCCCAACGAAGAGACCTACAATAATTTTGTCACCAGAATGATACCTCAGTATGAAGCGGCGGAGAAATCTCCCGAATTCATTTTTGAGCAACATAAGCAGAACGCTACCTACGGCAACAATCCGCTTACGCAGATTGTCACTGCCGATGTGTTGCGTGGAGCTGACTATAACCGGATGATACAACTCTATAAGGAGTCTGTAGCGGATCCATCTGATTATACATTCCTTTTCACCGGTAATGTGGATTTAGACGCCATTAAACCGCTATTGGAACAGTATATTGCCACCCTTCCACAGTCTGCTGAACAAGCAAAAGGCTTTTCATTCACCCCGATTGACAATCCCGAAGGACAGGTCGTTGACAATTTCACCCTTGAGATGTCTGCTCCAGCAGATTGGCTATATGGATTTTACAGTGATGACAATCTCAAAGCCTCAATAGAGAATGAAGTTAAAGTGTCGCTTGTCGGAGATATACTTGGAATACTTTACCATGATATTCTTCGTGAGAAAGAGGGCGGCGTATATAGTCCTCAGGTGGGTTCAACATATAATATAAGCACCGGCAGATGGAACGTTGTCTACTTCCTCCAGACCAATGAAGAACAGTCAGACCGGATATTACAACTCGCCGACGAACTGTTTGTCAATCTGTTGAAAGATGGAGCGACACCCGAGCAATTCAACCGTATGAAAAATGCGCTGCTGTCGCAGTATGAAAACTCTATCCGCACCAACTCATACTGGCATAACAACATACGGATATATAAAATACTCGGTATTGACCTCATCACTAAACATCGTGAGGCTATAGAGAATTTAACTCTTGAAGAATTCAATACTTTTATGCATACCCTATATGACGGGAAAAACCGTATTCAGGTGAATATGCACGGAGTCGCTCAGAAGTAAAACTTAACACTTCTCGTTCCGACTCAGTTGACAGCTGGAACGAGAATTAATGTACACTAAACTGTCGGTTATATGCCAAAGATAATGAACCATTGTGCCACACGGTATGTTAATAGGAAAACACTCACCCTTAATTCCACTAAACTATGAAAAAGACAATCATCCTTCTCAGCCTAATTTTCGCTGCTGTTGTAGCTCATGCCGACATTAAGGAAAGCCTTATGTCGCTTATCCGCAATCATGCCAAGACGAGTCAGACTACGCAAGCGAAACCATTCAAACTTAGCCAGCAGAAACAAGACTCAATCGTAAACTCAATCTCAAGCCTCTATTCAAGCGGCAAAATATCCCCTGATAGCGTGGTGAGCCTCGCTCTTTATCATAAAACTGCAAGTCCGGAAGTAGCCGAAAGATGCCTAAAGACTGTTGCAGCAGATAATAATCTTAACGCAGTTACAGAACTCGGTGTGCTTTATGCCTTGACACCTCAGTTTAGTAACCGAGCCTCCGACGGAGTGAAACTTCTCCAAGCCGCAGCCAATGCAGGCGATAATGACGCTAACGCATATCTCGGACTTTATTACTATAATAGAAATGACTATAAGAAAGCAAAGGCATATTTCGACAAATGCAACCCCATGAACTTCGGTTTTGGGAACACAGCTTTAGGAGGAATGTATCTCCAAGGGAAAGGAGTGAAAACAGATGGAGCCAAAGCAAGGGAATATTTCCATCAGGCAGCCCTCGAAGGATATGCGCGCGGTGCAAGCCTTTATGGTCATAACCTACGTGCCTCAGGAGGAGGTCCTATCAATTACCCTGAAGCATTCTTCTGGCTATATATTGCGGGCGATCTTGGCGATGATACAGCCCGAGCTACACTTGGCAGAAAACTGAACGGCGAAAGTTTCGGAGAAGGGGAAGCAGCCGAAGATGGACAAGTAGCTCTCCACTGGATATATACCGTCAATAGTATGCAGGATATGAAGAATGAGCCGGTATATAAGGACGGTTTCCTGCCGGGACTCAAAGCAAAAGAAGCAGCAGCCGAAAAAGGTGACGATTGGGCTCGCTTCTATCTCGGAAGCTTGAACTACAACGATGATTTCCTCAACCAAAACTATGCTCAGGCAATCCGATACTATGAACCCATAGCAGCAAATGCCAAACTACCTGATACTGTCCTCGCCCTTGTCAATTTACGGCTTGCAGACATGTATCAAAATGGAAGAGGGACCAAGGCCAATTCAGCAAAAGCTACAAAATATGCAAAAGCAGCCGCTAAATATGGCAATCTCCAAGCATATAAGGCAACAGAAAACTTTAAATAAAAATCAAATGGGTGAGTCTCACTGAGATCTACCCATTTTTTCTTCCATCAGATTAAGCATTTTTATAGTAGCCTTTATTGCAGCCTCCGTCTGGTCGGCATCAAGTCCGCGTGTCCGATATACCTTTTCATTCCATTCCCAAGTGATGACCGTCTGCACAAGGGCATCAGTGCGGCCTCCGGGTGGAATGGAGACAACATAATTGGTAAGATGTGGGAAGCGACGCCCAAGCTTCTCCTTATATAGCTGTTTCAAAGCTTTCACAAAGGCATCGTATTGTCCATTACCGGAAGCCCTCACCTCATGCGTCTCTCCATTTATCTCTATCTTCAAGGCTGCCATAGGTTTCAAACCGTAAGCCGTACTAACCATATAGCTTAGCAGTTTCACATGCTCTGCCTGCGACACACTATTGAGCACATCCGACACTATATATGGCAGATCTTCCTGTGTGACTACCTCCTTCTTATCCCCAAGCTCTATTATTCGCTCCGTCACTTTTCGTGTCTGTTCCGATGTGAGCTCAAGACCAAGTTCCTCAAGATTCTTAAGGATATTTGCCTTTCCGCTATTCTTGCCGAGTGCATATTCACGCTTTCTGCCAAAGCGCTCGGGAAGCAAATCATTGCAATAAAGATTTGCCTTGTTGTCGCCATCGGCATGCACACCAGCCACTTGGGTAAAGACGCTTTCACCCGTGATCGGACGGTTTGGAGGGATAGCTATACCTGAATAATTCTCCACCAATCGGCTGACATCATTAAGGCGCTCTTCCTTTATATTAGTGTGCGCATTAAACTGATCCTTGAGAATGGCCTGAACACTTGCAAGGGGTGCATTTCCAGCTCTCTCGCCCAAACCGTTTACGGAAGTATGAATTCCCTTACATCCTCCGAGCACCGCCGCCAACACATTAGAGATAGCAAGATCATAGTCATTGTGGGCATGGAAATCAAAATGTACTCCGGGATAAAGCTTCACCATCTTCCGCATGAAAAGCAAAAGCTCCAAAGGATTCAAAATGCCCAAAGTATCGGGAAGCATAAATCTCTTGATTCCGCAATCCTTCAAGGCATCCATCATCGCAAACACATAGTCAGGCGAATTTTTGATACCATTGCTCCAATCTTCAAGATAGACATTGACGCTTATACCCATATTCTGAGCAAGGCGGATATTCCTCCGGATATCCTCAAAATGCTCTTCCGGGGTTCTTTTTAACTGATTGCGGCAATGGTTTTCAGAGCCTTTACAGAGAAGATTTATATTGACGCATCCACAATCATTGATCCATTGCAAAGAAGTGCCGTCATCGACAAATCCAAGCACCTCCACACGATGCAAAAATCCGGCTCCTCGAGCCCACTTGCATATTCTGGTGACAGCATCCTTCTCCCCTTCCGACACGCGTGCAGAGGCGACTTCAATGCGGTCAACATTAAGGTCGTTTAGGAGCGCACGTGCCACCATCAGTTTTTCATGCGGAACAAAACTTACGCCGGATGTCTGTTCCCCATCACGCAGAGTGGTGTCCATGATCTCCACGTAGGCGGAATGGCTGTTCATACCCTTTTTCGCTGTTGGTGTCGTCACGCCTTCATAGCCTCCTCCCAGGCTTCTGTCTTATCTTTGTTTTCAAGAAGGAAATCTATATCGTCGAGGGCATTAATAAGGCAATATTTCTTATACCCATTGATCTCAAACTTCTCGCTTTCCCCAGTAGATTTGTTAGTAACGGTCTGATTTGGAAGGTCAACTTCTACTTCAGTTTTTGGGTCTTTTTCAATTGATGCAAAAAGATTTGCCAAGAATGATTCACTTACCACGACCGGAAGCACAAAATTATTCAGCTCATTATTCTTGTGGATATCCGCAAAGAAACTGCTGATAACTACACGGAATCCATATCCGGCAATCGCCCAAGCCGCATGTTCGCGACTGGATCCGCTGCCGAAGTTCTTTCCTGCTACCATAATCTCTCCGCTATATTTTGGATTGTTTAGCACAAAATCCACATTCAGAGTTCCATCCGGATTATATCGCCAATCACGGAAAAGGTTTTCTCCAAAGAAACTCTCTTCTCTGGTAGTCGCCTTTAGAAAGCGGGCAGGAATTATCTGGTCGGTATCTACGTTTTCAAGAGGGAGAGGCACGCATGTGCTCGTTATGATATCAAATTTCTGTTTCATAGCATAATGTATTACTTTGACAAATCGTAAAAACGTAAAACGCAAAAGTTACAACGCCCGAGGGTCAGTTATGACGCCGGTTACGGCGGCTGCGGCTGCCACGAGAGGACTTGCGAGTATAGTTCTTGCTCCCGGGCCTTGACGACCCTCGAAGTTTCGATTTGAAGTCGATACTGATAGTTTCCCTGACGGAATCTTGTCATCATTCATCGCAAGGCAGGCGGAACATCCCGGTTGACGGATCTCAAACCCTGCCTCTTCAAGAACTTTATCCAAACCTTCTTCCTTAATTTGATCATACACCATCCAACTTCCCGGAACGAGCCATGCGGTTACACTGTCTGCCTTCTTTCTTCCTTTAGCTATGGATGCAAAAGCACGGAAATCTTCGATTCTTCCGTTGGTGCAAGCTCCGAGGAACACATAGTCTACGGGCGTGCCAAGCAATTTTTGACCAGGTTTGAATCCCATGTAGTCAAGACTCTTGATGAACGATGTCTTTCCAGCTTCAGGGATGGTATCGAGAGTGGGAATTGACTCAGTAATGCCCATTCCCATACCCGGGTTTGTACCGTATGTGACAACCGGCTCAATATCCTCTGCATGGAATGTCAATTCCTTGTCAAAGACGGCGTCATCACCACTCTTCAGAGTCTTCCAGTATTCTACAGCTTTATCCCATTCTTCCCCCTTAGGTGCATATTCTCGCCCCTTTATATATTCAAATGTCACTTCATCTGGAGCTATGAATCCTCCACGTGCTCCCATTTCTATAGATAGATTGCAGAGAGTCAGTCGTCCTTCCATCGAGAGATTGCGAACTGCTTCTCCTGCATATTCTACAAAATAACCTGTAGCTCCGGAAGTAGTCAGTTTCGACATCAAATAAAGTGCCATATCCTTGGCATTTACATCCTTACCAAGCTTTCCCTCTATATTGATACGCATTGATTTCGGCTTCTGTTGAAGTATACACTGAGAAGCAAGCACCATCTCAACTTCTGAAGTACCAATACCGAATGCGACTGCACCCATGGCTCCATGAGTGGAAGTGTGGGAGTCGCCACAAACGATAGTCATACCGGGAAGTGACAGACCCTGTTCAGGCCCTACTACGTGGATGATACCGTTCTTTGGATTCATCATGCCAAAATGCTCCAACCCGAATTCCTCGGCATTTCGCGCAAGAGTGTCCACCTGAGTCTTACTGACGAGATCCTCTATCGGTTTGTCCTGATCATGTGTAGGTGTATTGTGGTCTGGCATACAGAATATGTTTCCTGGGCGGAAACATTTGATGCCACGACGGCGCATTCCCTCGAAAGCCTGCGGACTCGTCACCTCATGGCAATACAACCTGTCGATATAAAGCTGCTCCGGACCATCCTCCACGTGTTGCACCACATGCCGGTCCCAAATCTTATCAAAAAGAGTGTTAGCCATTTCCTATATATTTAAGTTATTTTTTACCTGTTAAAACTCTCAATAATCACTAACAATTTGCAAAATTAATCCAAATTCCACAAATATCCTAATTTTCTTTACATTTTCACACAAAAAAATCACCTTTAATTCCAAAACATTTACTAACTTTGCATCTCAACCTATAAGTAAACAATATGGATTCCTACAATTATAAAAAAAACATAGAGTCAATAGCATCTGATTCTCCCAAATCAATAGAAGAGAAAATCGATGAAATCCTTTCTGCAAGAGACAACATCGAAAACTGCGACGAAAAGGAAGAACTCAAAGTTAACGAGTATTGCTATTCTACCCTCATCCAACTGCTTGTCAACGAGAATGCCACAATGAGCCATATCGAAGAACTAATGCAACTCTACACTCTCCTCGCAGAAACCTACGATGAGGAAGAAGAATATCAACCTATAAATGATATAGCATGCGAAGTGATCGAAATGATACGCATAAATGCTGTACCATGGGATATCATCAAGGAGACTCTCCCACGTCTGATCGATGCAGTTAATGATACTGTCTTCTATCATACTTCGTATGATCTTCATGCGTGGCTCCTTAAAAAAGCTTTGGAAGCAGACGACCTTACAGAAGAATATAAAGGAAGAGCAAGAAGGCTACTCAAACTTCGTATTCTTTTGGATGATATCGATCGCATTGACAGGCTCTTTGACAGACCACTCCAAGAAGCTATCGCAAAACTTTTCACACCCCAAGAACTCGTCAAGATCATCATCCATCCCCAGTTGGGGCACCTCCGTCAGGACCCTATAGAATTCACCGAACGATGGGAAGACATATATTATGAAGTGGAAAAACGTCTCGATGAACGTTTCACCAACGTCCCAAGGCAGATGGGGTTCTGCTTCTTATACTGGAACGCTAAGCGTGAATTGCTCAAAGCCGAATATGGAATCGACTGGAAATCTCCTTCTCAAATGAATCATGGCGTAAAGTTTGATTAAATCGACAAATAACATGGAAAAGAAATCACTTACTGAGATGTTCGATCTGATGATCGAAAATAGCAAAGACAATCAAAAAGCCCTTGAAAAGCTATTCAAGATGATCAAGGAAGCTCCTGACAGCGGAGAGCGTGATGGGCTGCTTGCATTGATTTATCATGAAGGAATCAGCGTAGAACCGGATTTGGACAAAAGTTTTGAATATGCCGAAAAAGCAGCCTTCGAGAGTGGAGATCCGCTTGGGTACTATATCCTCGGCTATATGTGCGACAACGCAGAGACTCCCGATCAAGCCGAAGGGGGGCCTCGCCAGAAATACGACCATTATGATGCCGAACGCTTCTATGAAATATGTTCCCAAAAAGAAAGCAAATGGAAAGTTCCAGCTTGTCATTGGCTCGGAGACTATTATATGGATAGTGCTAAAGGAGGAGATCCCGAAATAGGAGTGGAATATTACGAAAAAATCGCAAACGAAGACGCTGCTGCAGCTGGCAAACTGAGCGATTACTATTGGGACATAGTAATGCCAGACAATACCGAAGATGAATATTGGACTCTCCCACTCTTCAAATGGACAAAAGTTGCTTCTGAGCTTGATCCTGAAGAATACCTGTACCGTCTCGGATGGTTGTATGCCGATGGTATCGGATGCAAAAAGTCGTTTTGGCTCTCGCTGAAATATTTCAGAGAAGCTTTCTTTCACGATGATTGGCGAGGAGCCTATTCGGTCGCAAATATACTCGAAGAGTACATCGCAGAACATTCAGATATGACAGATGATGAAAAGGAAGAGCTAAAAGACATGATATCATCATGGAGAAAAAAGGCTGATGAGATGAAAGAAATCTCTGACTCTGAAGAACAAGACAACTCTGACGAAGAAGACTGATATAATATATTAATATCAACTCCAAAGCACTCTAAGCTTAGATTTTATCTCATAAAAAGCATTTTAAGCAAAAAAATCGTTGATTTTAATAAAAATATATAACTCAATATTTGATAGACTGAAATTTTTCACTAATTTTGCAGTCTGAAAACAAAAATACTTCTTAAAACACATCATAAGAGATATGACAAAAGCAGAAATCGCAAACGAAATTGCCAAGAAGACTGGTATAGACAAATCGACTACAATTGAAGTCATCGAACAGTTCATGAACGTTGTCAAAGACAGCCTCGCTCACGGTGAGAATGTTTATCTCCGTGGTTTTGGTTCTTTCATCATCAAGGAAAGAGCTGAAAAGACTGCACGCAACATCACAAAGAACACAGCTGTCATCATCCCGGCTCACAACATCCCAGCATTCAAGCCGGCTCCTGTCTTCAAAGAAGCTGTTGCAAAGGGATAATGCCCTAATCAATCAAAACAATCTTAAGAAAAGTCCCGCAATTGTGTCATGCAACGGCGGGACTTTTCTTATAACTTTTTTATAATAGGAACAATTTCCAGAGATGAATTTCAATCGTCGTATCTAATGAATTTTCCTTTTTCAGTAAATCTCACGTCCTTTCCGTTGGAAAGTTCTACTTCATAGCCATAATTTTTTTTCTCGATTCCAGTCACTTTGGCATTCTTTTCATTGTCTTTCACAAAATTATTGATCGGATTCGGAATAATATCAGCTGGAACAGCTGTATTAGGTGCCACTTCTACTTCCATCCAGTTACCATGCTTGTCGAAATAAATTTCAGAGCCATCTGTCATTACAACATCATATTCTCTGATCCGACCAAATTCCTTACCGATCTTTATATGGCTCACTTCGGCTGTGAAGTTTTCCTTCAAAATTGCTTGTGCTGCCTCGGGGAGGACGTTGACATCATGGGTTCTGCTGGTTCCTGCTGAAGCTGTAAGAGCTCCTATAGTAATTGCGAGAATCAAGAATAACTTTTTCATAGTATCAAGGGTGTATGGGTGTTTTTAATAGTATTTTCATTATTAAAATGTCATGATTCAATTGAAAGTTCAACATTTACAAAAATGTAATAACACTCACAAAAATGCAATCAATATGAAACAAAGATGGTGCTTGTCAACGTTGACAAGCACCATCTTCTGATTTGATGAATTCACTATTTAGAGATTATCTTGCTTCGCAAAACTTTTCCATTACTATAAGTTGCTATTTTTACTGCTACTCCAGCTTTATTTCCTCTGATCTCGCGACCTTGCAAATCGTACCATTTCACAGATACAGGAATGTCATCTCCTTCTATCTCATTAGCACCGGTATCTTCTCCCCAGTATGCCATTTTGCTGTAGACTTCTTCGCCATTTTCATTGACATAAATGCTGCGGATACCCACGCTTGTCACATCGCCGTCATAATAGAGATAAACTGTATGGTCTTCCGGATTTTCTGATGCTACCCAAAAATCATTCCAATCATCATATAGATACGGTATGAGAGAAGTGTTCTCTACATTCCAGTCCTCATCAACTATATCAAAATATTGGAGTTCCCCATTGACGTATACTTCATAGAAAAGTTTATGATAATAAAGGATATTCCCTTCTTCGTCTACGTTAGGAAGCATAAAAAATACAGAATCGCCCCAATCGGTCTCAAAGAACTCCACGTCGTATGGAGCCTGCGGGGCAATCTCAGGGTTGCGGTGTTGAATTCCTATGGATACATCATCATAGAAATAGAGGGCAAATAGTTCCTTTGGAGTGGAGTTGATGATGTAGCCTCGCTCCATGGTGAGTTTTCCCACTTCTGTATCATAATCAAAAATGGCACTGTCTGCATAGCTTGCCACTTGAAGCCATTCTCCATCCTCAGTCTCCTCAATCGAGAAGTCAGCACCACAGAAATAGCTATAATAGAAAATTTCCATATCGGCACCAAGATACTGGCCAGAAGGGAAAGTCACCTTGCCATCCGCAATCTTTCCCTTCACCCAAGCGTCAGGGAGCGAACGGTCTACGCCATTGACATAGAAATCTTCCCCATCTATCGCCACTTGGACGAAATTGTTGCGATATCCGTCAAACATTACCCAGTCTGCCACTTCAATACCTTCGGGGATTGAAACGGGCACGCCCGTGGCAGGCACCATTTTAATATCCCTGTCGCCGAATCCTTTCCAGATCCATACGTCGTTGCCTTCGAGTTCATCATCGAGTGTATACACGCACACTCCGAGAAGCATCTTAGGATCAGCAGAAGTCAGCGTGCCATCTTCTCCAATATTTAGTACATAGCGACAATCTTCAGGCACAACAAATGTGCCGTCATTATTCTCGTTGACCACGAGTTGCATCGGTGCAAGATAGACGGTGAAGTCCATGTCATAATAATCATCATATTCCACATAGATTGCCTGCACGCCCTCCATTACAAGGGTATTGTCGACGCGCTCGAAGCGAGTCCAGGTATTGACAGGATACTCCGATGCCATATGGCTTAGGTATACGTAGCCGTCTTCCCCTTCCACCATCTGCACGACAGATCCGAGGATCTCATCATGTGTCGTAGAGAAAGCACTGGTCACGAAGCCATCACACGAACGGTCGAGCCAAGTCAATTCACCATCTGGAACTTCGGAGATGACCTTATCATTCACTTCAGCAGTCAGCATCTTAACTTGCGGAGCATACGCTACGTTAGTTGCCATCATGGACATCGCGCCAAATGCTATTGCCCCCAAAATAGTAAAAGTTTTCTTCATAATATTTAGTCTTTAATGCATGATTCATAATGCTTAATTCGTAATACATAATGCATAATTGTTTGTCACTATTCAATCGAGAATGCGTACATGATTGTATGCGCATATTTGATCAAATACTTATGCTTTTCCCAATTGTAGTGACGCACGGTTCGTACATCAGCATCAGACATTTTTCCAGGAGTCAAGTAGCCGGGTCTTGTGGAGAAAGTCACACTAATCTTCCTCCCTTCTCGGAGAGTCTTGAAATCTTGCTGTCCTATTAGGTATATGTCGAAATCTGCCATAATACGATAATTTTTCACAAAAATACATAAAAAAACCGATATATGCAAAAAAGTGTCACATCCCAGCCAATAAGTTGCGAAACCACACTCAGGAACTCTCTCCAAGCGCCTTTCTTTTTTTATTTGCAAGATATTGATTTTTTTTATATCTTTGAGGATTCTTTTGAAGAAGCAACCTAATAACTAACCCAACATTTAGAATATGAAGAGAAAAACAATCCTCCGGTCTCTATTGCTGGTAGCGGCAATCTGCTTCAATCAGCCTTTTGCAGATGCTCAAGCCCGCTATGATTTCTCCAAACTAAAGATGGAGCGTCTTGGTCGCGGAGTCGTTGCAGTCAGAGAGTCTCCAGATGAGGTTAACGTATCATGGAGATATCTCTCGCAAGACCCGGAATCGCAATCTTTCGACGTTTACCGCAACGGCAAAAAAATCAACAAATCTCCAATCTCCGAGTCTACATATTTCACTGACAATTATAAAGAGACCACGCCTGCAACCTACGAAGTTATACCAACAAAAGGGAAGCTTTCCGGCAGCTATACCCTCCCCGCTAACGCTCCTTTTGGATATATCGACATTCCTATAGATCGTCCTGACTTAGGTGTAGACTTCTGGGGCAAAGAATATTTTTATAATGCCAACGATGCATCAATAGGCGATGTAGATGGCGACGGCGAATACGAAATTATACTCAAATGGGATCCAACCAACTCTCATGATAACGCCCACGATGGATTCACCGGTCCCACTTATCTTGACTGCTATAAACTCGATGGCACTAAACTCTGGCGTATTAACCTCGGAGAAAACATTCGTTCCGGTGCCCATTACATCCAGTTAATGGTATATGACCTTGATGGAGACGGATGTGCAGAAGTAGTTTGCAAGACCGGTGACGGCACTCTCGACGGCACAAACAAACTTATCGGAGGACTCAAGGCTGACTGGAGAAATATGAAAGGACGCATTATTGCAGGCCCTGAATATCTGACCGTTTTCAATGGAAAGACGGGAGAAGCAATGAGCACTGTCGACTATCAACCGGCACGTGGAGAACTCAAAGATTGGGGCGATAGCTACGCCAACCGAAGCGAACGCTATCTCGCAGCGATCGCATATCTTGATGGAGTACATCCATCCGTCATAATGTGCCGTGGATATTATGCAAAAACAGCCCTTGCAGCCTACGATTGGGATGGTAAAGAGCTTAAACTCCGTTGGCTCTTCGATTCAAGTACCCCTGGCAATGAAGCATACGGAGGACAAGGAAATCACAATCTTCGCATAGCTGATGTCGATGGTGACGGCTGTGACGAAATAATCTACGGACAAATGGCTGTTGACAATGACGGAACAGGTCTATACTCCACAGGAATGTATCATGGAGACGCTATTCATCTTCTTTCCGACGTTAATAATGAAAAATTTTATGTCTGGGGCTGCCACGAAAATAAGAAAGACGGTACTTCACTTCGCGATGCTGCCACTGGAGAAGTAATACTCCAATATCCAAGCAATAAGGATATAGGGAGATGTATGGCAGGGGATATTGATCCCACTCATGAAGGCGTGGAAATTTGGTCGCCAAGCACCGGAGGTCTACGATCTTTCACTGGAGAATTGATCACCCCTCAAAATGAGTTCTTAGATGAGACCCATGCCCACATCCCGGTCAATTTTTGCATCCTTTGGGATGGTGACCTATTGACAGAACTTCTTGATGGCAACACGCAAACTCTTTCAATCAGCAAATACAACTGGCAGACAGGTGAAGTAGATGTCATTAAGGAGTTAGAAGGGGCTGCCTCAAACAATTGGACTAAAGCCAACCCTTGCTTACAAGCTGATATTTTGGGAGACTGGCGCGAAGAAGTGATTGCCAGGACTCCTGATAACCAGTCACTTCGAATTTACCTCACAAACTATCCTACCGACTACCGATTCCACACCTTCATGGAAGATCCCGCCTATCGCATCAGCATAGCAAACCAAAACGTTGCCTACAATCAGCCTGCGGAGCCCGGCTTCTATTTCGGGCCAGACCTAAAAGGCAGAAAATTCCGCGGCACACTAATCAAATAATCATTTTAGTTAGGGACATAAGGGCTTTAAAGTCTTTAAAGGCATAAAAGCCCTTAAAGTCCTTATAAAAATCACAATCATGAAATCCAAAAAATTAGCAATCCTCTCCTTGATAGCAATCACAGCTTGCTCCAACCCCAATAAGAAATCTGCGGAAGAGGAAATCAATGACTCCACGACTCCCCTCCACCTCCTCACTCCCGACTACAAGACTCCTTACGGACAATTGAATCCAGACTCTGTCAAGGCAGACATCGACCGTGTGTTTGCCTATATCGACGAAGTGACTCCTGCAAAGATGACCGACGGGAAAGTAAATCAGGGCACGTATCGCCTGACCAGCTACGAATGGGCAGTGATGTATGACGCACTTCTCGACGCTGCTAAAATCACCGGCGACAAGAAATATTCCGATTACGTCAGCGACCGCATACGTTTCCTTGCCGATGAGGCTGCAAAGGCCGGTGATGTTTCGGAAGATGGCCAACTGCGCCAAGTGAAAGATCCTCGTACCCTTGATGATGCCGGAGCTATGGCAGGAGCATGGATGCGCGCCGCCATGGCCGATACTACCCTTATAATTTCACCGTTCATTGAGCAATATTGGGCTGTAGTGGAGCAAACTCCCGTGCATCTTGCTGACGGAACCATAGCTCGAAATCGTCCACACTACAATGCAATCTGGCTCGACGATATGTTTATGGCCCTCCCCTCTATGGCTATCCGTAGCAAATATAAGGACCATCCCGAGCAACTTGATGAAGCAGCCCGCATAGCAACAGGTTTTTTCAAACGTATGTGGATTCCTGAGAAAAATATTTTCCGCCATGGTTATCTCGAAGATGCAACCCATCAGCCATCTATGGCTTGGGGTCGTGCCAACGGTTGGGCTATACTGACTCTCTGCCAACTTCTCGATTACTTGCCCGAAAATCATCCCAAAAGAGCTGAGATCCTCGATATATATCGAAAACATGCTGCGGGGCTTGCCGAACTCCAAGGTATCGACGGTTTCTGGCATCAGCTTCTCGACCGCCCTGAGACATACGAGGAAACATCAGCAACAGCCATCTTCGCATACGCTCTTGCCCATGGAGTCAACGAAGGTTGGCTCGAAGCTACCACATACGGTCCGGTGGCTCAATTGGCTTGGGAGGCAGTGTCCACCAAGATCAATCCCAAAGGAGAAGTGGAAGGTGTCTGTGTAGGCACCGGAATGGGTTTTGACCCAGCCTATTATGCCTACCGACCAGTCAGCGTAAAGGCAGCCCACGGCTATGGACCCACAATTTGGGCAGGAGCAGAAGTCTACCGCATGCTCAAGGACAATCATCCATACGTCAACGACAGCGCAGTCCATTACTATGATGTTGATCCTGAAGCCACAATGCCACTCTTTAGCCTCGACAAAGACGGCAAAGCTATTGAGATAAGACACTGATTTAATTTAGAATTTTGAATTTAGAATTTTGAATTTTTTTGAGAATTGAGAATTTCTGATTAATTAGGATATATCTTGATAAATCCTGATTCATCTTGATAAAAAACATATAAAAAATGAAAAAAATCATATTATTAGCTTTCGCTTGCGGATTCGCCTTCTCCACCATAGCCCAGACAGACGCCTACATCAAACTCCGCGACGAGAAGAAGACTCACCCGAGAATCGAAAGCATCACGTTTCCAGGAGATGCCAACACACGCTATATGTATGACGCAATCTACGGACACGGAGCCGTGATCGAAAATCCTTGGGTAGCTTACCGAGTCTATATGGACAATCGTCAGAGCCTTGACCTCTACGTGAAGCAAACTCCACAAATGGAACTTGACGTGACAGGTTTCTACACCACTCCCGACCAACTAAAAGAAGGCTACGGAATCGATGTGCTTTGGGCTGGAAAATCTATTGGCGCTGGTTCGTTCCGCGGACTCCAGAATGGACAACCGGTGACTATAGACACAGTGGCGTCACGCACTCAAAAGGTGATCAACGACCACACAATCCAAGTGATTGACAAAGACTGGATCTACAATGGTCATCCAATACAAATGACTCAGACCTATTCGATGTCGCCTAATAGCCGCGACCTATTCGTAGAGGTAAAACTTGATGGATACATGCCTGATGAAGTGTTTGCTACCGGCATCCAAAAACTTGAAACTGATAATCAAGGTTTCATAAATGTAGATGGACGAGCTGCCTCATGGGGAAGCAACATCCCTGACAAAAATCATCCCGAAATAGTAGAACAGGTCGGGCTTGGAATTATCGTCGAGCCTGAAAATGTGGTTAATGCTGAAGAAACAGACCTCAATTATCTCGTGACTGTACGACCTGACAGTGAAGGGATCATCCGCTATCGAGTTATCGCTGCCGGTGATCGTGAGAAAAACGGCTTCACGAACTACAATGACTGGTCAAAATACATAAAATCACTTAAATACACCGAATAATGATCAGAAAACATATTTTCTCCCTTGTTTGCATGGCATGTTTGTCTTTAGGTGGAATCGCTCAGGAAACAATCAACTTCAATTTCGACTGGAAATTCATGCCTGGCACCATTTCTGGAGCCGAGGCTGTGAATTTTGATGAATCAGGATGGCAAACAGTCAATCTACCTCATGATTACCAGATCGGCCAACCTTGGGTGGCACCCGAAGAAGGAGACACCGGCGATAAGTCAAACCTTATGGCAAACATCGCAAGCAAACTAAGCTCCCGCGGTTTTAAGGAAATGGGAGAAGGTTGGTATCGCAAGACATTCACTCCCGATCCTTCTTGGGATGGGAAACGCGTTCTAATCGACTTTGAGGGTATCATGCTTGTCGGTGATGTATATCTCAATGGCGAACGTATCGGTGGCACTGATTACGGTTATCTCGGTTTTGAATCTGATATTTCCAAGAAGCTGAAGTATGGAGAGCCAAACGTTATCGCAGTGAAAGCCGACACTGGAAACCCGGATAATTCACGCTGGTATACAGGAGGAGGACTCTACCGGGATGTCAATATCAAAGTGGGTGACCCAAAACAATATTTCACTCGTAATTCTCTATACATAACTACGCCTGTAGCAAAGGAAGACAAATCTACGATCCTTGTCGGCGGAGAGCTGGCTACATTCATAAAGACTGATAGTATTACTGTCGGCATCGACATTGTCGACAAAGATGGTAACACTGTCTACTCTAAGATTCAGAAACATTGGAGCCATCCTCGCCAACACATAAGGGAATTTCCTCTTGACAGCATTACTCTCAAAAATGTCAACCTTTGGGATACTGAAAATCCGTACCTTTATACTCTGAAAGCAACCCTCTACCGTCCCGATGGCACGGTAGCTGACACTGCGACCGAACGTTTCGGTATCCGTGAAGTAGAATTCTCTCCCGAATTCGGCATGAAACTCAATGGCAAGAAGGTGCTTCTTAAGGGTATAGCCAACCATCATACCCTTGGTGCTCTCGGTGCAGCCGCTTATCCTGCTGCCATGGGAAAGCGAATCAAGATGTTGAAGGATTTCGGTTTTAACCATATCCGTTCTTCCCATAATCCCTACAGCGAGTCTTTCCTCGACCTATGCGATGAGTACGGGATTCTCGTAGTGGATGAACTTTATGACAAGTGGACTCAGCAATATGCCGGCGGTCGCACTCCATGGGAAGTCCGTTGGCAACATGATGTGCCTGAATGGGTCAAAAGAGACCGAAATCACCCAAGTGTAGTCTTCTGGAGCCTTGGAAATGAACTTCAGCTAATTCCGGATCTCCCTTATAACGACTGGGGAATCACACCATTCAAACTCCAAAAAGAGCTTCTCCAAAGATATGACTCTACACGCCTCGTTACTGTAGCTATGCATCCGCGTGGACGCAACGAACATACCGATTCTCTTCCTGCGCCACTCGTAGAACATACTGATATTGCCGCCTACAACTACCGATATATGTACTTCCCGGGGGATTCAAAACGTTATCCTTGGATGATGTTCTATCAAAGTGAGGCCAATACAAGCAATATGGGACCCAACTTCTTTGAAATGGACCTTGACAAGGTAATTGGTCTTGCATATTGGGGAATGATTGACTATCTCGGCGAATCGCAAGGATGGCCCGAGAAAGGATGGACACAAGGCGTATTTGACATTTCTCTTAATCCAAAGCCCATGGCTTATTTCCTGAAATCATTCTTCAAGCCGGAAGAGCCGCTCGTCTATATCGCTCCATTTGAGACATCGGAAACTACACAATGGAACGGTGTGACAATGGGTGGACGTAAGTTTACCGACAGTTGGAACTTCATGCCCGGAACAAACGTGAATCTCTTTACTTACACCAACGGCGATGAAGTGGAATTGAAAGTGAACGGAAAAAGTATCGGGAAGAAACGCAATGACATTGAAAATGCCAAAGCACGCAACCGTATTCTTTGGGAAAATGTTCCGTATGAAAAAGGTAAAGTTGAAGCTATTGCCTACAAGGGAGGAAAAGAAGTGGCTCGCCACACCCTCTCCACCCACGGTCAAGCAAAGAAACTGACAGCCTCACCCGACAACAAGAACTGGAAAGCAGATGGCACAGACCTCCAGCACGTAAAGATTACAGCCGTAGATGCTAAAGGTCTGATAGACAAAGGAGCCAATAATCTCCTGACGTTTGAAGTCGACGGTCCCGCAGAGATTGTAGGTGTCATCAACGGGAACTTGAGCAGTGACGAATTAATGACTGGTAACTCACGTAGCCTACACAATGGAACTGCCACCGTAATCCTCCGAAGCACCCGAGACTCCGGACGCATCACTCTTACTGTGAAACCTGACGCCCTCCCGCCCTATCGCCTCTCCCTCAATACCCATTAAAAATATTCTCTTTTACCTATATCGGCTTTAACCGACCATCAGGTTGTAGCACTGATATAATGCAAAAACCCCAGACTTCAATCTGGGGTTTTAATCATATCAATCTGTAGCATCTGAGAGGCGCTTCATGAAAACGAATTTATTACTCTCAAACTCAGCTTTATTTACCATAACGTAACAAATCTGTAATAAAACTTTAATACAATTATATTGCGTCTATTGAGAAAAGTGATTAATTTTGCTTTTCAAAACTGACCGCACAGATGAAAAATTTTAAATTATTCATAACCTTACTTTTAATCTTCACTGGCATACGTTCGGCTTACGCTGATGCCAAGCCGGGGAAGCAAATGCTTATTGAAAAATACTCCGAACAACTAAAGACCACAACAACAGCTAAAGACAGTTTGAGAATTCTTTATTATATATTCGATCTTTCTAACAGGCAAGGTCAGATTAAGACTGCTTGGGAAATCTATCATACGGCTGGAAGAGCCAATAACGTCAATGCCCAACTCGATATGCTCAGGAATTTAAGCTCCTTTTATTCAGCTAATGACTCGATGATACAACATTTACTCAAACTGACTGATAAAATTACGAATGAAGACGCTCGGGCGGCAACTAAAACCTTCATCACAAATCAGCATATAGTACGCAAAAGTAGAAATCCCAAAGACACCCAATTTCAAAAAATGCTACTCGACAGCATTACTAAGTCTCACAATCTTGAAGGGAAAGACATCTATGACAAAATCTCCATCCTCTACCAGATTATCCAGTATCTCGGAGTAGATGCAGATGGAGTTCTTTTCAAGGAGAGCCTTGACACTTACGGAGAACTTGTGGATGAGCTTCCCGCCAGTGATTACCCTCTAAAGAATCAGTTCTACACCAGCGCTGCAATGATACATTCAAGAATGAATGGAAATCTTGAAAAGGCAATCATATATGATAGAAAGCTTCTTGAAATCATTGATCAGCTTCAACAAATGTATGTCAAGAAAAACCGTAAATTCCGCAATTACGATACAAGTAAATATATTAGCTATCGTCGCATGATGAGCAACTATCCAGCCCTCACTGACGAAGAAATAGAATCCATACATGATAGTATCGTAATGCTGTATAATAGGGATGCGGATGTCAAGAAAGCCATGGACAATCACGGAGAAGCCTTCGCTTTCTATTACATGGCTACAAAACAATATGAAAAAGCTGTTCCAGCATTAAAAGGAATGTTGGAAGACAAAGATCTTTCATCCTATAATAAGCAAAAATACAATGCGATGCTCATTGAAGCTTCAAAAGCTATCAACGACCAAAAGACATATATAGAGTCTATGGAGCGCTTTATCGTGCACTCAAACGAGATCGACAGTATGCGCAAAATAACCATGAGAAGAGAAATAATGCTGCGAGACAGCATTATCAATGCCCCTTTGCTTTACAACTCATCAAAACAAGAGGAAAAGCGTCTCACAAACAGGGAGCACATAAAAATTGAGCAGACACTCACAATTATAGCGTCTGCCCTGGCAATTCTTCTTATTATATATGTAATCCTTTACATTAGGCTTCGCCGGAAGTTAGTAAGGAAGTAAGCCATTCTCCTACGGCCTGGGTGCCGTATTCCGACTGGCCGCCTTCGCCAAGATCGGGAGTCACTATACCATCCTTTATTGATGCATCAACTGCATCCCTGACGGCCTTCCCTTCCTTTGCAAGACCGAAATGCTCAAGCAGCATCGCCACAGAAAGCACCTGAGCAAGTGGATTGGCAATGTCAAGCCCTGCTGCCTGGGGCCATGAGCCATGGATGGGTTCAAAGACAGGGGTGCTCTCCCCGATAGAAGAAGATGGCAATAATCCCATCGACCCGCTAATTACACTCGCTTCATCTGTAAGGATATCGCCAAATGTATTTTCAGTCACAATGACATCGAAGAAACGAGGGTCCTGAATCAGTTTCATAGAAGCATTGTCTACAAACATATAATCGGTCGTCACATCAGGCCATTCCTTTTCCATCTCTTGCGCTACTTTGCGCCATAGACGGCTCGATGCCAACACGTTGGCTTTATCCACTACTGTCAGATGTTTTCTGCGTCTTGAAGCAAGCTCATAACCCACCTTCAAAATTCGCTCAATCTCCGGACGCGTATAAAGATTGGTGTCGTATGCTTTGTCTTCAGATTCAAACTTCTCGCCGAAATACATTCCTCCGGTAAGTTCACGGACACATACGAAATCTGCTCCTTCTACCAATTCCCTCTTCAATGGAGATTTATCTTCAAGTCCCGGGAATGTCTGTATTGGACGGATGTTGGCAAAAAGTCCAAGCTGCTTGCGCATAGCGAGAAGTCCTTGCTCCGGACGCACCTTGGCTTTAGGATTATTGTCAAATTCAGGATCTCCGACGGCTGAGAAGAGCACAGCGTCTGAATCTTTGCAAAGCTTCAGAGTCTCCTCCGGGAATGGATTTCCTGTAGCCCGAATAGCGGCAGCCCCGGCTACGCCATAATTAAACTCAAACTCATGACCAAACTTTTCAGCCACAGCTTTCATCACTTCCACGCCAACGCGTGATATCTCCGGCCCGATCCCATCCCCAGGCAACACCGCTATCTTCAGCTTCATATCTTTGATTTATCTTATATTATATTCTTGATTTCTCAAGATTCCTCAAGATTTCTCAAGCGCCACCATGCCTTCGCATGATTTTCCATTGGAACCTATCTTTAATATTTAATATTTAATCTCTAATATTTAATCTCTAATCTTTGGCTATCGGCCGAGTGACTTTATTCACAGCGTCAAGAAATGCCTCTGCGGATGCTGCGATGATATCGCTATTGGCTGCAAAACCATTGTGGTTGACTCCGTCACATTCTACTGTCATGTGCACCTTTCCGACATCGTTGCTGCCCTTGTCAAACGCCTGGATAAGGAAATCCTTAATTAGCATCTTCCTGCTGATAATCTTCTTTATGGCAGTGATAGCGGCATCCACAGGTCCATTACCTGTAGCACATGCTTCAAATTTTTCTCCCGCTATATCGAGTCCTACACTCGCCACCGGACGTATACCTACACCGCTTGACACTTGCAGATAATCGAGCTTAATACGGTTGCGTGCTGAGCGATGTTCGCCAGCAAGCATCAGAACATCTTCATCCACTACCTCGCGTTTTTTGTCAGCAAGTTTCAAGAAATCTTCATAACACTTGTCAAGAGCCTCTTTTTCCATGTGGATGCCGAGTGATTCGAGACGATGCTTAAGAGCAGCGCGTCCGCTTCTCGCTGTCAGCACGATTGCATTTTCATCTATACCGACATCCTTCGGATCAATGATTTCATAACTTTCACGATTCTTAAGCACACCATCCTGATGAATACCCGAAGAATGTGCAAATGCATTGCGCCCTACGATCGCTTTGTTGGGTTGGATTGGCATATTCATCATGCTCGACACCATGCGGCTGACAGAGGCGATCTTCTTTGCATTGATATTCGTGTCAAGGTTAAGCTCGGAATGTGATTTGAGGATCATCACAACTTCTTCAAGAGAAGTGTTTCCTGCACGTTCACCGATGCCATTAATTGTCACTTCAGCCTGCCGCGCACCATTCATGAGACCCGATAGTGTATTAGCGGTTGCCATACCGAGGTCGTTGTGGCAGTGGGTAGCTATTGTCACATTATGAATGCCATCTACATGCTCCATCAAATACTTGATTTTTTCTCCGAACTCACTTGGTAGGCAGTAACCGGTAGTGTCAGGGATATTGACAACAGTTGCACCTGCTTTGATGACAGCTTCTACCACACGGGCAAGATACTCATTGTCGGTGCGTCCGGCATCCTCTGCATAGAACTGTACATCCTCGACAAACTTTTTGGCATACTTGACGCACGCGATTGCTCTCTCCAGAATCTCTTCCGGAGTAGAATTGAATTTATATTTTATATGATAGGGGGAAGTGCCGATTCCGGTATGTATTCTCGGACGCTTAGCATAGCGAAGTGCCTCTGCTGCTATCTTAATGTCAGTTTCGACTGCTCTTGTGAGAGCACATATTGTAGGCCATGTCACCGCCTTTGAGATTTCCACTACCGAAGTGAAGTCGCCTGGACTTGAAACGGGAAAACCAGCCTCGATGACATCGACACCCAATCCTTCCAATTTCTTTGCTACCTCAACTTTTTCTTGAGTATTCAGACGACACCCGGGCACCTGTTCGCCATCTCTAAGCGTCGTGTCAAATATAAAAACTCTGTCACTCATATACCTGTAGAATCTATTAGTTTAAATAATAAATACTTAAAAATCTTCATATATTCCATGCTTCATAAAGTAGATTTCAGGTTGGAGACCTGATATTATGCAAAAACCCCAGACTTCAGTCTGGGGTATCTATCAGAAAAGCTTTGTAGCCTCGGAGAGGCGCTTTATGGAAGATACTACTGAATCTCCTACAAAATTACAAAATTATATTCTCTTCTACAAACATTTTCTATAAAACCTCCAATATTTTTGCAAAATCCTCATTTTTTTTCTAATTTTGTACTCAATAAACCAATAAAACCATGAACGAATTATTTTCAGTAAAAGATAAAGTTGTAGTCATCACGGGTGGCACAGGCGTCCTCGGTGCATGCATCGGCGAATACCTTGCTCTTGAAGGAGCAAAAGTAGTTCTTATGGGTCGTCGCAAAGAGGAAGGCGACAAGATCATTGCAGAAATCACATCTAAAGGAGGCGAAGCCATCTTCCATGTCACTGATGTGATGAACACAGCAAAAGTTGAAGAAAACTGCAAGGAAATCTTGGCCAAATATGGCAAAGTAGATGCCCTTCTCAACGCTGCGGGAGGCAATATGCCAGGGGCAACAATCGCTCCCACCGGAAATTTCTTCGACCTCAAAGTGCAGGAGTTTGAAAAGGTGCTCGGACTCAATCTTACCGGTACAGTCATCCCAACACAAGTTTTCCTGAAGCCTATGGTGGAAGCAGGCAAGGGCGCAATCGTCAATTTCTCTTCCATGGCAGCCTTCCGCCCCATGACACGCGTCTGTGGATATGCAGCAGCTAAGGCAGGCATAAGCAACTTTACAGCCTTCCTTGCCAATGAGGTCGCTACCAAATTCACTCCAGCTATCCGCATTAATGCCATTGCCCCCGGTTTCTTCCTGACAAACCAGAACCGTGCACTCCTCACCAACCCAGACGGTTCGTTGACAGAACGTGGTGCCGACGTAATCCGCCAGACTCCATTCAAACGCTTTGGCAAGCCGGAAGAACTTTGCGGCACCATCCAATATCTCATTTCTGATGCCTCCACTTTCGTGACGGGCACAGTAGCTGTTGTAGACGGTGGCTTCAATGCTTTTGCAATGTAAAATCATAATTTTGAATTTTGAATTTAGAATTTTGAATTAATTTTTCTCTAATCGTGAAGAAGAAGTTTGAGGTGAAGGTTCCTGGAGGTGAAGATAGGGTGCTATTGCATACGTGTTGCGCCCCGTGCTCTTCCGCTATTGTGGAATGCATGATCCAACATGGCATTAAGCCGACCATCTTCTACTGCAATCCCAATATCTATCCAATTGAGGAATATCTCAAGCGTAAGGATGAATGTACCCGCTACGCAGACTCACTCGGATTGGAGATAGTCGATGCCGACTACAACCATGACGGTTGGCTCTCTTTTGTAAAGGGACTGGAGAATGATCCTGAGAGAGGAGGCCGTTGCCTAAAATGCTTCAAGATGCGATTACGCAAGACTGCCGAATATGCCCGCGACAATGGGTTCAGGGTGATCACCACTACCCTTGCATCAAGCCGATGGAAAAGCTTAGAACAGATAGAAGCCGCCGGATTAGCTGCATGTGAAGACATCCCCGAAGTCACATTCTGGACCCAAAACTGGCGCAAAGGAGGCCTTTCAGAGCGCAGAGTCCAAATCATCAAGGAAATGAACTTCTACAACCAGACTTACTGTGGCTGCGAATTCTCCATCCGGTAATAATCTGACAAACATTTATCAAATTGGACTAATTGGACTAATTGGACTAATTAGACTAATAAAATACATATTAAAATGCAAACCCTAACAAACACCAACTTCAACTTCGAAGGCCAACAATCAGTCTATCACGGCAAAGTCCGTGATGTATACGACATCAACGACAAATATCTTGTGATGGTCGCTACCGACCGTATCTCAGCATTCGATGTTATCCTTCCGAAGGGCATCCCCTTCAAAGGTCAAGTTCTCAACCAAATCGCTGCCCATTTCCTTAAAGCCACAGAAGACATCGTACCAAACTGGCTTGTGACTGTTCCCGATCCAATGGTGACAATCGGCTTGAAGTGTCAGCCATTAAAGATTGAGATGATCGTTCGCGGATACCTCGCTGGCAGCGCATGGCGCGACTATGCTTCAGGAGCTCGTGAGATATGTGGAATAGCTCTTCCTGACGGACTGAAGGAAAACCAGAAACTCCCCCACCCCATTCTTACTCCTACTACCAAAGCTGACGAAGGTCATGACCTCAACATCTCCCACGATGAAATCGTTGCCCAGGGACTTGTAAGCGAAGAAGTGCTTAATCAAGTTGAAAAATATGCCCTCGCCATTTTCGAGCGTGGCACACAGATGGCTGCCGAACGCGGACTCATCCTCGTAGACACCAAATATGAATTTGGACTTCTCGACGGCAAAGTAATCCTCATCGACGAAATCCACACACCCGACTCCAGCCGTTATTTCTATGCAGACACATATCAGGAACTCTTCGAAAAGGGACTTCCCCAGAAGCAACTCAGCAAGGAATTTGTACGCCAATGGTTGATCGCCAACGGTTTTATGGGCAAAGAAGGACAGAAGGTGCCTGAAATGACCGATGCATATTGTGAAGAAGTAAGCGACCGCTACATCGAGCTCTACGAGCACATCACCGGCCTCAAATTCGACAAGCAGCCCTGCGACAACCTCTCCGACCGCATCGAAAAGAACGTCACCGCCGCCCTCAAAACCCTATAATCATAGAAAGCAGGCTCACTGGGCAGCCCAATACAGCGCACTCACCCCACGAGCGCGACAAATCATAATCCGACAAAAACCAAGCATCCCTCATCAGGAGGCTTGGTTTTTAATCTAATTCACACTCCAAATCCTCCAGCTCATCCTGGACATCCTCTGCCTCATCTTCCAAATCATAATCCTCTTCAATTTCTTCAAGCTTTTCTTGAATCATCTCCAAATTATCACGGATTTGCTCATACTCTTCCACCGAAGGATACAAGAGCAGATCCGTCTCCTTATCCTCCAAATAATCCGTAATCCATTCCACATCAAATCCCTTAAACACATTCAATTGTCTCCTGACTTCTTCTATTAAATCCAGCGCATCCTGAATCAAACTCCCCTCAGTTCTCTCACTTCTCTTTCTCTTAAATACCGGCATAATCCACTAATTTTATATTTTACAATCATTCTTTACAAAGTCCGATTAAAGTATTTACCCAATTCCTAAAGTGAGGACACTTTTCGAGAATAGTATCTATTCCTATTTCCAGAGCTAAGAGTATCCCATTCGTCACTTTATCGAAATCTGGTATAATCTTCAATATCCTTTTAGATGGAGCTCCTTCAGGAGTACTATTTATATCTTCGGGATTAGGATAGGACTCAATGATTTGGTGTATTTGTTGGTTAATTATATCATCATTATACATCTTAAATCCAATATCCGAGGAAAACAAGACAGTTTCAAATTCATGAAGTTGAATATATGGATAAAACCTTCTATCATCCATATCCCTTTTTATGGCTTTTTCCATTTCCTCCACTTGCAGTCTATGATCAGAGATATAGCGCCAAGATTCCTTATCTGGGAGCTCAGGACAGCGAAAGAAATCGACAAATGAAGTCACAATTATGTCTTGTCCTTGCGATTTCAGAAGTCTATTTATATCATTTTTAAGATGTTGATAACTTACGAAACCTCCTTTATGTCCTTTACTTGTTTGTATTAGTACAGGATAAACATAAATACCATATTTCAGAAAAAATGGAGCCATCAAGTCATAAACGAATCCTTGCTCCGTCTGACCTTCAACAATGATATATAGTCTTTTAGTCATGGTCTTGAAGATAACACATTCTTTTCCCATAATTCTCCCACCGAGTAGTTCTCAAGCCAAACAGAAAAGTCTTTTTCATTTGGTCTATTGAAAACCGACTGATCATCACGTCGTCCAACTAAAATCAGGTCATCTATTGAAAAATTATCAATAAGATTCACTGATTGAGTTGCAATTATAATCTGAGACTTAAAAGAAGCTCTTCTAATCAAAGCTGCAAGCTTAGCTATAGCGTAAGGATGAAGTCCAAGTTCAGGCTCATCAATAATTATAGTTCCGGGCAGTTCAGACTGAAGCAAAAGAGTAGTTAATGCTATAAAACGTAAAGTTCCATCTGAAAGTGCATACGCATCAAGATACATCTCAGAGTCTATTTCTTCCCAAACAAGTTTAATACGCGAATTGTCAGTCTTCATCGGTTGAAGTATGAAGCGCTTAAAATATGGGAATGTAGAGCGTATAATTCCTTCGATGAAACGAAAAGCAACTTCATCTGTCATTTTAAGTTTGTATAGTATAGCTGGCAAATTTGAAGCATCTGGTCGCAACATCACATTATCATCTATATGACAAGGATGCCTCATCGGAGATGTCTTGCTCGTATCTTGAAAATGATACACAACAAAACTTTCAAGAATTATTTGAATAGGCTTGGCAAGAGATGACTCCGAAATTTTGGACTCATACTCAATCTTGTCCCACATTATTCGGTTCCATTGGGAATAATCTTTTTGCTCATTGAGAATATTATGATAATATCCAGTTTCTTCAATATATGCTTTATCGTCAACAGTGGGTCTCAATTCGAAGAAAAAAGCATTCTCATTCTTGTAATCGATAATACCTTTAATGGCATTAGAACCTTTACGTCCTCTATATAAATGAGCTTCCACACCCCCATTGGAGAGCATATAAGAGCCAAGACGCTGGTCATATAGAGCCTTTATCATCTCAAAAAATGAAATGAAATTACTTTTCCCAGCTCCATTTTCTCCTATCAAGACATTTATCTTACGTAAAGGGATTATTGCTTCACGAATCGATTTATAATTATATATGCCTATTTGCTCAATCATAATATTTGTTTCCTTATATATCTGTCAAACAAAGAAAGTTGTCTGGATGTTTAAGCATATTCCCTATCTTTATCCTTATTTTTAGTACACTTTGCTATTCGATAAGTTATAAAAGCAAGTTGTAACACCCACCATACTTAAAATTGGATAGATTTGACAGGAATGACTGGATGATCCTCACCGGAATTTGCACGTTAGATTTCTTTCCTACCGCCATTGAGGAAGATAATTACCGCAAGAATTTCACAACGGCAGTTTGTAAATGCGTACAGGTTCATAAGATTCTATGTTTAAGGGATTATGATTTGACACAGATAACCGGATGGGATTAAGGATAGGGGTATAAAAAAAGCACTTAGACCTGTCACCAAAGTCCGGTCTTTGTGCGTAATTTTAATTCATAATGCATAATGCATAATTAGCTCTGCTTCGATGTAAAGCTAATTATAATGCATGATGGGTTATGTATATACATTATATAGTGTATAGAGCTGCGACTGATGTTTTCGGAAGGCATGATTATGTCGCTGCCGTCAGGGTCGATACACTTTTGGCCAATGCGTAATACGTTTTGCGTGGTGCGTTTTGCTTGGATTTCACGCAGAGAGCGCAGAGAGCAGGGAACGCAGTTTTTTTTCGTGAGTGTGGATTTGGGAGTGGGCATGTTTGAGCCTCTGGAGAATCCCTTGGCCACGACTCATATAGCATTGGCGGCGCGTTTTGAATTCCCCTTGCGCCTTCGGGTTGTTGCAGGCTTGTAGACTTATTCTGACTCATCGGATGCTTGTCCTTGTCTTGGTGAGAAACTTGGGGCGATCCGAGGACAGCACATGTATGGGCATGTATGAGCCTCAGGAGTACACATGAGGAACTTCCGTCCAAAGGTAGATGAGCATTCACCTGCGACAGACACGTCTGTCTATTCCGTTGCGTAGGACTCTCAAGCCTGTGGGGATGAAGCGGACGGCGTAGTCTTTGGGGTTGTCAAGTTGTCAAGTTGACAGGGGTCGGTTACTTAGGAGGGTTCCCTTGCCCCGGGAGGGGCGGTGTTCATCGTTGTCGTCGTTTTCAACGTTTTCGTTGTTGTCAACGATAATTGGGATGAAGGACATTAGGGCTCTTATTCGCCTGGACTCCATATACTTACTTGCCATAGGCCTTATTGCCGCGAGCATCGGCAACCGTTGGATTTCGTTTCCGGTTGCAAAGTTAATACTGTTTTTATGTGTTCGACCCTTATCTTACGAAATAAATTATGAAATCCGAACCATGATACATAATTGGTTTCGTTATACCCTAATACTTAATCAGATGAATAAGTTGGACTTGCTAATTACAAAGTCTAAGGAAAAGTTGCGTATAACGGCGGTATGGGGAATTTTGACGTATTTCTATGGTTTCTCACCATGTCCAGTATGATACTCTGAGACTACTGAGCAATAAGCACGTGCGGCTTCCTCTTTCTTTTGAACGTCTTCTGCCTTCATGTCTTTCTCAGCTTTAGTTTCACACATATAAATTGCATCTTCAGTCTCTACGATGAAATCCGGCTCGTATCTTTTGGAGCCATCAGCCCAGTATATATTGAATTGCTGAGGAACAGGCCGCAACCATTTGATCACCTTCGGATCCTGTTCAAGCACATAAGCAAAATCCCATTCAGTCGAGCTGTCAAAGCGATATTCGGGATAGAAAGATTTCAAAAAACCCCTCACAATATATTTCTTCGCCCAACTTGCAGGCATTGGAATATCGTCAACCATCCGATAACCATATTCATTGACAATGATATGATGATCAAGAATACGACTGAACGGCAATACACGTTTGGGTGGTTGAGGATCCTTTTCCACGTGAGAATGTGCGCACATTTGCAGATAAATATTACGTGCAAATGGCTCTTTGAATGTATGCACCTTATCTGCTATTTCCTGAGTCATTGCCATTAGTCAGATCATCTTCAATCTCTTCTATGGTTGGAAGTGCCGATGCAACATCATTGAACAGTTTTTCAGTTTCATATTGGGCTATCCCCATCGGTTGTGGAATTCCCCTCAGTGCAAACTCAGCCTTCTTATTGCTTTTGCTGCGGCAAAGCAAAAGTCCGATTGTTGGCTTGTCCTCCGGTGCTTTCACATATTCGTCGACGGCGGAAATATAAAAATTCAGTTTGCTGACAAACTCCGGAATAAACTCGACAGCCTTCAATTCGACCACCACATAATAATGTAATTTCAGGTGATACATAAGAATATCAATGTAATAGTCATCACCGTCAACCACAACATTGTATTGTCTGCCGACATAGGCAAATCCATGTCCTAATTCAAGCAGAAATTCGGTCATACGCTCTGCAACGCGATTTTCAATGTCCCGCTCGTGTTGCAAGGCCATAGTGCCTATGAAACTGAAATTATACGGGTCTTTGAAAGCGTACTGAGCAAGATCTGACTGATAATCGGGTAAGGTTCGTGAAAAATTCGTGATTGCATTCCCCACAGCATTCATATAGCCGCCGTTTATTTTTGAGACCATAACATCCCGGCTCCACCCATTGCGTGTAGTTTCAAGTATGTAGAAAGCACGTTCTGCGTTGCTCTTGATTTTTGGGAGCCAAGATATGTGATGATACCAGCTTATGGTTGACAATGGAATCTCAACATAATCTTTCCCGGCAGCCAATTCTGCAAGTGCCGCTTGCAAAATTGGCAGACCATTAAATTCTGCAAGTGGCACTTGCAGAATTTGGAAGTTTGGATAATTCTCTGCGAAGCGCCTCATATAGTGCAAGTTTCGCACAGAATAGCCTTTATCTTCAGGAAACTTGCGTGTTAAATCCACGGATAACTGTTCGATTACTTGTGCTCCCCAGCCAAGTTCTTTCTTCTTTCGGATAATGTCACTACCAATGCTCCAATACAATGACAGCATATCTGTATTCACATGGATAGCCGCATTGAGTTTAGCTTACTCAATGAGATTTTCGATTTTATTCCGCCATTCAATATAGCCATTCGGAAGACTATAGGTATCAATTTCTGCTTTCATAATGCAAAATTAATAAAAAAACGCCAATAATGTCCTGAATCCAAAATATTATGACTAAATTTGCAATTCTTATACTGTCCAAGACATTATGGCAAATAGAAATAGTGAAGAAAAATTTTGAGGTATATTATTTGAATATATAAAATATTTATTGTACTTTTACATCCAGATTAATCTAAGAACCGAATTTCTCACTAATCCCATCCTAACGTAAGGCATAGGGGACTTTCAGAAATGCACGAGGTTAATCTTAATTTAGAAACCCAAACATAAGAAAAACATGTGGACATCTAAACAATAACTCCGTCCATCGGCATACCGGCCGTTATCGCCGATGGACGTTATCTAATTCTTATTAGAACTTCTTCTGCGGTTTTTTTGTAACTTTTCAGTTTACGGCACACTATGCGCTACTTATAGAGGCAGCCTCTATATTGAATAAAGAGTGATTAACTGATTATTTCAAATTTTAAATATATTATTATGAAACGTATATTAATGGTTCTTATCTCCGTCTATGCTCTCATGAGCGTGAGTGCGCATAAAGTGACAGTCAAAAGTTATGGGCTCGAAAAGCTTACCGATACAGATAATATCACAGAATTGATAATCGACGGGGATATTGATATATTACCCGATCTCAATGTAAATAATTTCCCGAATCTGAAGCATATTGTCATTAACGGAGATGTCTCTTATCTTCCCGGAACAGCTTTACGCCACTGGCCCGCTCTCGAAACCTTGGATATCATCGGTGTCGTGGGTTATACCGATGGTCTGATTTTCTACGATTGTCCGAAATTGCGCACAGTGAATTTCAACGGACCTGTAATATTTACTTCAGGCTGGCCGATTCTTAACAAATGCCCCAAAGCAGAGCATGTTTATATAAACGGGCTAGTACTTCAATGGGAATTTGATGAAGTTAAAGAATGCCCTTCCTTCAGGGGCTATGAAATCAACGGAGCAATTTTAAACAAATCCAGAGCTGATATAGCTGTTCTTCCCTACGATGAGTTTGTCGCCCGAAAGGAGGAGTTTATGCCTCAGATGAAACAACTTGCTCAGTGGGTAAAGAAATCGCTCGCAGGCGAGATTGGTGAAAATTCTTTTAAACAGGCATACTTGGCACAGGATTATATAAAGAGCTTACTAGACAACTGCGATGCCGTGGATTTGTATGCCGGATGGGTTGTCACCGGGCCTTATGTCGATCCAGATTTCAACCTGCCTAAACTCGATTTGCTGAAGAAAAGCGCTCCCTACACATCCTCTACAGGGCAGAGAATTGATTTTACCTATTCTGAGCCGTCCGACAGTATTCTTACAGTAACCCGCCTTCGGTTCAATCTCGACAGCGTTGCCGGGAATGGCGACGAACTAAGTCGCATAAAGAATCTGTTGCATTTCGTACATGAATCAGTGAGGCATAATGGCAGTGCTCCGGCTCCGCAAGTGCCTGCTAACTTCGGCGCATTATATGATATCTGCAAGAAGGAAAACCGGAGCCTCAACTGTTACTTCATGGCTGTGATGCTTACCGAGGTTCTGCTTGCAGAGGGTATTCCCGCCAGATTCCTTGTATGTCTACCTAAATTTTACGAATTGGATTCTGACAGCCACATAATTGCAACTGCATGGAGCAGAGACCTCAAGAAATGGGTATGGGTTGATCCTACTTTCGATGCTTGGGTGACGGATGAGAATGGTGTGATGCTTAGTCCGGAAGAGGTGAGAAAGCGTCTTATTGCGGATGAGCCTCTCGTTATCAACGATTATGCAAACTGGAATCATGAGAACGACCAGACTGTTGATCACTATCTGAAGGAGTACATGGCTAAAAATCTCTATATCATAGGCTGCAATACCATAAATCAGGCAGAACCTGAGGGGACGCTAAGTTGCCGAAGTGTTCCGGTAGAAAAAGGGAAGAGGGTTTATCTGGTCCCAGAAGGAATTTCATACGGTGGATCCTATGACATACAAACCACTGATCCAGATGTTTTCTGGGCACCTCCGGTTATACCTGAGAAATAATATGTCCTCTTAGATTGAATAAATACTTCCAGATATTTTCAAGTAGGTCGGAGCAGATTTTGTGACCGCTTCCGGAACCACACATGACATAGTCCAGATAAAAACGAATATACAGAATGGCGTATCAAAGAGGTAAAGAGACTTCAGGCGGAAGGCTTGAGTAAAGCATAATTGAGAGGTTATTGGGTATCTGTATTGGGAAAAAAGACGCACTTGAAGTGCGTCTTTTTTTAGAGGAAGCGAGTATTCTCGCTTGCTGTATCAGCTCTGTATTGGCTTTCGTTTTAGTACTTGTCAATAGGAATGGGGGTCTTCTTCAATATCTTTTGGGGTCATTGGGGTGGCGTTCATTTTGGCCCAGACGTACCAGATGTAGAGGATTACTACCGGGA
>CAZWJO010000017.1:0-35092 GCA_964634905.1 uncultured Sangeribacter sp.
CAGAGACATACGATCCGGGAAGCGAAGAATTTGACGAGGTGCTTCTCAAAGCTTCTGAAATATATCCTCACGATCAAGAGGCTGCGATTAATGCCGCCAACATACTCTTGCGCAAAGGAGATATCGAAGGAGCATCACAAAAGCTGAATTACGCTGGTGAAAGCGGCGAGGCCAATTATACACGTGGCACACTTGCTGAATTGAATGGTGACATCGAACGTGCTGAATTCTTCTTCAAAAAGGCTCTTGAACTTGGTGTAGAGAAAGCATCCCGTCGCCTCTCTACAATGGAGAAACTAAAGAACCCTGAAATTATCACTTACTATATTGAAGGTAGTGAGGAATAATACAGTCAATTGAAATATCATAAATTAACATAAATTACTAAACTCTACACAATGAACAAACTAAGCAAACTGCTTTGTGGCATAGCCCTCGTAGGGCTCGCCACCGGATGTTCCAATGAGAACATCCCTAACGGTGGAGGATTAATGGAAAAACAAGGCGATGTATACGCACGTCTCACTCTTTCCTTGCCTTCTACCAGAAGTGTAACAACTGGACAAGATGGAAACTCAGATGCTGGTTTCGAAGTCGGCAAGGAGTATGAAAATTCTGTTACTTCAGTTCTTATCGTCCTTACTTCTAAAGATGGTGACAATTACAACTACGTAGCAAGTGCTCTAACAGACACTAAAGGCCAGACCCCTGCCGAGGGTGAAACGGAAGAAGGGAATCCATCAAAACCAATGTATACTGTTTCTTTTGAATCTGAAGAGATTGCTGAATTTGCAAATCAAGAAGTATATGTATTCGCTTTCTGTAACCCAAGTATGATTCTTGTAGAAGATGTAAACAACCTCAAGCCTGTAAAGAACGATGAAGGAACTGTCATTACAGCTGCTAAGGCAGTCAACACTCTGGTAGGTCATATAACAGGCGAGAACAGCGCACAGATTTCAGAACAGAATTATTTCTTGATGTCTAATCATTCTCTTACATCTGTCACTATACCACCATCCTCAGATCTTTTGAGTCAATACAATACACCCGAAAATCCGTTCTTCTTAGGAACAGTTGACGTATCACGTGTAACCGCTCGATTTGACTTCCGCCAGACAACTGTTGAAGGGGAGACTGTAGCAAATAGATATCCTATCTACGATAATTATACCATTAATACACCAGTAGTTGATGAAGATGGGAATCCAGTATTAGATGAAAATAATAATCCTAAATATGAGACTGAAACAGGAAAGACACTGATGGGTTATGTAGTCCTTGATGGTATGGCTCTCATGAATGAGGCTAACAGCTATTATTGTCTCCCACGTGTTTCAAGAAATGGTATGGATACTTCTTCAAAGCTTTGTGAAGGTGAAACAAGTAGTAATTTCGTTGTGTCCCCCGGGGCGTCGAACAAAGTAACTGTTCCACTTTCATATACATTCATGACAAACAATTATCTCTATAATGGTCTTCCAACAGGCAATGATGTTGAACCTCCTTATAATTACTCCTTTAATCGCTTTACATACGATGCTTTGTCTTTGACAGGCCACGACGAGGACAACGATGAGAATTGGACTGCTGACAATAAGACAGGTTATAGAATTTGGAAGTATGTCACTGAAAATACTATTCCTGGTTATGATGCAGATGGAGTTACCAATACAATTAAATACCAACGTCTTGGCGCTACTACTTGTATTGTATTCCGGGGCTATCTTGAACCAACTGCTGATTCTGGGCTTACAGAAATTATGGGAGATGGCACTAAATACATCTACTGTTATAATGGTCAACTTATCGGAGACCTTGATATGCTTAAAACAAAAGTTGCAGAAATGCCTGTTTCTTCATTGGCAGATGCATTCTATGCCGCAGCCAAAGCTAATGGTGAAACAATGAATGAGGATGGTTCTATTGACCCAAGTACAGTAAATATGGATTTTCAGAAGACGGCTTTGACAGAACGTGGAGAAGGTCTAAAGATATTCAAACCTAATGGGGGTAAATACTATTGCTACTACATCTATCGTAACCGTCATAACGATAACGGTCGTACGGATCTTATGGGACCAATGGAGTTTGCAGTAGTCCGCAATAATGTTTATAAAATTGACGTAGAAACCATCAACGATTTCGGTCATACTGAAAATCCTAATGACGATCCAGATCCAGAAGATCCAGAAGAACCCGACGAGCCAAACAAGGCATATTTCCGTCTCCAGGTTCGTGTCCTCCCATGGGTTGTACGTGTAAACCACGCTATACTTTAAAAACCACTATTCTGCTTTTTTAATGGATTCATTCAATAAAATAATAAAGTCTGCTTTTGTCGGCACTGCTATCTTAGCAGTGTCGGCAGTAGCCGGCCTATCTTCCTGCAACGCTGTTTATGAGGATCTCGATGAATGCCCGAGAGGCTTGCGTCTGCGGTTTGTCTACAACTACAATATGGAGTTTGCCAATGCATTCCCATCTCAGGTTGACTGCCTCACTCTTCTTGTCTATGATGAGACAGGCAGATATGTTGATACATATACTGCCTCCCGACCTGAACTGGAAAATGAAAGCTATCGCATGACTCTCAATCTCCGGGATGGCCATTATCATCTATTGGCTTACGGAGGGATGGACTGTGACAAATCATCTTTCCATTTCCTCAACGGGCCTTCTCAAAACTTCACATGGCAAGATTTGGAAGTAGAAATGAATCCTGGCTATGTAGATACTTCCGATGGGAAGGAATTGCATCCGCTTTTCTATGGCGCTTTAGATGCGCAGGTTGAAACCTCTGATATGGATTACAGAGACTACACTGTATCTATGATCAGAGATACTAACAATCTCCGTATTCTGCTTCAACATGTAGATGGTTCGCCTGTAGATGACAGTCTTTTTGATTATACTCTTACCGACGACAACACTCTCATGAATTGCAACAATGATGTCATCCCTACTCAGCCAGTAGTATACTCTCCTTGGACAAGAGGCCAAGCCTCAGGCGGTTTAAATCCTGACGGCACGGAAAATGTCCTCGCCTATGCGGAATTCAGTTTTGCTCGTCTTGTGACTGAAAATTCCCCGATACTCCGTATCACTCTTAAAGAAGACAACCGGGAGGTGCTTCAAATCCCTCTCATCAACTATCTCTCCCTCCTAAAAAGCGATCATTATTCGTCGATGTCAACTCAAGAATATCTTGACCGTGAAAACAGATGGTCAATGATTTTCCTTCTTGACAAGGGCAACAATTGGGTCAAGACTCACATTGTCATCAACGATTGGATCGTACGTATAAATCATTTTAATGGATAATAACGGTGAAGAAATTTACCTACATATTGATTGTGGCTTTGTCTGTGCTGAATTGTGGTTGCAACGACGATTTGGCGCATGACATCATACCCGAGCCAATAGTCGCGGAGGATAATGCCTATGTCGATTTGTGCATAACTGTGGCTGCTAATAATTGTTTCGCTCCCGGTTCGGCTCAGAGTAGAGCAGAGGAAGATGAAGAACAGCAGTCTGAACAAATTTTCTCATTCCAGCCTGGAATACCTCCCTATGAAGATATCCATTCTCTCAGAGTCATAATGCTGGATGATAATAAAGTTGAATATAACGAATTTCTTAAGGGATTTGACCTATCGTCAACTCAAGAAGTTAAAAATATAAGGTTACGTACCAAACCGGGTGGAAAAAGACGCCTGTATCTTATCGCAAATGAGGCTGCTTTATATGATTTGATGAATACAGAAGATTTTGATTTCTCCGAACTTGCCCCCGGGGATAGAATCTTTCCCCAGTTATTTTCAATACTGACCATCAATGCATCTAAGGCCGGACTACCTCTCTTCGATAATGGAATGACATACGTCCCAATGACTGAATTTTTTGATGTAGATATCAGTGAGATTCCAGAAGATTGGACTGATGATATGGGTCCCTTTACTCAGATGGAATCAATGTTTGTCACAAGGACAGCAGTAAAATTCTCGTTTATTTTTCAGGACAAAGCCCCATATAAAGTTGGGGAAGACTATCAGATCACTGATATAAAAATACATTCTACTGCATTATCAGAGTATCTTTTTCCACACAATTTAACATATTATCCACCGAAAAATTTAGATTTTTTGGATCGTCAGGTCGTCAATTTTTCAACTCCTTCGGATGTAAGTGGCGTTGCAAATATAAATATTAAGCCTCAAGAATACGAAGACGAAGATAATTATTCTATCCTTGATGAAGATAGATATGACGGTATCTTAAAAGCTGGAGATAGGATATTCACTTATGATTCCCCCGCATATTTCCCGGAGACAAAAATAACGGGAACGTGTACTATGGATGTTACTGTCAAATGGCTCGACAATGGAGACACTGAGACATTTGAAGGCTTGCAACTAAACAACCTTCCTTATGGTGGATTGCCACGCAATACCCATGTTTTGGTTATTATTTCTGCAGGTGAGCATAAACTGAATGCAAATGTGCGCTTGGTGCCCTATATCGGAGTAGAACTCGAACCTCTATTTGGCTTCGATAAATTAGTGCCGGGAGATAAAAGCAATGGAGAAGAAGAAACTCCGGAAAATCCTGAGACACCGGAAACGGAAAACCCGTAAACACGAGAAAACTAAGGTAGCGACTAATTGAAATTATCTTTTTTAGTGCTTAGATAAAACTGTTATTTGAATACAGCAATGAAAAAAAATATATTTTATCTCACGTTCTTAATATTGACCGGCCTCATCACTATGATATCATGCAGAGATGATCTGCTGTATGATCCCGGAATGATTGGCGATGGTAATTCACAAATTTCTGCTACCGTCTCATTCCATCCTCTTGTATCCTCACTTGATGGTACAAGAGCAGCCGGTAGTGCCATCAAAGCTATCAATGATATTCAGCTTGTGGTTTTCAAGTATGATGGCACATTCTATGATAACATAAAACTAACAAAGGAGAAGAATAATTTAGAAATCGAAGAGTCGAATACAAATATGCCATCTTCTTCTAATGATGCCGCATATAATCCTGAAAAACCCAATCAGTCGGAAGAAAAGACAAGTAAAGCCACATTCAACTTCTCTCTTCCTTTCGGCAGATACTACATATATGTCGTAGCCAATTGTCCGGATATGGATTTTGATGAAAATAATGCCGGTACGATTGATGCCCTTAAACTTATACAGGTGCAGTGGAATAATAAACCGGGAGAAGTAGGCACAAACGATCAAATGTTTGGATGCCTCGCGACAGATTCTCAAAAGGACTACGATGATACGGCTCCTCTTCTGACAATCAATCGCAACTCAGCCACTCTTCATGCATGGATAAAACGTCTTGCCTCGAAAGTGACAATCGTCTACGATGGTCGTGATCTTCATGAAGGAATATTTGTATATATCAATAAAGCAACAATACGTGACATTCCTAAATATTGTCATTTTGGAGCAAACAACAGTCCTTTTAGTACAATCGAAAATGGAGAGGTAAAATATGCTAAAAGGACAGATGGAATTGAAAATATTACTGATTCAATCATCTCTGTGGGTGAATCTATATATTATAATGCAGAGGGGGATGTTTCATCCACACCCTTTGATGTGGCTCCGGACCAAGTAGATTATCTTTATGTTAGTAGTCATTGGATGCCAGTTAATAAGTCTTCTAAAGACGCAGGCAAAGGAAATGACATTACTGAGGATAATAAAAAAATTCCAAAAACGCCTCATCATGAAACCGGGGAAGCTCTCTATTTTTATGAAAATTGTCAAGGTAATTATCCAAACGACCCAACATACGATAAACATCAGGATAAGAATAAGGTAGGAAAAGACTTTAAAGTAACGGAAGGACAAACTGATAAAGAAGACTATAAGGATGAAGTGATTTGTGGTACATACATTGAAGTAGAAGGATTTTACACGGCTAATTATGACGGTTATTTATCAAGTGGCCCGATCAAGTATCGTTTTATGCTTGGTCAGGATCCTGATTACAATTATAATGCTCTTCGTAACCGTCATTACAAACTCACACTCAAATTCCGGGGCTACGCAAATCAGCCCGACTGGCATATCGAGTATGAAGATCATGAACCCGGACTCTATCCTCCAGATGAATTCTTAATGTCTTATCTGTACAATGTAAGGCATGAAATGCCCATCAGACTAACCGGGAATCCTACTAAAGTAACTATGCAAGTCGTAGAAAACAATTGGGCTCCTTATGATCCTGATGAAACTGACAATGTGCCTCCATCTTCTATTACCATAGACAATGGTCTTCCTTTTGAATGGAATAAGGAAGTATATTCTGGATCTCAATATGAGTATGGTCTTCATTCTGTCAGTTCGTCTAAAAGCACTCCTTATGGATCCACTATTCTCAATAAAACAAATGGAGAAGTAGCAGAGGACTGGGTGAATCGGGAAGTTACTCCTATATGGGTAGGATTCCTTGGATTGCAAGCCCCTACTGGTTATGAAAATGAAAATACACTTCTTCCTACAGGTGTGTATAATTTGCGTTATGAATCGGGTGGTATCGATAACTTTTATGATCAGTCTGACACAAGAGAGGGTATGAAATCGTTCTACTATGGAGTTGGAGATAGGGCCGAAACAATGACAAACGGAACAGTAGTACGTCCCGCCAATAGTATACCTCTTTATGAGAATGTATATAATATTGATAAAACCAAATTGTCTAATGTTTCTCAGACTTTCAACTCCGGGAAAAATAATGATAGGACCGGACGTAATTCTTATAAAGCTGAACTCAATGACGATGAGTCAGTGACGATTTATGTTCCTATGTTCACCCTCCCTAAGGATTTGGGATATATTACTGGCTTCTCCGGAAATAATCCCTATGAATGTTATTATAGAAAAGCTGTCGTTAAAATCACAGCTGAGTATGCAGATGGGGATCCCATTGTCAAATTTGTCCCTGTATTCCAGACAAGGCGAATGGTAAATCCAAAAGCTGTATGGAGAACTTGGAATGATACAGCCCCATTTACGGTTACCCTAATGTCTCTTGATGACTATAACGATCCCGAGTTTACTCCTCTGATATCCAAGGGCGTATGGGAAGCCTGGGTAGCAACTCCCGAAAATGAAAGCAAACCACTTCAAGGAGGCACGTTTACTTTGTCTCCTCTTGGGGATGCTAAGTATGAAAGAGGAAAGATAATTGGAATAACAGGATCTACCATATCTTTTAAAATTAATTTTGCCGGAGTTGGCAAGAACGAAACTGAATGTGGCAAAATTATCATACATTATCATAATCTTAATTGTGAACATAGTATTTATGTTCGTCAAGGATATAATGTCCCGGTTCAAGTGACCGATGGAGCAAATGATAAATATTGGAGTTCTTATGCCGTATTCTCATTTGACGAGGCCGCAGATACATATACAGGTACGTTTAAACCTGAACGTAATAATTCCGTTTGGACGTTCCCTCAATATTCAATCAGTGGACTTAAAGCTACACTGACAGTAAATCCTCTTGCTTTAGGAACTATGTATAAACGAGGGAACTATGCGGAAGGCATACGTATAATAAACAATAAGACCTATCCGGTACTTACAGCGCCGGGAGATTTGACTCTCACCTGTAAGGATGATGATAATAATATTAAAATAAATACAGTTAAAACAAAGAGCTGGAATGATATATACGGCATTCCATATTTGGATTATCTTAATAATGATACATGGCCTGCGGTGATAAATGCAGGAATATGGTCTAAAGCTGACATAGACAAAACTACTAAGTGGGAATGGAGTGCTTTTGAGTCGACTGTGCCCGATGAATACTCAGACAATACATTTATTTATGATGTTCCTACTGTTGAGGATTACGTTCTTCTTACTCAGCAGGGATTCGGAGTAGGAGTGACTTACGCAGACGGAGCCACTGAGACTGCCAACACCCCTGAAAAAGCTTTCGGATTTTTCAATACTGGTAATAACGAGAAAGAAAGTGATCATGGTATGAGGGGATTCATTGTGTATAATTTGAAGAATTTTAATCAAATTTTCTTTCCTTTAGGTTATTCCGGAGTTGGTCGTAGGACAATTCAAAATAATGATGGAAAGCCTGGAATCCTTCGATACGGCAATCAAGCAAAAGTTCTTAGCGTAGCAAATAATGCAAATAACCAATATCGTCCTATTCCATACAATAACCCCAATAATCCGGGTGCAGTATATTGGGCAAAAAAGAAAGCTTCATCTGAAGCTATGTTCGCAATGGATATGAACTACTTTGATTTGACATTCGGACCTTATGATTATGCCGTTAACTTTGTTGACTATGGGGATGCAGTTCCTATCAAACCAGTTGTCATAAAGAGTGTAAATACAAATTCCACTCCGGCAGCAAAAGCTAAGCAAAAAAAACATAAGTAAAAAGTAAAAGAGAGGAGACCATAAATGTTCCTCTCTTTCATTTATTAATTTCCAAATCCCAAAACAAACAACCCCTCTTCCAGATTAAGCCCGACTGACTAACATTGCTGCCATAATTCCAACAAAGTGAATTATGGCAGTAATTGTTAGAAATCTTATTTGACTTCCTCTGTTTTGTGATATACGGTTTAATCAGAAAGCTTATTGATTTCCCCTATGGTCATTTCATATTGCTTAGCAATGGTATCAGGATCAATTCCCAATGACAACATAAATCGTATTGCTTCCGCTCGTCCTGCCGCTCGTCCTTCCTCAAATACCTTTTTGCGTTCACGCTCTATCTCAGACTTAATCTCAATTACGTCTTCTTCTGGATAATTAAGTACCATCGCAATAGTTGCTGTATCCGTTTCATATTCCATAAGCGTTTTAACAAGTTCAAACTTAGCTGAATGATATTCATGCTTTTTGTAATTTTCCCCAAATTGACTGCCGTATGCCTGCGCATAAGCATAATCTAAAGCCCTCATATCATCGGCAAGTGAATATAGGGATATAGAATAAGGAATATAGTCTTTGCTATCATCCCAACAAGCTTTTCTAAAAATGCAGAGAAAATTGCCCAACTCACATTGCTCTAAATCAGGCATAGCCGGCTTACCTCTCTCTCCCAAAAGCCTCCAATCCCCTCCTCCCTCGGTGAGCCCCCCCCTCAAGCAGCAAATCAAATTCTAAAAATAGTGCCATCCGTAGCATTACTGTTATCTTTGCAGAATAATACTAATTCTGCAAATCTTACTACTAATATGGCATCAATAAAAGTTAAATTCCGCCCTTCCTCCTCCCCCGACAAAGAAGGAACCATCTTCTATCAAATCCTACACGATAGCAAGCAGCGTCACTACATCACCGATTACCATATCCATCCTTCAGAATGGAACGTCAAAAGAGCTTCCATCATCACGAACGTCACTCCCGAAAGAAAATCTATAATTCTCTCAATAAAGGAAAGAATCCGTTGGGATATAGAGCGCTTCAGCAAAATCATACGTCATCTTAATGACAATAATCTTGATTATTCCGTCAATGACATCGTAGATGAATTTCAGCGATATAGCGACGAATGCTCCGTTTTCAATTTTATGCAGGCTATGATCGGCAAGCTTAAACAAAATGGAAGACTCCGCACCTCTGAAAATTATTCCTCAGCACTCAGCAGCTTCAGGAAATTCCGTAAAGGACAAGACATGATGTTCGATGCCCTTACAAGTCAGACAATGGAAGCATACGAAGCGTGGCTCCGTCAACGTGGCATTTCCGCCAACACCAGCTCATTCTATCTACGAATACTGCGCGCTGTCTATACAAGGGCTGTCGAAGAAAATATAGTCGAAAACCACAAACCTTTCCGCCATGTGTATACTGGAATTGAAAAGACCGTAAAAAGGGCACCCCCATTAAAAATAATCAGAAAGATGATCAATCTCGATTTCTCTCGCCTTCCCCACCTTGACTTTGCCAGAGATATGTTCATACTGAGCTTCATGCTCCGAGGCATGAGCTTCGTCGATATGGCTTTTCTCAAAAAGAAAGACCTTTCAGACGGCTACATTACCTATAAGCGCAGCAAGACCGGCCAACAACTGACAATAGAATGGACCCAAGAAATGCAGGCTATACTCGACAAATATCCAATGAATAAAAGCGAATTTCTTCTTCCTATAATAAAGAATAAAGGAGTAAAAGAAAGATACATCTATAGAAACGTAGGCTATAACATCAACCACAGTCTCAAGGTCATCGCAAAAAAATTAGAACTCTCAATACCACTGACTATGTATGTAGCCCGTCACAGCTGGGCCTCCGCAGCAAAAGCATCTGGAATTCCCTTGAGCGTAATCAGTGAAGGAATGGGGCATGAATCCGAGACCACTACCAAAATCTACCTCGCCAGCCTCGATACTTCCGTTGTAGACCGCGCCAATTCCATAATTCTCAAATGCCTTAAATGAAATAATCAATCATTAAGCATGCATAAGGCGAATCCATTTCCGATATCCAAAAAAGGCTATGACTGTATATATGGCATATAAGACAGCATATAGAGGAATACCTTTATACCAGTATAGACAAGTGCATACTGAATCTACCAAAATCCAGGCTATCCATTGCTGCACGTATTTGCGTGCCAACATCCACATTCCGACAATACTCATTGCCGTAGTGAAGGCATCAGGAATGGGAACAGTGCTATCAGTCAGATAATTCAGAATAAAATAAAGTCCTGCCCAAAGCACTATGAAGACAGCTACGCACCCTGCAAGCATTCGCGGAGGAATATTGGTGATGGCAGTAGCTTTCTTGTCAGACTTGTCAGACATGTCAGACACGTCCGACCTGTCCGATAAATTCGACTTTTCCGACTCCTCTGAGAGCTTTCCTTTTCCATGACCCCGTGTCCAGACAATATAGCCATAGACCGCTATGACAAGATAGTAGATGTTGATAGCAAAGTCTGCATATATCCCTTTGCTGAAATAAATCCACATAGATATAGCCGGCATCACCATTGATGCATACCACATCCGCCAATCTGCATGATATTCCCACCACAGATAGAGAAGACCAACAGTGAAGCCCAATATTTCAAGAATTTTGTCAAAATTATTGATTATTAAATCCATATTTTATTACCATAAAGCGCCTCTCCGAGGCTACTGTGCTATTATCTGAGTGACCCCAGACTGAAGTCCAATGCCGGTAAATAACTGCGTTCCTCCATTGAAAGCAGACATTCTTGGCTACGTTTACTGGCAAAATTAGGTGGTAAGCATGCTCCGCATGCGTCCAGACGCGTGTTTGGTAACTTTATTTTACCAACATTGGACTTAAGTCTGGGGTTTTTACATAATCATCAGGTCTCCGACCTTATTCTAAATTCACAATTCAAAATTAGAATGTAAGTGTGACCGTAGCAAGGACATTAGTTGTAGCCTGGGCTGCATAGCCGGCGTAGCGATAGATGACTGGTTTGCCGTCTTCGAGGTAGTAGCCGGCACCTGAATATCCATTGTTGCAATACTTCTCGTTGAAGAGATTATAGATTGTCACTCCTACACGGAGGTCTTTCATTCCACGTATCTTATTGAATGTATATGCCAAAGAGAGGTCAGAGACGAAGTAGGAGTCAAGCTTTGCCTCCTCGCTCCGGGCATTGTTCATATACTGGCTCGATACATAGCGGCTCATCAGCGATGCTTCAAAACCTTTGACATTGAAGTTAAAAGCATTGTGGAGTATGAAATCGGGAGAGAATGCTATCGGTGTGTCTCCGCAGTCTATTGATATGGGATTTGTCCATTCATCCTCATAGATATACTCAGTAAAGTTCTTGATTCGGTTGCGGGAGAGAGTCGCGTTGATCTGCCAGTCAAACCACTCTACCGGTCGTAGGGCCCCCTGAAGCTCAATACCCATACGGTATGACTTGGGAACATTTACACTTATGGCATTGCCCGTATCGGAAAGTTCTCCCGTCACCACAAGCTGATCCCTATAATCCATATAGTAAAGGCCTGCGCCGATATTGAATAGAGCATTACCGTAGGAATATCCGGCTTCATAATCCAACATACGTTCTGCTACCGGGTAATGATCAGGGTCACTGTCAGTAAAGTTATCTCGTGTCGGCTCCTTATGCGCTACGCTCCAAGATGCGTATGCACGATGGCCGCCGTCATTATAAGAAACGCCAAGCTTAGGATTGAAAAAATTCCAGTTACGCTTCAAGTTAAGTATTCCCATTCCTCCGATATTCCAGTCGTAATTGTCGCTGATGCCACGGATAGAATAATCGATGTGACGATATTGGAGATCGGCATACGCAGAGAATCCTGCTCCGAAGGAATAGTCGCCTCGAAGGAAAATATTTGAATCAAACTTTCGTCCGGTATTGCTATAATATTCCTGAAGAGGATCAATAGCTCCTATGAAATTGCGCACCCATTTCACCTTTCCGAAATGATTGCCGCGATGCCAGTTGGCAGCTCCCCCACCTACCAAAGTCAGAGCATCCTTTTGATATCTCACATTCACCATACCCCCTCCAAAATCATTGTCATTGAATTTCAAGCGGATTAGATCTGACTTCTTCACAAGGTTGCCTTCTGAATCAAGGAAAGGTTCAAGACCGTATTCTTCAAGAGTGCGCTTGGTCTTGTACTGGTCATAATAGCCGTCTCCTTTAGTATAATGGAGAGTGGCGTTTAGAGTTACATACTGACCTATGTATTGGTTAAGAAGCAGTTGGAAATGATGTTGCGTAAAGTTGTCGCACTGGTCCGGATAGAAAGCCGTGGAGCCATCGGAAGCAGTATATTTTCCACAAGGATTATAACGTCGCCCATATTCCTCCATTTCCTCTTTAGTGGCATAGTCCCAAGCCATATAGGTCTTTTCCTTTCCTCCGAAAGCGAGTAGGCGCAGGGTGGTATTGTCGGAGCGGTAAGCAAGCTGGCCCATGTAGCTCCAAAGTTGCGAGAAGGCCCGGTCTATGTAGCCGTCAGAGCCGATATGGCTGATGCGTGCATCTACACTCCAATGGTCACCGAAAAGTCCGGAAGAGACTTTTACAGTCTCACGGTTGGAGTTGAACGAGCCGTATGAAGCGGAGACCATAGCCGAACGTTCAGTGTCAGGATAATCGGTCAGCATATTGATAGAGGCTCCGAATGCACCTGCGCCATTGGTAGAAGTTCCGGCACCACGCTGTATTTGGATGTCATTGAGGGAAGATGCGAGGTCTGGCATATTGACCCAATATACATTATGACTCTCGCTATCGTTGATTGGAACCCCGTTAGCTGTGATGTTGATACGTGAACCGTCTGTGCCGCGCACACGTAGGCTACTGTAGCCTATTCCGGCTCCTGCATCACCGGTAGAAATAATTGAGGGGGTCATTTCAAGGAGAGATGGGATGTCGCGTCCATCGTTTTTCTTGCCTATTTCCTTGGCATTCACATTCGTGAACGCAACCGGAGTTTTCACTCCTGCACGGTTTGCCGTAACTTCAACTGCGTCAAGGGCAGTATACATACTGTCAAGGCTCTCCACGAGCGTTGACTCTCCGGCACTCTCTGCCGAAGCCGGGAGTATGGACATACATGCAAGTGCCATACTCCATGAAAAGGTCTTTTTCATATCGATTAATTTTTCTTACGCCGGTGCTAACCGGATCAAGTTAAAAGGGTTTGTTCTCAGCTTCACAGCCGCTGGGCTATGACGCACCCCTAAATTATTCAGATCAACCTTCGCAAGCGAAACAAACGAAAGTTGAGGTATATTTCCACTTCTTATGCGGACAATCCACCGTGCTCATATAGATACTCAGGAGCTATATCTGCCCCATTTCTCCAAAAGATAGTTCCTTGCAAACCAAACTCCACGAATTTTTCCTTATCTGCAAGTTCTTGGAATGCCGGATATTGAAGCAGCGGAGTAAGATCAACGATTTTGATCACTCCATCGTTAAATGTACATTTTAAGAGGTAATCACCCATGTACTCTACGTCAGTCACTGTCAGAATCATATTATCTTACTATTTTTGTTATACGTTCACCTCGCTGTGCCTTGTCCCAAAGAATGAGAAGTTCGCTCTCATGGCTGTCAATGAATTCATTTATCTGCTTAATGTGCTTAGACTTTGCCCGTCCTTCAACAAATCTATCACCTATGTTAATTGTAAACTCCTCTCCACCATATTTCACATGGATGTGAGGAGGATTATGATCAAAGGCGTAGATGTATATCAATAAGCCGTTGATTATGAATATAGCGCCCATAAAATTTCTTTTGAGACTTTTATGCTTGCAAAGTTAATGCTTTTTTATTAAATAACCAACATATTCGACTGAAATCACACTAAGAAAAGTCTTTTTTATGGCAATATACTATGATTGCGGGATTCGGGGGAGAGAGCCGAGCGTCGGTAAGCAGGGAGTGATTGGCGATATCGGCGGAATGAGAGAGTACGGAGACTGTCTTCAACTTCTATACTTTTTGCCATAGAGATAGCGGCTGTATCGCCCAAGGCAGAGCCTGAGATAGCCAATACCTTCGCAAGCTGGCGCGCTTCGAAATATGCACTGTCAATGTGATGGCGAATGGTAAAGGGTATAATTTTCGAAGGATACCTAATCAAGGCAGACTTAGCTACATGCAATGCCTGATCATGCCGACCCTCCTTGCTTAGTGACTCTGCAAGACGAATCAAGGAGGCTCGTTGAATAGTTGCCTGTGCTGATACGTCTATCCCGGGATATGGAGCACTATCAAGACCTCCCCACCGGAGCTTAGGCAAGATATTAAGTGATTCTTCGACAAGAACCATCGAATCTGGAGCATGGGGCATGAGTTTGCGTGTGAATAAAGCTTGACGAGTATAAGGAAAGAATCCAATATACTTGTTTTTCTGAAGATTCTGCTGCCAATAGATAGGTCGAGGATAGCGAGAGGCTGCATTGGTAGCAACAATGTCCACTTCTGCCACTTCCCGGAGTCCGGCAAGTGAACCCGATCCTTTACCGGGAATCGACAAAAGATCGAATATCCAAGAATCTGTAAAATCTTTTCCCATGACGAGCCATCGGTTTTTGAATGATGGAGTCGCAGACATATCTGCGTAAAGATTGCGAAGCTCATCAATAGCTTTGACAGTGTCGCAAATCGATGATGGGAATCGTACAATATTGTAGTTCCCCAATACGATATCCCCTTCCTTTCCTGTCATCCTCACACCGTCATATTCATATCGCGGAGTCATCAGTTGCCCAACATACCAATCGCTGCCAAGATAAGCGTTGCATACAACCGACACGTCACGTCGCACTCCCATCACTTCCTGTGCAAACCAAAGGGGGAAGATAAAGTTGTCGCCATCCACAAAGAGAATCGCATCCTCATCGAGCGACTCAAGAAGGTTAGAGGCATAGTCGAGTGTGGCTGTGCGATCGCTGCGGTCATGGTCGCTGTAATTCTCCGCTAACATCCATATTGGGAGAGCTAATATGCAAACCAATACCACTCCCCTGCCCCATTTTTTTCGGACAGATTTGAGTATCAAAAGCATCCCAAAACAGATCCAGAGAGCAAAGGTCCAAAAACTTCCCATAAAAGAATAGTCACGTTCGCGAGGTTCGCCCGGACTTTGATTAAGATAGAAGACAATTGCCACCCCTGTCATAAGAAACAGAACCAAAGATACCCATGCGATACGACGCATCCATTCAGTCTGCAAACTTTTACGTGACCCTTTGAACAACCATACCAAACCAATTATTCCCAGGATAAACGGTATGCACCAATAGACATTCCGACCTTCATTTTCCTCTCCAAGTTCCGGAGGGAGCTTTGATTGCGGACCCAACATAAGATCATCAATAGGAGGAACACCGGTTATGAAATTGCCATGATCTATTTCCCCGGTGGATGAGACATCATTCTGCCGCCCTGAATAATTCCACATCAAATAGCGCAAATACATATATCCTATCTGATAACCGAATAGATACGTCATCGACTGGAAATAAGAGGGACGCAAACCATATTTTACAATAGGTTTTCCTGACGCATCTCGCATCGCTACAGGGTGACCCACAGAATCGAAAGCCTCCGATATCCGGACTTGAACCATATTGGCGGAGTCCATCCCGGTCCAATCTCGGTAGGCAGCGATATCTCCGGGTGAGGATGCATATATGCGGGGAAGCCACATGTTGAGTTCGGGAGTATATTGCAAATCAGCTCTTACGCCTGCTACTACATAGCCCGATTCCGATTCCCTTGAAGATATTTTATCGTTGAGTTTATGGTCGTCATCCTTCAAAAACCGAGACCGATTGGGTATATGTCCGTTCTTGACAAATGGTCGCATATCCCGCCCTCGGAGTTTCATCGCATTCCAAGAATAATCTCGAAGCGTATCTCCATTTTCATTGATTGAAACTCGCTCCATCCTCATCACGCGACTATAAGGTGTACGCCCATAAAATAATGGGGATTCCCCATATTGCCGACGGTCAAGATAGTCAGAAAGACGGAAGATATCCGAGGGATTCCCCTCATTAATAGGGGGATTTGCCCAAGCCCGAATAGGAATGAGAATGTATACTGAATAGCCGACCATCACAGCGGCAAGACACCAAAAAGCAGTGGAAAGCTTCCAAAAGCGAGGGCTTAAAAGGATAGCAAGGACTATCATAATCATGAGGGATACCCCCCAGAAAATCAATGCTCCTGTCCAATATGGAAGACCAAAGGAATTGACCGCGATTAAATCTGCCCATCCCGCCAAAGCCAATGACCCCGGCATAAGTCCTTTTAATAGAAGTGCAACTACTATGCACCCTACGATAAAGGCTATTATTAGGCGAATGATTTCAGACTTCTTTTTCCTCAAATTGCGTGATGCCATTATCATTGCTATCGCAGGGAGGGCAAGTAGGTTGAGCTGATGCACTCCCAATGAGAAGCCGATGACATACATCAACGCTACCAACCATCTCACTCGAGCAGTCTTACTGAAAGAGAATGCCCGGCGAAGCGACATCCATACAGTAAGGGCTGAAAGAAACAGCGACATAGCGTATACTTCGGCTTCCACCGCACTATACCATGGAGAGTCAGACCACGCAAAACACAAAGAACCAGCTAATGAAGAAATAGATATAGCCACTATACGCCAACCGTTTTTCCCATTTTGAGGCCATATCCAGCGCATCAGTGATATAGATATGGAGCAAAGGATCATCACAGCAAGCGCAGTGAATACCCCGGACATCATATTCACTACCCTGACTTGGAGAGCAGGATCGGGAAAAAAGCTTGAGACAAACCGATGCGTCAGCATCCATCCAGGATTGCCGGGAGGATGCCCTATTTCCAATTTAAGAGCAGATATAAAATATTCAGGACAATCCCAGTAGGAGGCACCGGGATCGACAGTGAGCCAATAGACAATGAGAGAAAATAGAAATGCAATCCAAGGAACGGTAATTAATGCATAATTCATAATGCATAATGCATAATTTTTTTTTAATGCATAATGCGTAATGCATAATGTACAATTCCGACACGCTCCCATAGCTTCCGTGAATATTTAATTATTAATACGCATTCATCAATTTTTTTCGATTGAATCTCCGTGGCACATAATTATGCATTATGAATTATGAATTATGAATTACTTGGTGATTCCCTTGTCAAGGAGCCGGCGTTTCACTTGCATGCGTAGCCACGTAGGGGTTATGCCGACAAAGAAAATTGCAAGCCGGTTGAGCAGACCGTTGATATATTGCTTTTTCCCTTTCAGCATTGCATTGATGGCTTTCTCCGCAAACTTATCAGGTTTTGCCACTGCTCCGATGCCCACTGCGATCTTCATAAGATTGTCTGGAAGACCGAAAAGAGATGTGGCAATTCCCCCGGGGGCTGCCACTGTGGCTGAGGCTCCATAATCTTTCAATTCATAATGGAGAGAACGTGTGAAAACACGGATATATGCTTTAGTAGATGAATACATTGCCAAACCGGGCATTGGCATCCAACATGACATAGACGACATATTCAGGATCCTTCCACTGCCACGCTCCTTAAATCTACGTGCGAAAAGGAGGGAAAGCATAGTAGTGGCACGAATGTGAAGGTCGATGAAGCATCTTACCTTAGCGTCGGGAGTGTCGGCAAGTTCACGGAAACTGAAGATGCCGGCATTGTTGATGACGTAATCCGGATCAACTCCCTTTGTGCCAAGGAAAGCTGCAAGCATTGACTCGGCATGGGGGGCAGTCAGATCAAGAGTGAATGGGATAGCCGTGATTCCAAATTCATTTTCCAAAGAAAGAGCAGCTTTGCGGAGAGGATCCACTGTGACACTGACCATAATGAGATAACAACCCCGACTTGCAAGCACACGGCAAAACTCAATGCCAATACCCCCATCAGCCCCGGTCACGACAGCCCATTTCCCACTCAATTCCTTCATACCCAACGATTAATGATAAACGATTAACGATAAACTATGAACGATAAACAATAGACTTCACTATTCACTGTTCACTATTCACTATTCTCTCAATCTCCTTTTGAATCTTTATAGGAAGGTCTGGGACTGTGCAATGGCAAGCCATCTCCCGGCTATACATGCGGGCGATACAATAATTGATGTGCTCGCATCCGCAATGATGGGCAGCTTCAGCAGCTAATTTATTGACGAAATCCGGTTCCTTCAGCAATGCGCGCCCCATCTGCACAAACTCAAATCCTTCCGCAAGGGCCTTGTCCATGCTCTCTCCATCTACAACTCCCCCTACATATACAAGTGGCAATTTCAATTCTTTGCGGAATCGTTTAGCATCCTCAAGGAAATATAGTGGTTTGAATGGTTCTTTGGGTATCATATATTTGCCTACCATCCGAACTCCATATTTCAGCCACCATTGCTTCATATAGTAGGTCATCGAGTAGATAGGCATCTCGCCACGCATCACATACATCGGCGCTTTGCTTACGAATCCACCGCTCAACACGATGGCGTGGGCTCCGAGATTCTCTATTTCTTTGGCAACTGTAATGCAATCATCAATCTCCAGTCCACCTTTGAAACCATCGCGCATATTAGTCTTTACTAAAACACCCATATCGTTTCCAGCAGCTCTCATCACTTCCTCCATACACATCCGCATAAAGCGCATACGTGAGTCGAGCGTTCCTCCGAATTCATCTCGGCGATGATTGGTATAAGGAGAAAGAAATTGAGATATAAGGTAGCCATGTCCGGCATGCACCTCCACACAGTCGAAACCTGCATCTCGTGCCGTACGGACAGCATCTCCGAAATCACGGGCCATCTGTCTTAGCTCATCCTTCTTCAGTCCTCGCACTATGGTAGGGGAATAAAGATTAAATCCGGTGGAGGCTCCCACAGGAATTCCTCCGGCTGTCTTTATATGTGTCATATTGCCGCAGTGGCCAATCTGAATTGAGGCTTTGGCACCACGATCATGGATACCGTCGGTGATCTCTCGAAGCGACCCAACGATTTCCGGACGCAGCCATAGCTGGGTTTCAAAAGAGAGGGCAGAGCGGTTGATTCCGGCGTAGGCGAGAGTAGTCATACCCACTCCCCCTTCTGCCACGCTCCAATGATAGTCGCGGAGCATATCGGTAGGGTTATTGTCTTTTCCCATTCCTTCGAAGGCCGCGCTGCGAATGGAACGATTGCGCAATTCCACGGGACCGATTTTCCCTGGAGTGAAAAGTCTGTCGTGGTTGGTCACCATATAAAAGGTATTATATATTTGCGGTTGAGAGATGTGAATTCATCGCCAAACTCTTGAACGTAGCGATTGTAGAGAGAGCGGGCCCGAGGGGCAAGGTTGGCGAATGTCCAAAGAGCAAAGATTACTCCCGGCAGCGACCATGTCAGCACTGCATATCCAACCCATTCGGTGAATTCACCTAAATAATTGGCGGAAGTAACATAGCGGAACATTCCTCCTTTAGGGATATAGTGGCGCCGGTCGCCTGGCTTGCGGAGATGGCGTATGATATGGTCAGATTGCAGGTTGATGATCATTCCAATGAAGAAAATCAGTGTGCCTATGATGAATTTTGGAGATGCGAGCCATGCATCCGGATAGGTATCAGCAGGCGAAACGTAAAATAGCCACCCCCCAATCAAATATGTATTCACTACATTAAATGCACACCCCATAACGATAATTACCAATGGCATGCGGCTCTTTCCTTTAATAAACATAGGGAAGATGAACGACCGCTGGAAATAATGAAGCAAGAAGAGAGAGGCCATTACTATCAGGGCAGTCTCTGCCCTACGGTCGGAGAATGTCCATAGGAATGCCATACAAATGAAAGAAGGTGCCTCCATCAGCACCCATCCGAATCGGTTGCTTAAGGACGGTCCCCACTTGGGGGAATAAAAAATGCCATAGCCGGGAGTGATAAAACGTAGAGCCACGAATACTATCACGGCAAGGGCTATCATTATATATTCCACTGTGTGGAACACTATTGGGTCGAAAATCTCGTTCATTAAAATATAGACTTATAGGGAAGCGTTTCAGATTCGGTCGCTTCAGTCAATAATCAATGCAAAATTAATAAATTGCCCCGACATTTGCAAAATGAGAAGCAATAAACTGACAAATAGACTAAAATTTAGTAGAAATAACATATATTTCCATGCTGATAAAACAGCTGCGTTGCGCCATGGAAAGCAGGCTGTCTTGCCAGAGCTATGGAGCCGACGGCTTCCCGACCGTCGGTCGAATGGCAAAATTAGTTATAAAGCATGCTCCGCATGCCCCCCACAGAGTCTAAAGCTAATCTTAATTATGCTTCTCCTGTTGGTGCCTCCACTCCATATATATGGAGCAGAACCCGTGTTCACACCGACAAAGTCGCAGAAAGGAATAAGGACTTCAACCGACGTTGTTGCGGTTGCTTTGCCGGCGGCAGCTCTTGCAGCCACTCTCATCCAGCAAGATTGGGAAGGTCTCAAAGAGGGAGCATTCACGGCGGCGGCCACTGCCGGGGCTACCTTGATATTGAAATATTCCATAAAAGAAAGGCGTCCGGATTTCAGCAACAGACATTCATTTCCCTCGGGACATTCTTCAGTGACATTTGCGGCTGCCACTTACATTGGCAGGAGATATGGGTGGAAATGGAGTATTCCGGCCTACGCTCTATCTACCTATACGGCTTGGGGAAGGGTGTATGGCAAGAAGCATCATTGGTGGGATGTGGCAGCCGGAGCGGCAATCGGGGCGGCAAGCGCGATGATCTTCACGCATCCCTATATGCGGAAACATGAAGCGGCGCTCGTGCCATCAGTGAGCGATACGAGCGCCGGGATTGCATTGGGTTTTAGCTTTTAATTGGGCTAATTAGTCTAATAGGACTAATTAGTCTAATTAGCATATTTAGTCCAATTAGGATAATTAGTCCAATTAGTCATATATGACTAATATTGAGATTTTTATTTTTCAGAAGTAATAGCACGGTAGTCAGCAAGGAAGTTGAGGAGCTGGCGTAGGCCTATCGCTACTCCTACGAGGAATCCGGCGACCATCCCGATGCGGACATAAAAGTCATCAATCGCGTAAGCTAATAATCCTAAACATCCAAGAGCCATTGGAAGGAGGATAAAAATGAAGCGGATGTGCCATTTGCGATAATAGAGAGCTTTTTCTACGACTTCGGATACTGACATTGTCAATACATCTATCTGTTTGATGCCATGATAGAGCCAGCGGTCCATGACAGAACATATTATAAAAAAGGAGCAAAACCATATCACTATGAGCATCCTGAATTTCATCTCAGGAAAAATATGCATATTCAGGAGATTGAAGGGCACCATAAACAGGAATAATATTCCCATATTGGAAAACCAACGGTAGCGTTGAGCGAGGCTATCTAATGCCGTCTTTCTCTTGTTGGAGATTATGTCATTGTATGAGTTTTGGTGTCGGGGCATTGAGACATTTGAGTCTTGCCAGTTTTTTCTTATTTCTTCATTCATAATTGTTTAATTGTTTAATCGTTTAAGGGGCTTTAAGGGAGTTAAGGGCTTTAGGGGCTTTAAGGGCCTTAGGGAAGAGTTAGGGGCAGTGACTAATGATTATGCATTGTGCATTATGCATTATGCATTGATTTAAGTTTTTCTTTAGCTCTGTGGAGTCGTGTGGCTACGTTGTTGCGTGTGATGCCCATTGTCTCAGCTATCTCGTCGTAGGAGTACTCGTCGAGCCACATCATCAGGATTGCTTTATCAATGGGATTTAGAGTGGCAATGCATTCGTAGAGGTCCTTTATTTCATTCCGTTTCTCCTGAGAATCATCCGGAACAAGGATTACTTCTTCAAGAGATGCCTGTTGAGGACTTCGGCTTCTGGTGCGAAGTGTAGAGACACATGTGTTGAGGGCAATGCGGTAAATCCACGTGCGCATGGAAGATTCCGAACGGAAAGACGGGAGTCCGCGCCAAATGTTTACAAGCACATCTTGGTAGAGGTCTTCAAGATCTTGAGAATTGGCTGCATATCCGAGGCAAATGCGACGGAGCATCGAATCATGGGTCCGAACGGTCTCTACAAAGAGGTGTTCATACCTTTTGGATTCTGGTATGACGCCGATTGCATCTGCGAATTGCATAAGCATCCTCATCAAGAAATCCTTTATAGTAGGAGACGATTTTGTCAATGTTAGCGTTGTCATCTTTTTTTTCTGTGTTTACTATATTAGTCGCTGAGAGTGGACGGATAGTTACATTTGAATTTAAATTTCGCTCAATTTTAAGGGCCTCATTAGTTTCAGTCAGATTTTTAACCTTGTTAACCTCAATAACCTTATTAACCTTCAACTTGAGCGAAGCAAAAGTTGAGTTATAAAAAAACGCGGCACCCGAAGGAAACCGCGAAAAAAAAATAAATGAATGAATGACGTGTGGGCGAAGATGGATTCGAACCACCGAAGGTATCAACCAGCAGATTTACAGTCTGCCCCATTTGGCCACTCTGGTATTCGCCCGGATGAAAGCGACGCATCGCGCATGTTTCACACTGCAAAATTACAAATAAAATCCGTAACGGCAAAATATTTTGAATAAAAAAATTAAAATCTCTTAATATTTAGGGCAAGACGGATCATTTAAATCTCATCTCGTCGCTGTAGATTGATGCAATTTAAGGGTTGATATACATAATAATTCTATATTTTTTATTAACTTTGCAAAAAATACAACAATCTTAATGAAAAAAATAATCACATTAATACTTTTTGCCCTGTTTACAGTTGGTATTTCTTTCGCAGCAAGAGACAAAGCTACTGAGGCACTCCTTGAGCGAGTAGCCCCTGGCTCGAAGGGTCGTATTACATTTGAGCTTCAGAAGTCAACAAATCCTGACATCGATTTCTTTGAGATTTCGATGAAGGATGGACACCCTCATATCACAGGCAATAACTCTGTCTCCGTTGCGACAGGACTGAACTGGTATCTAAAGCATTTATGCGGCATCCACCTGTCCTGGAACAATATGCAGACTGCTCTTCCTGCAGAACTTCCTGCAGTATTGGAACCAGTCCGGAAGGAAACACCTCTCACGATGCGCTACGACTTCAACTATTGCACATTCTCCTACTCCATGCCCTTCTGGGACTGGGACCGCTGGGAAAAGGAAATAGACTGGATGGCTCTTCACGGAATAAACATGCCGCTTGCCATTGTCGGTATGGAATCAGCATGGCGAAATATGCTTCTCCGTCTCGGTTACAGCGAGAAAGAAATCGGAGATTTCATCGCAGGCCCAGCCTTCCTTGCCTGGTGGGCTATGAACAATCTTGAAGGATGGGGTGGTCCCCTACCCGACTCCTGGTATAAAGATCAGGAACAGCTACAGAAAAAGATCCTTGCCCGTATGAATTCCCTTGGGATGACACCGGTTTTGCCCGGCTATTGCGGTATGATGCCCCACGATGCTGCTTCTCGACTTAGTCTCGACGTAATAGAAGGGAATCCTTGGAATGGATATGTCCGACCCTCTAACCTGCTTCCTACTGATCCAAAATTTGACGAAATAGCCGACATATATTATGATGAGCTTACAAAACTCTACGGCAAAGCAAAATTCTACTCAATGGATCCCTTCCATGAGATGAATGATGTGGATGTAGATTATGGGGATGCCGGCGCAAAACTGATGAAGGCTATGAAGCGCTGCAATCCTGATGCAAAATGGGTGATTCAAGGATGGACAGAGAATCCTCGCCCTCAAATGCTTGAAGCACTCCAACCCGGAGAACTAATCATCCTTGACCTCTTCTCCGAATGTCGCCCTATGTGGGGGACGCCTTCTGTATGGAAACGGGAGAATGGATATGAAGACCATACTTGGCTCTTCTGCATGCTTGAGAATTTCGGGGCTAACGTCGGGCTTCATGGCCGAATGGACCAACTCCTTGACAATTTCCGACAGACCAAGACCAATCCCCTTGCGAAGAACATGAAAGGTATGGGGTTGACGATGGAGGGTTCCGGCAACAATCCGGTAATGTTTGAGCTGATGTGCGAACTTCCATGGCTTGGCGAAACTGTCCCGACAAAGGAGGAATGGCTTGACGCTTATGTGAAGGCTCGCTACGGGACAGATGACCCTGATATTCGTGAGGCTTGGCGTGTGCTTGCCGACGGAATCTACAACTGTCCACTTGGCAACAACCAGCAAGGGCCTCACGAGAGTATCTTCTGCGGTCGCCCATCGCTCAACAATTTCCAAGTGAAGTCATGGTCGAAGATGCGAAATTACTATGATCCTGCAACGACTCTTAAAGCCGCCAAACTATTTGCAAAAGCAGCCGACAAAATGCGGGGCAACAATAACTATGAGTATGATTTGGTAGATTTTACCCGTCAGGCCCTCGCTGACCAAGGACGCCGTCAGTATCAGCGCGCCATGTCTGACTATCGCACATTCTCTCGAGAGGATTTCAATGAATCGTCGAAGAAATTCCTTGATATGCTCCTGATGCAGGACTCTCTGCTTGGGACTCGACCGGAATTCCGCCTTGGAAGCTGGATTGAAGCTGCAAGAAACCGAGGGAATAACGATGCCGAAAAGGATCAATATGAATGGAATGCACGCACACAGATCACGACTTGGGGCAACCGTGAATGTGCCGACAATGGTGGTCTACGTGACTATGCCAACAAGGAATGGAACGGTCTTTTGAAAGATTTCTACTATCCTCGATGGAATACTTGGATGGAAGCATTGGCAGCCCAGATGGCTGAGGACTCCGGACCCCGCCCAGACGCATTAGGTGGAGGACCCAACGCCAACAAGACTTCTTCAGAACTCTTTGCCATGGCGCTCCCCTCGGCCCCGGAGATAGACTGGTATGCGATGGAAGAGCCTTGGACCCTCAAGACCGGAGGTTACTCAGCTGCTCCTGAAGGCGACCCTATAGCGATCTCTCTCGAAATCTTGAAATATCTTTCAGAATAAGACAAATAAGTCCAATTAGGCTAATAAGACTAATTAGTCTTATTAGCCCAATTAGACTAATTTTCAGAGAAAATGAATCTCTCAGCGGATATAAAATTCCTAAAGGGTGTTGGAGAAGCAAGAGCAAATCTCCTTGCCTCAGAACTTGACATACACACATGCCAAGACCTCCTGACATACTTCCCTTCACGCCACATAGACCGCTCTCGCTTCTATCGAATCCGCGACCTTTATGGCTCGGAGATGCCATATATCCAGATAAAGGGTCAATTTATAAACTTCACAAAGGAGGGAGAAGGAAGCAAGCAGCGTCTGACTGCCACCTTCACAGACGGCGACCGTCTTTGCCAAGTGACGTGGTTTGCAAAAATTCAGACTATCGCAAATATGTATCGCCCTGGTGTGGCGTATGTATTATTCGGAAAACCGGCTTACAAGTATAATGCATGGCAGTTTGTGCATCCTGAAATCGAGGTTTACGATCCAGCAAAGCCTCCGCAAGGACTTCGAGGCATTTATGGATTGACTGATACTCTCCGTAAACGTGGATTCACGACCAGATTGATGCAGACACTGGCGGCAAATCTCCTTGACTCCATACCTGTCGGTTCCCTTCCTGAGACACTACCCGCTGAAATCCTCAAGGAAAGGAATCTTCTTCCATTTGATGAGGCGATGAGGAATATGCATCGTCCGGTCTCGATGCAGATGCTCCAGAAGGCTACTGAACGGATGAAATTTGAAGAACTATTTTATCTCGAACTTCATATCCTCGAATATTCTCGGCGGCGTAATATCCAACTGCAGGGATATGTCTTTTCAAAAGTGGGTCCATTATTCAATAAGTTTTATTCTGAAGTTGTTCCCTTTCCATTGACAGGGGCTCAAAAACGGGTTTTGAAAGAAATCCGCGAGGATATGCGCACCGGCCGACAGATGAACCGTCTGCTGCAAGGCGATGTAGGAAGCGGCAAGACCCTTGTGGCATTTATGACGATGCTTCTTGCAGTAGACAATGGTCTGCAGGCTGCCATTATGGCCCCCACGGAAATACTTGCCACTCAACATGCTGAGGCACTTGCCAACTGGGCTCAACCTCTCGGCATCCGCACTGCACTGCTGACAGGAAGCACCCGAGCAGCTGAACGACGTCGTATAGCTGAAGGTCTTGCTGATGGAAGCATCCACATGCTTGTAGGAACTCATGCGCTGATCGAGGATACAGTGGAGTTTAGGAATTTGGGAGTTGCTGTGATTGATGAACAGCACCGTTTTGGGGTGGCTCAGAGAGCAAAGCTATGGAAGAAGGGGACTGTCCCTCCGCATGTGCTTGTGATGACTGCCACCCCAATTCCACGTACGCTTGCTATGACCGTATATGGCGACCTTGATGTCAGCGTCATCGATGAGCTGCCTCCGGGTCGCAAGCCAATCCAGACATGGCTCCGTTATGATGATAACAGAAATGAAGTATACCGTCATCTATATAATGAAATCTGCAAAGGCCGGCAGGCTTATATTGTCTATCCCCTAATCCAAGAGAGTGAAAAAACCGATTTGAAATCGGCAGAAGAGGGTTTTGAACGAATAAAAAGCATATTCAAAGGAGTAGGTGTCAGTCTTGTGCATGGCAAGATGAAACCGGCTGAGAAAGATGCCCAAATGCAGAAATTCGCATCTGGAGAGACTAAGATTTTAGTGGCTACCACGGTGATTGAGGTTGGAGTGAATGTGCCGAATGCTTCCGTGATGATAATTGAGAATGCAGAGCGTTTCGGGCTGTCGCAACTACATCAGTTGCGTGGCAGAGTAGGACGCGGAGCGGAACTCAGCTATTGCATCCTGATGAGCAAGCATCAGATAGGAGCAGAGACAAAGAAACGCCTAAGTATCATGACCGAGACCACTGACGGATTCCTAATTTCCGAAGCCGACCTGAAGCTCCGCGGCCCTGGCGACATGGAAGGGACTCAGCAGAGTGGCATTGCCTTCAATCTGAAGGTCTCCAACTTGGCACGCGACGGACAGATCGTAGGCCAAGCACGCGATGCCGCCATGCGTCTTCTCGACGGGAAGATGCTGCTGCATCCCGAAAGCATCGCCATCCTAAACCGCGAACTCCAGCTCCGCTTCGCTCGCTCCATCGATTGGAGCAGGATTTCATGAATTCCCCATCATCTAATCTAAATACTAATCTAAATAATGGTTGGATGTAGAAGCTTTTATGGCAGCGATTACTGCGGCGTTGAAGCCATGCGATTCAAGTGCGTTGAGACCTCTGATGGTCAGGCCACCGGGAGTAGTCACTTTGTCGATTTCGGCTTCCGGATGACCTCCATTGATGAGTAAAGTGGCTGCTCCTTCAGCCGTCAACGCTGCCACTTCAGTTGCAAAGTCCGGTTTCAGTCCGACTTCCACGGAGCCTTCCACTGCAGCGCGGATAAAGCGGAGAACGTAGGCTATACCGCAGGATGAAAGGGATGTACATGCATCAAGCTTCTCTTCCGGAACTTCAAACACTTTTCCAGAATGAGAAAATATATTTCTGACCTCATCTTTGACTGACTGAGTCACATTTTCATCGAAAGCAATGAAAGTTACACTCTTGCCATAGCGAATGGCAGTATTTGGAATTACGCATACAAAATAAAGGTCCCTCCTTTTTCCTTTGCTATTTTCTTTTCTTTCTTCCGTGCTTTCTTCATTATATTCATCATAGTCTTCTTCGTATGAGTGGAAAGAAGGATTAAATATAAAGTCTAAATTGTAAAAGCGGAGACCTGTCACAAGGGAAATAATGATAGCGCCTTCTTTAACGCTATCCTCTATCTCTCTGCAAATATCTAATCCAAGATAGGGTTTCACTGCCAAGATGACGATATCTGCATCTTCTACAGCCTCTTTGTTAGAAAGAGTGACTTTCACCTCGGGCATAGCAGCTTTGATACGGTCGAGTGTACGCTGCGTGCCAGCGGTACAAGTGATTTCATACTCGGAGTCTTTCAGCGACTCAGCTACTGCAGAGCCCATGTTGCCGGCTCCAAGTATCGCAATTTTCTTCATTATGAATATTTTTTAAGTACATTTTACAAAATTACATTTTTCTGCTCAAATACACAAGATATTCTTTGATTTGTAATGAAAAAAACTTTTATCTGTTAGAATAATCGGCAGATCACCACTACGACATCGGTTTGCCATTAAGGTTGGATTGAAAAATATTGACAATTTTTTGACTTTTGAACATAGACATTAACCAATAAAACTTTCACAGATTTGTGAAATTCATTTTTTTTTTTTAACTTTGCGCCATAGAAAATTTTATGATCTGTATGGAAGTAACATTTGAGAAAAAATATCTAAAAGAATTATTTGAAAATGGGCGATGTTCAGATAAAAAACATCGATTTCAGCCACAAATCATAAAAAATTACAGGAAACGTATAGAACAATTGCAATCTGCCCCTTCTCCAGAAACTTTATATCAATTTAGATCTCTTAATTTAGAAGTTTTAAAGGGCGATAAAGCTGGATTGTATTCAATACGAGTAAACGATCAATACAGAATTGAATTTTCAATCGATAAAAACTCGGAGCATCCAATTTTATCAATATGCAACATAGTAGAACTTTCAAATCATTACGAATGATATTATAACACTTCCAAAAATCCAATCAAATATGATAGCCAATAATATAATGTCTTCAGAACCGACGCACCCGGGAGAATTCTTAAGAGAAGAAATAGAATATAGAGGTATTTCTCAAACTAAACTTGCCAATGAAATTGGAGTCAAAGTGTCGTTGCTAAATGAGCTTATCAATGGCAAAAGAGACTTTACTATTGAATATGCAATGATGATTGAAGCAGCACTTGGAATTGATGCTGATTTTTGGATCAATCAACAAACAAGCTTCAATAAGGCTAAAGCTACGCATGACACTTCTTTTATGGCTAAACTTGCCCACATCCGACAGATAGCTGCAGCTCTTTAGTAATCTAAAAAATAAATTGGTAAAGAATGCATAGGGCTTTTCTTACAACGAAGCCTGTTCTGCGCCCATACTTCTTCAGTTCCAACAGACTGCACATTTTTCCGGAATTGTTAATAAAAAACGTTATGCATTTCTGTTAAGTTTTTATAAATCACAACAAATGATTAAGCGAAAGTTGAATTAATTATGAATTATGCGTTTCGCATTAATAAAAAGAATCTAACCATAAAAAACACAATATTGAAATGAAAAGACTATCCATTGCCGTTTTAGGAATGCTGATTTTGGGATTCCCTTTGCAGGCAAAGACCTTGAAAAGTCCAGTCGCTTTTGATGCGTATGAGTGGGACTTCGGTACAGTAAATCCCCGACAGGGGACTGTTTGCCACACCTTTACAATGACAAATAAGTCTGACAAACCCGTTAAGATCGGGAAGTCCATTCCAAGCTGTGAGTGTATCCAAGCGTTCTATCCTTCCGAAGCGGTAGCTCCCGGCGACGAAGTGAATGTCATGCTGGCTTTGGCCCCCTCAAATGCTTCCGGCAAGACTTACAGGAGTGTGGAGTTGCTTGATTCTGATGGAGGTACACTTGGCGCACTTTCGCTTGAGGCTACTGTAAATGAAACCGGCAACACATCAGATAAAGGTTATCAATATCCATTCCAGAATCCAAATCTTTCTAATGAAGAGAGGGTTGAAAACTTGATTTCCCTTCTGACACCGGAAGAAAAAGTCGGGCTTATGATGAATAAATCTGTTTCTGTCGACAGGCTTGGCATTCCATCCTACAACTGGTGGAGCGAGGCTTGCCATGGAGTGCGCCAAGATGGATATACAGTGTTTCCTCAACCAATAGGAATGGCATCGGCGTTCAACGACAAATTAGTATATGACGTATTCTCTGCCGTATCTGATGAAGCAAGAGCCAATTGGAACCGCTCAGACCATAATGTATTCGACGTGCCAATGGGTGCCATATACTATCCCGGGAATCCGGAACTTACTTTCTGGTGCCCGAACGTAAATATCTTCCGCGATCCACGATGGGGACGTGGTCAGGAGACATGTGGAGAAGACCCATATCTAAACGCCGTGCTCGGAGTGCAGACAGTATTAGGCATGCAAGGAAATGACGACAAATACTTCAAGACCCATGCCTGCGCAAAACATTATGCAGTGCACAGCGGTCCGGAACCTTTGCGCCATACATATAATGCGTCCGTATCAATGCGCGACCTTTGGGAAACCTATCTTCCTGCCTTCAAAGCATTGGTAAAGAAAGGAAATGTCAGGGAAGTTATGTGTGCATACAACCGTTATGAAGGAGTGCCTTGCTGCACCAGCGACCGACTTCTCGTAGATATACTTCGCCGCAAATGGGGTTATGATGCTATTGTATTGACCGACTGCGACGCAATCAATAATTTCTACAACAAAGGTCAACATGAGACTCATCCCGACCCTCTCTCTGCTTCAGTAGATGCTGTATTGAACGGCACGGATCTTGAATGTGGCAAAGTGTTTATGGTTCTCACTGAGGCTCTTGAAAAAGGCCTTATAAAAGAATCAACTTTAGACGACCATCTTCGCAAGACTCTCAAAGGCCGATTTGAACTCGGAATGTTTGATCCGGCAGAGAGGCTGCCTTGGGCCGGACTTGGGCCGGAAGTGATCAGCAGCAAAACAAACGATGAGCTTGCCACTCAAGCTGCCCGCGAATCGATGGTACTTCTAAAGAACAATGGTATTCTTCCACTTTCTAAAAATATCAAGAAAATCGCTGTCCTCGGTCCAAATGCTGATGATACGGAACTGCTCAATGGAAACTATGGAGGGACTCCGACAGAGGAGCATAAAATTTCTCTCCTTGAAGGAATAAGGAAAGCAATCCCAAACAGCACAGTATTCTATAAGAAAGCATGCGAACTCAATGATGAGTATGCCACAATACATCATTTAGGAGATTTCAACGACGGGAAAGGAGTAAAAGTAGAATTCTTCAATAACAATTCATTGGATGGACAACCAGACAAGACAGAATACCACAATGACATTAACTTCAGCACATTTGGTGCGTATGGATTTGCTGATGGAATAAACAAAGATACTCTTTCTGTCAGGATTTCCGGAAAATACAAATCTCCTTTTACAGGGGATATGAAATACACGCTCACTACAGACAATGGCTATGTGCTGAAAGTGAACGGAGAAGTTGTTGAGGAAGCTACGCCCGGGGATCGCCGTGGAGGATTCGGATTCTTTGGACGCAAGCCCGAATATAAATCATTCCCGGTAAAAGAGGGAGAAACCTACGATGTTGAGATAGAATACAAGCATGGCAATGGCAATTTCGCACTCCTTCGAGGCGATATCTGCGAGCGTAAGCCATTTGAGTTTGATGCTCTTGCTGAAGAAGTGAAAGACATGGATGCAATAATCATTATCGGAGGAATCTCCGCCCAGATGGAAGGCGAAGGTGGGGATAAAGCTGACATTGAGCTCCCTAAGGTTCAACAACAACTTGTCAAGGCGATGCATGCAACTGGTAAGCCGGTAATTTTGGTGAATTGCTCCGGTTCTGCCATTGCATTCGGTAGCGTTGATGGCAATTATGACGCTCTTATTCAGGCATGGTATCCTGGACAAGGTGGAGCAAAAGCCTTGGCAGAGGTTATCTTTGGCGACTACAATCCTGGAGGTAAACTTCCTGTCACATTCTATCGTTCGAACGATGATCTACCCGACTTCCTCGACTATAATATGGACAACCGCACTTACCGTTACTTCAAAGGAGAGCCAATGTATGCATTCGGAGAAGGCCTTTCATATACCGACTTCTCTGTAGGGAAAGGGAAATTGTCAAAAAAATCCATGAAAGCTGACGAAAGTGTAAAGCTGACTGTTCCTGTCGCTAATATAGGAGACAGAGAGGGAACAGAGACCATACAGGTTTATGTCAAAGCGTTAGACTATCCTGAGGCGCCTATCAAATCTCTTAAGGGATTTCAGAAAGTAGGGCTTAAAGCCGGAGAGAAAGGGAAAGCAGAGATCACATTAGATGGCGAAGCTTTTGAATATTATGATCCCTCCATTGATGAACTCTCAACTCGTCCAGGACGCTATCAGATCCTCTACGGCACATCCTCAAGAGACAAGGATCTACAAACTTTAGATTTCACAGTGTTATAACTCAACTTTTGGGTGCTCAATGATTTCCGAAGTTTCATCCATATCAAAAACTTTTATTAATTTCATAGAAAGTTTTCGTCATAACACAAACTTTCTGCAAATTTAATAAAACTTTTCGATATATCCAAAACTTATCTTTAAGAGTATCTCTTTGCGTCTTAGCGTGAGTAGTTTGGAATTCCAAATATTCATTTCTTCAATTGTGCGGCAGACTTTAGATAGGAAGCACACTTTTCACAAAAGCCCGTAGTCTGGGGGAGCTTCATCCGATGTTCGGCATCCACCATATAGCACTTCTGATCCGGACAATGCGGAAGACCGTATGCATGGCCTATCTCATGCAACGCAAGTTTTATGAAATTAGAATCTGTCTGTTGCTTGCCGCTTTTCGGTATCACGGAAGACACTGCGCAAAGGTGAGACTTTTTATAGCTTATTCCCATTATCCCGAATGTCGGACTGATTTCATTTTTCGTGAAAATTATCTTGTCGGTCAATCCAAGGACAGTATTGCTTCCTTTCTGAAACCTTTTCAAATCATCAAGCAATCCAGTGCCACGATACCGGTTGCGCTCCCTCACGTATGCAGTTGAAGGGAGCGCCAAAACGGTGTCTACTAATTCCACGTTCGGCAGATACTTCTGCAACTCTGAGCAAAGCATCTCCGCCTTATGAATAGGGAAATCTCCATACCTATAGACTGACACTTTCGCTTCCTTTTTAGGCTTGTCTTTCGCTTTCTCAGAATTCGAGTCTTGCTGCTGGCCGGAGCAACCGCAAACCAGTAGCAACCCCGCCATCAGCATCCAACAATAATATACTATACGTTTCATTTTCATTATCCATTAATTCAAGTTTCTCAAACTCAATTTTCTTAAGTTCCAATTTTTTAGCGCAGGAACTGCGCTTATTCTCTGCGTTCACTGGGCGATGCCGCTATATGAGAGGGAGGGATTTTTCTATAAAATAGACTTCTCTCTTAAGTTTCCAGATATACCCAAATGCTCTCATGTTAAGTGGCAGAAAGACAAAGTTGCGGAGAGTCCTTGAAGAGCAAATAAAATCAAATTAATATTGGGCCATTTTTGTCGAGGCGGTTATCGAAGAAGAGGGAGAAATAGACGGGGACATAATGGATTTTACCGTCGCTTTCTACAATATGGCTGTTGGAAAGGACATAGCCCTGCTTGATTCCATACTCTGAATTAGACACGAATCTGCTTATTGCCACATGCCTTTTATAATCTTTTCCCGACTTAACTTCTATTGGCACAACCGACAAAGAATCATAATCGTCATATAGGAAGTCTACCTCCCCTTTATTTCTATTGTCATAATAGAATAGTTTGTTCTCATTAGCTGCAAGCTGGCAAGCCACTGCACACTCATATACAGAACCAAGATTAATGCCACATTCAGTTTGAAGCACCGGAGTGGGGTTAGTTCGATACAATGCGGCCGTAAGGAGTCCAGGATCATTGAAATAGAGCTTGATAAGGTTCTTCTGCTCTGTTTCCGCCAATGGAAATCGAGGATTGGAAATAGCGCTGACCCCTAATGCAGTGCCAGAACTTACGAGATATTCTATCTCTTCCTCATAATCGGAAGCCCTCTTACCTTTCTTATCTTCGATTTCTTTATATATTATCCTCTTCTTCTTATTCTCCATATTGGATGGTATAAGACTGTATAGGCGTCCGATCTTCAAGGAATGTTCCTTATCATATTTAGCTGCATCGACTTTATAGAGTTCAGTTATCGTCTGCTGAATGGCTCTGACCTGTATAAGGTCGTGGGTTTCAAGATATTTATTTACAGCTTCAGGCAATCCTCCTACTAAAAGATACCTCTTATAGACATCCATAATCCGATGATGTAGACCTTCCGGAACTTCCTGCAAATGCCGGAAGCAGTCCTTAAGAGTATCTATGACCGGCATCCCAATATTACTGGCAATCATAAATTCTTCAAAATCAAGAGGAAACATATTTAGGATATCGATGCTTCCGAGAGGTACTGAGTTAGATTTCTTAAGAGTTACTCCAAGAAGAGACCCGCTGGCAACGTATCTATATCTTTTGTCTTCTCTCAAGAATTTAAGCAACGTAAGAAGATGTGGATACTCCTGTATTTCATCAAGGAATATTAGTGTATCCGAAAAATCCCCCAGTGGGGATGATGAGAAGGCTGCCAAAGTCAGATAGAAGTCTTCCAGACTTCTGACGATTTCGAAAAGTCGATTTTTTTCCTTATCTTCTATGAGGTTGATCTCAACGATATGCTTAAAGAATTTAGAAGCGCAGTGCCTTATTATAAATGACTTGCCTATTTGTCGGGCACCAGTCACAACCAACACCTTATCTGATTCAGATG
>CAZWJO010000018.1:0-34311 GCA_964634905.1 uncultured Sangeribacter sp.
TATGAGCCGGACACCCCTCAATATCCTTATCCTGCCAGAAATTGTCGCTACGACTCACCTCATTACTCACCTCAGTACCAAGCAATTCCCAAGCCACATAATTCGGAGTCTTATTATCCTTATTGAAAGAAAGAATAAATCCGGTATATTCCTTAATCTGAGAAGCCAATGCTGATGGAATAGCCACATCCTCCAGCCCTTCATAATGAGTCGTAATTATTGGATTAGTCAGGGTTGGCTCTTCCGGTTTTACAACTTCTGGCATCTTAGGCTCATCTTCCCCTGTGTTGCAAGAATAGAAAGCAGGAATCAGCATCGCTGTCGCAATTGCAATAGTGACTGCGTGTTGTACTTTGGTGATGATTGATTCAAATTGTTTCATTGTCATCTGTATTATGTGTAATTAAAACGTAAAAGACCTCGGAAGTATTGCCTCCGAGGTCTTTTTAATGCTAAATATTAGAATACAATCTAATTATAACTTAGCGAAATACATTGTGTGATAATTATGCATTCAGCATTATGAATTATGCATTCTGTCAATTATTTCCGATTCTTCCAAAGGGCTGTCATGTCTTCCAGTGTCTTGCCCTTGGTCTCAGGAACCAGCTTAGCCACAAACCATGCAGCAATGATACAGATGGCTCCATACAGTGCGTAGGCGAAGAAATGTCCGAAGCGATCTCCCATGTCTCCGGCACTCATATTATACATAGGCACAAACGTACTGCTGACGATGAAGTTGAATATCCACTGGAATGCCACTGCGATAGCAGTCGCCTGTGAGCGGATGGTATTCGGGAAGATTTCTGAAATAAGAACCCAGCAGATAGGTCCCCAAGAGAACATAAAGGAAGCTGAATATATCATGATGCTCACTACCGGGAAGATAGCCGGGAGCGCGGTGACATTTGAGAGTGCCACGCCAAGAGCGCCAATTGCCATACCGAGAGATCCCCAAATTAGAAGAGGCTTACGTCCGAGTTTCTCTACTGTAAATACAGCCACGAGGGTAAAGGCAATGTTGACGATACCCATGATGACGGTCTGCACCATCGGGTTGCCCATATTCATTGATTCGAAGATGCGCGGAGCATAGTAGAGCACCGCATTGATACCCACTGCCTGCTGGAACACTGAAAGCATGACGCCGATGAAGACCACCATAATACCGAAAGAGAAAAGCTTCTCACTCTTGACAGAGACAGTGTTCTTGATGTCGTTGAGGATTTCTTCCGCCTTTGTCTTGCCGTTGATCTTGGTCAATACCTTCAGAGCCTGCGCATCCTTTCCTGTCATGGCAAGGTAACGTGGTGATTCAGGCACGAGGCATACAAGCAGCGTGAAGATACCTGCTACTATACCCTCAGACCCAAACATATAGCGCCAACCTGTCTGGATGGTCCACTCATCGGAAGCAGAGCTGACTTGGTAGACAGTCTCGCCAATCTTCTCAATGATAGGCTGGGTGTGTTCGCCAAGGATAAGGAAGTTGACGAAGTAGACTACGAGCTGACCGAAGATGATGGCAAACTGGTTCCATGATACGAGAGTGCCGCGAAGATTTGATGGAGCAACTTCGGCGATATACATCGGGCAAATAGCTGAAGCGAGTCCGACTCCGAAGCCGCCGATGATACGGTAGATGTTGAAAGTTATGAGGAGGTGGAAAGATGGTTGGCCATATTCATGAATCAGGAATTCCGGATAGTAAGATCCGAGGGCTGAGATGAAAAAGAAAACGCCCGCGATGAAGAGGGCAATCTTACGGCCCCACCGGGTAGCAATGAAACCGGATACTGCTGCTCCGATGATGCAGCCCAAGAGTGCACTCGATGATGTGATGCCGTGGATTGTGTCTGTGTAGACGAAGTCTTTAGCTCCGAGGAAAAAGGCTTGCAGTCCCTTTTCCGCGCCGGATATGACAGCAGTGTCGTATCCGAAGAGAAGGCCGCCGAGCACCGCTACGAGCACGATGCCGAAAAGATAGGCCTTGCTTCCTTGATTGTTGTTGTTCATGGTTGTTGGTTGTTAGTTGTTTGATTTGGTTGCAAAGTTAATAAAAATATTTAAGCTTCGCAAACTCAACTCCAAGGATTACCCCATTCCCAACAACTTCTCCCCCCATCCCATACAAGAAAGCCCCCCGGAGCATTCCGGAGGGCTTTGATTTGATATTGGATTTGCGTGATTATTCTTTTTCTACGGCTTCTTCCCAAGTCATCCACATATACTCGGTCTGGTTGGGCTCGTAGCCGTTGTAGCCGTAGTTCTGAGCGAGAGGCCATTCGCTGTTGGCGGTGATAGCATCGTTAGGAACAGGCCAGAAGAGGTTGCGCTTGTTGACAACGTAGTTCAGCTCGCGGTCGTTGGAGCGGATAGGACCGTGGTTGAAGATGTTGTACTTTGTGCATCGTTTATACCAGTAGCTGCCGCCGCTGAGGTCGGTGCCTTCTTGCTTGTCCCATGTATCCTTGCTGTAGGTCTCACCCCATTCGTCGGGCTGGCCGCTGAGTGCGAGACACCATGATACACGGCAAAGTTCAGCTTGACGCCATTCCTCATAAAGAAGCTCACGGGCACGCTCGTCGCAGATGTCGCCGATAGTCACATTGGTGAGCATCTTCTTTGCGTTGGCACGGCGGCGGATGATGTTGACATCCTCATCAGCGTTCTTACCCTGATAGAATTTAGCCTCTGCTCTCACTAGATAAACCTCTGCGAGACGATAGAGATACATATTGCCGTTTGAGCCGTTGGTAGCTCCATTGAACTGGTTAGCACCGGGGTTATTTTCAGCCACCATGTCAAGAACGTAGTTCTTCCAAAGCGGAGTAGGATACCATGAGCGGATTGTGTCGGAGTTCAGGAGGTCGCCCTTACGTACGAGTGCGTCATCTTCAGTGATGACTTTGCCATCACGAGTTTCACCAAGCTGCCATTTGACGCCACCGATTACGAGACCATTCTCGTCGAATACATATTCTGCATTTCCAGCCTCGGCATCTCCCGTATGCTCAGGATACTCTTTCCAGCCATAGAAGTCCTCAGTGGCCCAAAGTTGCTGACCCATTCCGTGGGCTGCAGAGTTTGGATTGTTGTATTTGAGGTCTGACATTTCCATCCAGTTACCCATCTCGCGGTTGTGACGGAGGTCTTGCCAGTCAATTTCACCATCCTGATACCAGATACGCTCGTTGAAGTGAACTGATGTACGGAAGCAACCTATACCACGACCCTGTACGCGGAGGAAGTCAAACTTTGGCTGGTAATAGCCGTTGTTGCGTGCATAGTTGTAGCACATTGCCTCACCCCAGCGGTCTTTATAGACTCCGTATGGGTCACGCATTGCGCCGGCGTTGCTCCAGTGCACTTGCATAGCACGCATTGTAAGATACTGTGTGAAGTTCTCTGCGTTGAAGTTGAGGATAGGCATGATCATCTCCTTATTGGATGCGTCGCATACGTTCACGCCACGGAGAAGATCCCACATCACATTTCGTGTTACTTTCCATGTTTCGGGGTTGCCTGATTCCACAAAAGTTCCGAAAGGCTCGGTCATAAGAGCGTGGCCGGTCTCGTTGATAAGACGATCGCACATTCTTTCAGCCTCAGCAAACTGACCTGTCACAAGGTAGCATTTTGCAAGAAGGATCATACAAGCCTCCTTGTTGACCATGCCGACATACTGCATCTCGCTCTGGAGAGGCACGTGCTCAACTGCAAATTCGAGGTCATGCACAAGCATCTTAAAGATAGCTCCCTTCTCTGTGGAATGGTAGTCACGCTTTGGGCTTGAAGGAAGTTTGGTGACCAAAGGAACGTTGCCAAATTGAAGTACGAGGTGATAGTACTTATAGGCACGATGGAAATATGCACGGCCTTTGTATTCGTCGCGGAGTTTATCATCGAGTCCCGGCACGTCATCAATGTAGTAGAGCACGGTGTTGGCATACTTGATAGCATTGTATGCTTCATTCCAATAGCGTTTCATTGCATTTGAGTCGCCGCCATCAGCCATGCCGGATGTAGGAGAGAGAAGGGCATCAAAGTTATCCTGGAATGAGCCCCAGTTGTCGGTCTTGGCGTAAAGACCAAGGTCGCTCATATTGTAGTTGGAGGCCATAGGAAGTACGTTGCCGTTGCCATCCATGAAGATCTCCTTGATGGAGCGGTCGCACTTAGCGAGAGCTGACTGAAGACCCGCCTCAGTGGTATAAGTGGCGGTAGGTTCGTAGAACGACAGAGGGTCCTGCTTAAGGAAGCTGTCGCCGCAGGCAGTGAGCATACTCACTGCGCCAAGCATCAATCCGCCTTTTATTATATTTTTCATATTCTGAAGTTACTTGATGTTGATAATTGATTAGAGAGTGAGTGACAGACCGAAGGTGAATGTACGTACGCCGAGACGGCCAGTCTCTGGGTCACCGTAAACCCAGTTCTTAGCATGGATTGTAAACACGTTGTTGATACCGAGAGAAAGACGGAGACGTTCTACTGAGTATTGGCGTGTGAAGTTCTGCGGGATTGTGTAGCCGAGCGAGATATTGTCAAGACGCACGAAGTTGCGGTTGAGAATTCTCGGTGCAGCATAGTCGGTGCCGCTCAACGGACCTTGTGCCTCAAGACGTGCATACTCATTTGTTGGATTGTCTACCATCCAGTAGTTTTTCTTCCATACGTTACCCGTGTTAGTCACCCAAGAACCTCCATTGTCATTGTTCAAGTAGCTTGTGTCTTCACTCTTGTGTCCCATATAGGAGTAGAGTGAGAAAGAGAATGTAAGATTCTTGTAGATGGTGAAGTCATTTCGCCAGTTCCAGTAGATAGGAGGCTGGGTAGTGCCCTGATATACCTTGTCATCGTTGTTGAATACAACCTTCACGAGATTGCCGTTGGCGTCATACTCATCGTTAGCGGGATTGTTCCACACTTTCGGGTCGCCGGGCTTCTGATTGAATTTGGCAGCCTCTTCTCTTTCGTCTACCTGCCAGATTCCTTCAAACTTGTAGGTCCAGATCTCACCGATAGGCTTTCCGATAAACCATTTGTTGCTCAAGTCGTTTGCTTCAACTCCTGTGATTGGGTCGTAGTCATTGTAGATGTGTTTGATGCGGTTCTGGTTGTAAGAGAAGCCAACAGAAGTGCTCCACTCGAAGTTTTCATACTGTACCGGAATAGCGTTGATTGCGATTTCAATACCTTTGTTGGTCACTTCTCCGAGGTTGGTCATAATTTCGTTGAATCCTGAGAAAGACGGGAGACGCTGCTTGATGATCATATCCTTAGTGCTCTTGGAGTACCAGTCGATAGATCCACCGAGGCGGTTGTTGAAGAATCCGAAGTCAAGGCCGATGTTCCATGCAGAAGTCTTTTCCCATGAGAGGTTCGGGTTGCCAAGACGTTCTACCTCCAAAGACTCTACTACGGCGGGAGTGCCGTCAGGCTTTAAGTATACCATAACTCCACCATCCTTGAGGTTTGACATGGAGGCATAAGCGTCTTCAAGTGAGCGGTTACCGTTTGTACCATAAGATACGCGGAACTTAGCGTCGTCGAGCCAGTCCTTTGTGCTTTCCATGAATTTCTCCTCGCTGAGGCGCCAGCTTGCACCTACCGACCAGAAGTTTGCCCATGGATCGTTAGCACCGAATGCTGAGTAACCGTCGCGGCGGAGAGTACCTGTAAACATGTAGCGGTCATCATAGCCGTAGAATACACGACCGAAGTAAGAAGCAGCTGTGATGTGCTTGTCTTCAGTCTCGAATTTGGATTCACTCTTGTTTGCACCCTGTATGTAGTGGAAACCGAGGGCATCGGTAGGAGTGATGTGGCGAGCTTCAATTCGGTCTTTCCAGGAGCGGTTTTCCTCAGCCTCCTGACCTAACATGACAGTCACGTGGTGAACGTCCTTGATGAAGTAGTCCCAAGTGATGGTGTTATTGAGGTTCCAGTCAAAGAAGCTTTTTGTCTCTCTGTTCACACCACGGGTAACTGGGTTGGAGTTGGGGAGCTCAGCCGACATGAAGTAGCGGTCGTGGAACCACTGGAGTCTCGGAGCGATGTTGAAGCGGTAAGTGATGTTGAAGGGGAGGTTCACCTGTGCATTAAAGATGGTGTTCAATACAGTGTATCCCTTATCAAGGTCAAGATACTGACGTTCGAAATAGTAGTTGTAGCCGCCGTTGGTCGGGTTGCCGTTGAATGGGTACTGGCAGTAGGAGCCGTCTTCATTCTTAAAGGTTGCGAACGGAGAGTTGCGGAGCATGTTTGCCTCCCAATACTTGTCGCTGATCGACACCTGGATATCACCGTCAGTGCGGTTCTGGAAGTTGGCGTTAGCACCGATTTCGAGCCATGGGGTAATCTTGGCATTGATTTTCATGTTGGCGCGGAAGCTCTCGTAGTCGTTGCCCTGGATTACGCCTTCATTCTTCAGATAGCCTACAGAGAGATAGTAGTTGACATGATCAGTAGCACCTGATACGCTGCCGTTGTAGTCCTGGTTGAAACCAGTGCGGAAAGTGAGGTCGTACCAGTCTACGGTCTTACGGCCGTTAAGGAAGTTCTGGTAGACGTTTACTGCCTGGTTGAGGAGGATACGGGAAGCATATACGTCGTCCATTGTGCCCTTTTCACCGATCTGTATAGTACCACTGTTTGCCCACTGCTCGGGAGTGATGCCGTATTTGCTCTGTACGTTTGCATAGTAGTCATAGTAGCCGTCGGGCACCTTGGAATCTACGGAATAGTAACCATAAGTGCCATCGGCACGCAGACCGGCGGTCGGAGTCTTGTAATAGTCCTCACGATATTTGAGATATTCATCCGGACCGAATACGTCAAGGTATGCGCTCTTGTGGCTTGCAGACAGATTGGCGCTTATTGTCACTACCGGTTTTCCCTTGCGTCCTTTCTTTGTCGTGATGATAATAACGCCGGATGCAGCCTTAGCACCATAGATTGCAGCTGAAGAAGCATCCTTCAATACGTCGATAGACTGGATGTCGTCTGGGTTGATCTCGGAGAGCTCACCATTAAACTGCATGCCGTCAAGGATGATAAGCGGAGTATTGTGGTCTCCCTTGTCATACACTGAGTTCTGACCACGGAGCTGGATGCTTGCGGAGCCCTTTGCGTCAGGGCTGTAGCCAATCTGAAGACCGGGTGTGCCACGGAGAAGGTCCTGAACGGTACCGGGGTTCTGGTCGGCAAACTTAGCAGGGTTGATCTGAGCTACTGAGCCAGTAAGGTCTTTCTTACGTGCTGTGCCGTAACCTACTACCACTACTTCATTGAGGTTCTGTGCAGCTTCTTCAAGCACCACAGTGATGTCGTTCTGTCCGGCAATAGTGATCGACTGTGGCACATAGCCGACATAAGAGAAAGTTACTACATCCCCATTCATTACCTGAAGGGTGAAGTTTCCGTCGAAGTCAGTCATGGTGCCCTGTGAGGATCCCTTGATCATCACGGAGGCTCCTATGAGTGGCTCATTCATGATGTCTTCGACTGTGCCTCGTAGCGTATAGCCTTGGGCACTCAGGCTGATGGTGCCAGTGATCAGCATCATCAACCATAACAAAATGCGATGTCGTGTCATTAGTTAATAATAAAGGTTAGAATGTATCAATTTTTTTAGGTTATATATACACTTGGGTCATGACAGCGCTGAGTGAGTCATGGTATCGTTGTCATTGCAATGCCTTTCAATAAGCCCGGAGGGCTACCAATTTTGTTAACCCCGAGCGTTAGCTCGGGGAGATATGCTCTCTTTTTATAAAGCCCCGGAGGGGCCATACTTTATTTGAACCGCATTGCGTTTATATTGTGGCGCAAAATTAATATCTTTTAAGATTTTTTAGTTTTCCAAATCGGTCAAATTTTCATTTTTTCAGTTAGTGGTCTCATTTCAAGGGTGAATTTAACATATTTTTGTTTCAAAAAGACAATGATATTTTAAATAATTTATGTAAATTTGCACGTCGAACTTGTGATTTTTAACAATTGATTCCGCTGATGTGAAGAAAGAGGAGAATGAGATATTCATAGAAAGGCTTAATAAGTTGATCAATGAGAATTTGGCTATGGAGAATCTGAGTGTTCCCTTCATAGCCGAGTCTATGTGTATGAGTGAGTCGACTTTGTTTCGCCATATAAAGTCAATTTTAGGAATTGGAGTGAACGAATACATTCGTAATATTCGGCTTGAAAATGTGGTGGCGCGCTTGACAAATGAAATGGGGGGGGGCACTTCGATAGCAATTAGCAACGCTGTCTTCTCTTCCGGGTTTGCGAGTCTCTCCTCTTTCGCAAAAGCCTTCAAAAAGAAATACGGAATGTCGGCAACCGAATACATCCAAAAGATAACCAAGAATGCCCCGTAAGCGCTAAGATGCGACAAGGAACGTAAGCAAGCATGCTCCGCATGCGCCCAAGAGCGACAAAAAGTAACTAAAAAACAACATAATACAAATAAAACCATGAAACTCAAAAATCTCATCCTAATGGGTGCCACCGCAGCAATCCTCGTAAGCTGTGGCTCCAACAAGAAGACAGAAGAAGTAACCCTTCCTGAAATGCCGATACTCCTCGGCGAGACCCTCCTTGCCGACGACAGTATCCACGTAAACGCCCATGGAGGCATGATATTGGAAAAAGACGGTGTCTTCTACTGGTATGGTGAGCACCGTGGCGACGGCACTCCGGGCAGTTTCCAAAAAGGAGTGTCTCTATACACTTCCGACGATCTAAAGAACTGGAAGAATAGAGGCATCGTTCTCGAACTCCTCGACTCAGTTGGTCATCCTCTTGAGATAGGCTGCAAGATAGAACGCCCGAAAGTGATCTACAATCCGACTACCGGCAAATACGTGATGTGGTTTCACCATGAGTTGAAAGACCGTGGATATGCAGCTGCACAGGCAGGTTTGGCTCTCGCAGACAATCCGGAAGGTCCTTTTACATTTGTAAAGAGTGCCCGCGTGAATCCCGGCATCTATCCTGTAAACCTCAGTGAAGATGACAGAAACCTTGCTTGGGATCCGAAGATGGAATGGTGGACTGATGAATGGTACGACCAACTGCGTCATGGTAGCTTCGTTAAGCGTGACCTTGACGGGGGTCAGATGGCGCGCGATATGACTCTTTATGTAGACAAAGATGGAAAGGCTTACCATATATATTCATCTGAAGACAATCTTACTATTCAGATTGCCGAGCTCGACTCTACATATACCAATCATACAGGACGCTACATCCGTGTGGCACCTGGTGGACACAACGAAGCTCCTACACTCCTTGAAAAAGACGGAACATATTGGATGATCACATCAGGATGCACAGGATGGGCGCCTAACGCTGCCCGTCTTCTCAGGGCTGATTCCATCATGGGAGAATGGACACAGCTTGAAGGTAATCCCGCCAAAGGGGAAAGCTCAGAGACTACCTTCGACACCCAAGGCACCTACATCATGAAGATAGGGGATAACTTCACCTTCATGGCCGACCGCTGGAATCCCCAGAACCTCGGCGACTCCCGCCACGTCTGGCTCCCCGTCCACTTCGACGATGAGGGAAAGCCCTATTTAGAGATGCCTGTCGATGCTGAGATTGCCACAGCCGAGCCCTGAAAATCAAATAGCTAAAGCAGCTATATAAGCTATAATAGCTACATAAGCTAAAAAGCTATAATAGCTACAAAAATTAATAATAGCCTTTAATAATTTTACTGTAACAATCATGAAAATCAAAACTATCATCCTTGGAGCGGCAGTCATAGCCGGCACTATGCTGAGCGCAAATGCTGCCGTCACCAAGGAATCAAAAGCCGTACGTGACATAATCACGAAGGTCAACAATCATTGGCAAGCCACACACCCTGCCGAACATAACCCTTTCTGGGACGAAGCCGCCTACCACACCGGTAATATGGAAGCCTATTCCCTTATGGGCACTCCAGAATGGAGAGAATATTCAGAAAAATGGGCAGAACACAACGCCTGGCAAGGGGCCAAAGGCACCGATCGCTCCAAATGGAAATACAACTACGGTGAGACCGACGACCATGTCCTCTTCGGCGATTGGCAAATCTGCTTCCAGACATACGCCGACCTCTACAACATGCTCCCTGACGACAAGAAAATACGCCGTGCAAGAGAAGTGATGGAATATGAGATGTCAACCCCGCAGAACGACTATTGGTGGTGGGCTGATGGTCTCTACATGGTGATGCCCGTAATGACCAAACTTCACAAGATCACCGGAAACAAGAAATACCTCGACAAACTGTATGAGTATATACTTGTCAGCGATAGCATCATGTATGACCCGGAGGAAAAACTCTACTACCGTGATGCAAAATACGTCTATCCGAAACATACGAGTGCCAATGGCAAGAAAGACTTCTGGGCTCGTGGCGATGGATGGGTACTCGCAGGTCTTGCCAAAGTGCTGAAGGATGCCCCCGCTGATTGGGAACACCGTCAATTTTTCGAAGATAAATATAAAGGTATGGCAGAAGCAGTAGTTGCTTGCCAGCAGCCCGATGGCTATTGGAGCCGCTCAATGTATGACGAAGAACATGCTCCCGGTCCCGAGACAAGTGGAACCGCGTTCTTCACCTACGGTCTCCTCTGGGGCATCAACAATGGCTATCTAAAAGATCCGAAATATCTCGAAGCAGCTAAGAAAGGATGGAATTATCTTTCGAATACCGCTCTTCAGAAAGATGGTTCGGTAGGTTATGTTCAGCCGATTGGTGAGAAAGCTATCCCCGGACAGGTCGTTGACCGTAACTCTACAAGCAACTTTGGCACAGGTGCATTCCTTCTCGCTGCCAGCGAATATGTAAGGATGCTTGAGCAGGAGGCCAATGAAGACCGAGCCTATTGGGCAAAGATGGCATACGACATGGCTGCTCCTATACTGAGCAAGATGGCTAACGGCGAGTTGCAGAAAGATATGCTCGTGGAGGTAAGTCCTACATGGGATGGTCGCAATAAGAAGGTGACATACATGGAGGCTTTCGGTCGCCTTATGGCTGGTATCGCACCCTGGCTTGCCCTTCCCGATGATGACACAGAGGAAGGAAAGATGCGAAAGCAGCTCCGTGAATGGGCTCTTAAGGCATACGCAAATGCAGTGGATCCAACCAGTCCCGACTGCCTCCTGTGGGGTGGGGAAGGACAAGTTATGGTAGATGCGGCATATATTGCTGAATCTTTCTTGCGTGCATACGATGCTCTTTGGGAACCCCTCGACCAGACTACAAAAGACCGTTACATCAAGAATTTCACCAATATCCGCAACATCGACCCTCCCTATACCAACTGGCTTCTCTTCTCAGCCCTTATTGAAAGTTTCCTTGCCAAGACAGGTGCTGACTGCGACGAATATCGTGTGAACTCCGCAATTCGAAAGGTAGAGGAGTGGTATGCCGGTGATGGTTGGTATTCAGACGGTCCTGACTTTGCATTTGACTACTACAGCAGCTACGTGTTCCATCCGATGTATCTTGAGACGTTGAAGGCTATGCAGGAGAGTGGAAAAAGAACTCGTATTGACTACGGTAAATATTACGATCGTGCAATGAAACGTGCGCAAAAATATAGTATTGTGCTTGAGCGTTTCATCTCGCCGGAAGGTACATTCCCGGTATTTGGTCGCTCGATACCCTATCGAATGGCCACAATGCAACCTCTTGCTCTTATGGCTCTTTATGAGAAACTTCCCGAGGGTCTGACCAACGGACAAGTGCGAGCAGCTTTGACGAAAGTGATGCACAATATGTATGACGGAAAGGAAAACTTCAACGAAGGAGGTTACCTGACCATCGGTTTCGCCGGTCGCCAACCAAACATCGCTGACTGGTATACCAACAACGGCTCCCTCTACATGACTTCCCTTTCCCTCCTTCCACTTGGACTCCCGGCCGCTCATCCCTTCTGGACTGACGCCCCCCAACCTTGGACCAACCAGAAAGCCTGGAACAGCCAACCCTTCCCCAAAGACCACATCTGGAAAGACACGATCCGCACCTCCGACCGCTTCTGACTAACGATCAACGATTAACGATCAACGATCAACGATTACGATTTACGGACACTCATGGGATGAGCTATATATCATGAGTGTCCTTATTTTCCAGATTTAACATATTTTAACTAATTATTTAGGTACATTTTTTTAATTTATACGTCTATATATAGGTACGTAAAGTATAATTCCATAATCATTAAATAGCTGGGTTAACCTCTTAACCCCTTTAACCCCCTACCCCCCTTAACCCTTAAGTTGAGCTTGCGAAACTTAAATAATTACCCAATCATAAGACATTATGAGATTTCATCTGCTTTTTCTTGTTATTATGACGACAGTGGCGTCCCTTTCTGCACAGCAAAAAATCACTGTGTCGGGCAACGTATTTGATCGTGTCACTACCAAAGACCTTCCTCGTGTCAAGTTGACTGTCTTAAATCCCGATAGCACTGTCGCCGTCGAGACCGAAGCTTTGTATGAAACTTATAAGTTTGAAGGCAATTCAATTAAAGAATTTGAGACGGGATATTTCAAATTTGATATTCCTAAAGCTTCCTCTCCATACATCATGCAATTCTCAAAAGAGGGTTATGATACGTATGAGCAATCGCTCGACCTCTCAAAAATGACCTCACGCCAGTTTGAGTTGAAACTTCCACCCGTCTATATGACTCCCGTGGCTGAAGGTCCTACTGTAGAACTTGATGAAGTGGTGGTGAAAACATCAAAAATCAAATTCTACCATAAAGGTGACACCATAGTTTATAATGCTGATGCCTTTATGCTTCCACAAGGCTCAACCCTTGATGCACTCATAGCAAAACTTCCGGGTGTAGAAATAAAGGATGGTGGTAAAATTTACGTCAATGGAAAATATGTAGAGTCGCTCCTTTTGAACGGAAAAGACTTCTTCAAAGGCAATCAGGACATACTCCGTCAAAACCTTGGTGCATACGCTGTCAAGGATGTCGCAGTCTACGACAAATATGGCCAGATGAGCAAACTCATGGGCACTGATCTTGAAGACGATAAAGAATTCGTAATGGACGTGCGCCTGAAGAAAGACTATATGGGTGGCTTCTTGGGGAATATAGAAGCGTCTTACGGCACCGATGACCGCTATTCCGGCCGCCTCTTCGGTATGCACTTCAACAACAATGCCCGCTTCTCCCTCTACGGCAATGTCAATAACGTCAACAACACCAGCCGTCCCAACGACGGAGAAGGATATAACGTTTATACTGAGCGTTATGATGGTATTTCCGACATAGCCAACGGAGGGTTTGACTACAATGTGGAAGACCCGCGTAAAGTATGGTCAATATCAGGAAATGTAGACGCTAAATATGTCAAGAATACTGTACACAAGAATATATTCACTGAGTCATTCTTGCAGCGCAACAGTTTCCAGACCACATTGGATAATATGCGCAACAAAAACTTCTCTATTTCTACCAACCATCAGTTTAAGTTGGACAAGGAATTCTATTATTTCAACATCCGTCCCGAGTTCCGCTACAATCGCACTCGATCCACATCAGACAACTCTTCAGTTGAGTTTGATACTGACGTTCAGGAACGCTATGAAATTAATAAGGCAGTGATCGACGCCATCTACAAAGGCTCACAACATGAGCTGCGAGAAGCTCTGATCAACCGTAACCGTTACAATCGCAAAAATCGCTCCAACAATTACCGTGGCTATTTCTGGTCGGAGCAGACTATGCGCTTTCCCGGCTCACCCGATGCCCTCAGCGTATGGATAGAAGGGGAATATAGTCGCGACCATACCAATACACTTACGGATCAGAATATTGATTATGGTTTCAACGGACTCGATGCTCCGGTCAGCTCAATGGCTCAACGCCGCGAAAGCCGCTCTTATCCTGCATATACAGCTTGGATGAAAGGGGCAGCCCGGTATTTCGTAAAAGCCCGCAAGACTCAGTTTACCCTCGGATATGAATATCGCCACGAGCAGCAGCGAAAATCTTCTCTCGAATTCCTTTTCGACTCGCACACCCAAGACGAGGAGGCTATTCTTCCCTACGACACGGAACTGATTCCCGACCTCCCTAACACGAACTCCTCGAAGCTCTATGCCAATATCCACATGTTAAAGGGTAGTTTCGACTATAATAATGAGTTTCCCTCGAAGTTAAAGTTTACCCTTTCTGTGATACCGGAATTTCATATTCGCCGTCGTAATCTCTTCTATCACGCTTTCGAAATGGAAGATGCCGCTCTCTACCCGGTTGTCATTCCCGTCTCTCGCACATCTTGCTCCTTCAACAATACTATAGTGCGCTGGAGATTGAATACCCCCGACTATAAGTATAGCCTATATATGCAGTATGACTTCAATACTAACTATGCGCCCCTGACAGATATGATAGATATCCCAAACACTTCAGATCCTTTGAACATATATCATGGCAATCCGAATCTGAAAGACGCTTTCACCCAGCGGGTCAATCTAAATTTCTCCTCGCAGCTTGCAAAAAACACGAATCTTAATGTATATTCAAGCTTCCATTACAATAGTCGGGATATTGTAAAGGGATACATATATAATTCTAAGACAGGTGTGCGTGATTTCCAGTCGAGGAATGTAAGTGGCATTCTCTATACATCAAACGATATTTATTTTTATAAATCTATGACATTTGGCAACCATGAACTTTCTTTGAATATAGGTGGAAATTATGGTTTCCAACGATACGCAAATATGATTGGTGAAGATGGTCCGATGAAGAAGCAGATTGTCTACTCAAATTCATTTGGATATGTGGCCCGAATTGAGTACACTTTATTGGGTAAATATTCCTTGGGCGGAAGATTCAACGCAAGCAATACGCTGTCACGCACAAATACAAACGACCACACAGTAGAGCGCCGGTTGATGCCTCAGGCATGGATCAATCTAAAGCTTCCATTCCGCTTCTCATTCAATTCCACTATGAATTATTTGATCTACAAAGGTATTGAAAGCAAAGGTATGAATCCAAATCAATGTCTTCTCAATGCCAACCTCCGCTATCAGCTCAACGACAACTGGAGTTTCCGTGTGGAAGCATACGACATCTTGAATCAGCAAAAGCCATATTCAAATGTAGTTTCTGCTATTTCCCGCACTCAGACCATCGTCAATACCCTCCCTCGCTACTTCCTGCTGTCGGTAGCCTACAAATTCAATACCCGAAAAAAATAAAGTATCAGGGCGGAGACCTGGTGATTATGCCAAAATCCCAGACTTCAGTCCAATGTCGGTAAAATAACCGCCTTGTACCATGGAAGCAGACTTTTCTGTCTACGGTTTTACTGGCAAACTAAGTAATAGAGCATGCTCCGCATGCGTCCCACTCCGTCAAAAACTAACTTTTAACAATTAATCATTGATCGTTAATAGTTAATAGTTAATAGTTAATCGTTGAACAGGACTCTCTTCCCCAAACAAATAAGAATCCTTATACCCCCCAAGGTCTATAACTATCTTTTCAAACACAATCCCCGCATCAAGTGGCTTGATCTCAAGAATAGTATCCCCACTTTTCCCAACTTTCAAAGGAATCTTCTTCTCGACTACCCTCCGAGCAACAGTAGGATAGAACACACTATAGATATTCTCCGGATCCTCATTCAGATTCCCGTTAAAATTGACTTCAATCGGCTCCCCACCTTCAAATCCGACGCTATAACGATGACCATCCTTTCGCTGGAATGCCAAAGTCGACTTAGTCACGACATGTACTGTCACACTATCAGTTCCCTCAGGAATCGAAACGGCATACCTCAAGGCTGCTCCTTCAGGATTATCCGTGTAAGGTCTGACAGCTACTCCACTCAAAGTACGTCCGAAGTAGGGAAGCACTTCCCATTTGGATCCGTTAGAAGGATTCACAGCGGTATTGAAATGTTCTGCTTCAATGATGATAGCATCATCAGTAGGCTTGAAGACATATCCTCCGGCATCTCTGTCCGTTGAGTCCAGTGTCAGGATTTCAGGCATTGTGTCAGCTGGGAAATTATCATTCCATATTTTATAACCTATGTGTTTCTGGGTCATCATACCGTCCCATTTTCCTCCCGCTATATCTTTATTATAGCTTTTCATTAATCCAGCATCCCTGTCAAAGCATTTCTTAACAACCTCTGCCCATTCATTTGCTTCCGGAAGTCCGTTGGAGTATGCATAGTGATTCATTGCCTGAGCATAATACATCTGATATAGATTAGACATCAATTGCAGTGGAAAGAGAATCAGCTCATTATAAGCATCCTTATATTCTGGCTTCAATGTCAGATATTGTCTTAATGCCTCAGCTTCAAGTCGCATATAATCGTCGGCCACTTGCTTCCATTCCCCTGTCTGTAGATTATATGTATTGCGGTCAAGCATCTCAGGAGTAACTCTTCCGTTATATTTGCAGAGGAGATTGAAGATGCGTGAAGCCTCCTTAGCCTGGTCTGGCCCAAGTTGCTGCTCAAAGAATCGCAATGTATGCCCAAGCAAATTATCAGCCGTAAATTGTTTGGGATTCCAAGCCATGTCGAGGAAGAGCGTTATGGGATATTCCATTGGCTTGAGGTCGCCAACATTGAGTATCCATAGCTTATCCACACCATAGTCGTATGTGAGCTCAAGCTGTTCCCACATATTCTGAATAGGAGTGACGTTGAGCAGTTTGCTGTTGCGTGGGGCGCCTACATAGTCCACATGATAATACATTCCCCAGCCTCCCGGATGCTTCCTCTCTTCAGCGTTAGGCAGCCGGCGTACATTTCCCCAATTGTCATCACAAAGCAGATATATCACATCGTCCGGAGCGCGAAGTCCGGCGTCATAGTAGTCTAACACCTCTTTATATAGGGCCCACACCTGAGGAGTCTCCTTCGCTTTCTTCCCTGTCTCCTTTGCTATTATCTTTCTTTGGTTGTCGATGATTTTCTTTAGCAGAGCCACGTCGGCCTCCTCACTCATAGCCTCATCCCCGTCACCGCGCATTCCGATTGTCACTACATCTTCAGTGCCTTTCATCCTCTGGATTCCCTCAGTAAAGAACTTATCGATGACATCTTGGTTGGTGGAATAGTTCCATGCTCCGTTTTCTTTACGGTGTCGTGCCCATTCCTGATGGTTGCGTGCCATAGGCTCATGGTGAGAGGTGCCCATGATAATCCCCATCTCATCCGCAGTCTTCATATTTATCGGGTCATCTGAATAGAAAGCCCAGCTCCACATTGCAGGCCACATGAAGTTGGCACGAAGGCGAAGAAGAAGTTCAAATACTCGGCCATAAAAACGATGATCTCCGTAATCTGTTCCGTAAGTGTTTTTCACCCATCCTGTCAGGCATGGAGCTTCATCGTTGAGGAAAATGCCACGGTATTCTACAGCCGGTTCCCCTGCTGTATAAGTGCCATTTGCAATATATAATTCATCATGCTTCAAAGGGGGCACATCCGCCCAGTCATACCAAGGTGATACGCCGATCTGCTCAGACAGTTCATATATGCCGTAGATAGTTCCTCTTCGGTCACTGCCGGCTATGACGAGAGCCTCTTCTACTCCCGGCAATGGATCTTTGACCGTAGCCATCACATATTTCTCGTATTTCCCCTTCAGTTCTGCCTCATTAAGCTTCTTGCTCTTGAAAAGGTCTTTGATGAGCTTGCTTTCTGCCGAAGCGGCAATGATGACATGCTTTGGTAATTCATCAGTATTACGATTTATCAGAATGGTTGCGTCTTTCCCACAAACTTTCCCAAAGTCTTTGGACAAGTTTTCAGCTGCTATATTGATTCCTTTTAGATCTTTTGGATCTGTCAAGATAGCAGTAGGGGTAGCCTCATTTCCACTTGTAGTGATTAATGGGAAATATCCCGAAAGTGGGGTAGTGGAAGTGATCCCATAATTATCCATCCCATTTGCCTCTGTCGCCATAAAAACCGTCCCTAATAAGAGTACGACAATCTTAATTATTCTCTTCATGATATATCATTGATTTATGAGTTTCGAGTCATCTAAGCCTGGAGGGCTGATAATTTTAAAGTTTTTCAGGGTCTCAGCCCGGAGGGCTGATAATCTTGAAGTTTTTCAGGGGTCTCAGCCCGGAGGGCTGATAATCTTGAAGTTTTTCAAGGGTCTCAGCCCGGAGGGCTGATAATCTTAAAGTTTTTCAGGGTCTCAGCCCGGAGGGCTGATAATCTTGTTAACCCTGGGCGTTAGCCCAGGGCAAAGTATATCCTTTTTCCTATGACCCCGGAGGGGTCATACATTAGTCTTTGCAAAATTATAAAAAATTCCTCAATCTCTCTTTCCCTAATCGTTGAATTCACATATCAATTCGTAACACAGCTTCAATAACTGACATAATAATTTTTAAGATTCAAATTTGTCTCATAATCTTGTGTAAATATCAATTTTTTTTCGTAATTTTGCAAAGACAACTTAAACATCTTGAAATTAGACCTATAATCGTTTGATTTTGTATGCGCCCGATATTGATCACCTTTCTCTCTATATTTCTGACATTATGTTTTGTGTCAGGTTCGTTCGCTCAGCAGCGGACAGCTCGTTTGTTTGGCGCCCCGGTTCCGGTTGCGGGGGATTATACCGGATTTTGTCAAGACCGGGAAGGATACATTTGGGTTGGCACTGACCGTGGTTTGTTGCGTTTTGATGGCAACAACTACGACGTTTTCCGTCATGATGATGCTGATGAAGGTTCGTTAAGTGACAGCCGTGTATTGGGACTTCTATGCGACAGAAAAGGGCGAATATGGGTGGCAACTGCCAACGGTCTTAATCTATACATCAGTTCTGAAGATAAATTTCAAGTTATCCCCATACCGTCAAAGGATTTTTATGGATATATAATAAGCTTGGCTGAACAGGCTGATGGAACTGTGACTTTCGTGGTTTCCGGCGTTGGCCTTTATATAGTGAGTGAGCAAAGCAATGGCAAGATTCCGGTTGCTGTAAAATATTTGACTCATACTTTTGAAAAGGATCTTAATTCTATAGTATGTAGCAAGTCAGGTCGCCTTTATATGGGATCGCGCGATGGCATTGTCTATTCGATGGCTCCTAATGGAAAAGTCACACCCATCAAGGTGTCTGAGGGTGATTATATTGCATCCCTTGCTTTGGAAGATGATGGCAATCTGCTGGCATGCACTACGTCAGATATTTATAGAATAAAGGTATCATCAGGAGAATTATCCCGTCTTGAATGTGACGCTCCTTTATACTTCAGTTATTTATCTAACTCTACCAAAAAAGAAGTATATGTGGCAACTTTAGGTAAGGGATTATGGTCGGTTGATTCTAAATCAAATAAAGTCAAACCATGCACTGACATTTATTGCCCATTCCTTAATCTTGAAGTTGCAAAAATAGGAGCTGTCTATGCTGCTCCTGACGGTAACCTTTGGCTCGGATGCAACTACAGAGGTATCGTAATGGTTCCCGGTAAGCAAATTCCTTTTGTATATAGGAAATTAAGCCACACTTTCCCTGATTTTGGAGGAGGAATGAGTGCAATGTCATTATGGAAAGGCAATGTTATTGCGTGTTTTGATGAAGGTAGGATTGCGGTATTCACTCCGGAAGGTAAACTCATTAAATTATCCGTGATTCCTGATGGAGGATTCATCACTCACATTGAGGCTCTAAACGATGATTCCTTTTTGCTCAGCGTTGCCAATAGTGGATTATGGCAATTTGATCCTATATCAGGTTCCGTGAAGAGGTTCTTGGATATTCCCGGTAAGTTCAGATTGCTACTTACTGCTCCGGGAAACCCGGGAGAACTCTTCGTCGCTGTCCATGGCGCCGGAATAATGAGATATGATATAAAGTCTGGTGAGAAAAAATGGCTCCCATACGAAGCAGAAAGCAACACTCTTTCAAATCCATACGTAGCCTGTATGAATCGCACCGACGATGATAAAGTATGGATGGGCCTTTATGGGGGCATTGCTTGTTTTGACCTTAAGAAAGACCGTTTTATCGAAATAGATCAAGAGCCGTTCCTTAAAGGAGCTACATTTGCCATTGTGCCTTGTCTGACAGATGAATCTGTATGGGTAGGCACGAGCCATGGTCTTATCCATCTTGACCCCAATAAAGGTGTACTGGAGAAATTTACTACTGCAAACGGATTAAGCGACAATGATGTCCGCACGATCACTCGTGATCACACCGGTGCTAAATGGATAGGGACTATGAAGGGGCTTTCATATATTCCTGTAGACAACGATACTATATACTCTTTTTATGGAGGCAATGGTCTTGTAGAGAATTCTTTCAATCAGGCTCGTTATTCTTCTGATTTGAAGACTGTCTTTCTTGGAAGCGACCTTGGAATAACATCGTTTATGCCCGATTCTTTGCCGAAGCCTGGGTTTGATAGCGATGTTAAGGTCTCAGCCTTTTTTATCAATGGAAAGAGGGTTCCTCCTTTTTCTAAAGATAGTGATTGTGAATTCATTCCTGCTTCCTCAGACCGTCCTGTGACGTTGCGCCTTCCATACAAAGACAATGCCTTGACCTTCCGTCTGACCACTATGGACTTCCGAGATGCCTCTAATATAAGGTATATGTGGCGTCTTGATAAAAAAGAGCAATGGATTGTAGGCCCTCCCGGAGAGAACACCATCAATCTTCCCCATCTTGACCCCGGCTCTTACAATCTTGAGATTTGTGCATTGGAAAACAATGTAACTTCACCTCTAAAAAAGATTAAGATAGATATTTCATATCCATGGTATCTGACCATTTGGGCCAAACTTATATATGCTTTGATAATCCTTTCTATCATTGCTTTGGCATTTATTGTATATAAGAAAAAACGCGAGGAGGAAGAAAATGAAGATAAATTAAAATTCTTCACTGATGTCTCGCACGATATTCGCACGCCTATGACTCTTGTCATGAGTCCGCTTGAGTCGCTGATGAAAGAGAATAATGATCCTAATGTCAGGCCAAAGCTTCAAGTGATGCATCGGAATGCCCAACGTGTCATGAATCTCGTCAATCAGCTTCTTGATATAAGGAAACTCGATAAGAGCAAAATGCGCCTTAGTTGTAGAAAAACGAATATTAGCTTGTTTATAAAAGAGCTTGTTGATCTTTTCCAGCCGCAAGCTAATGAAAAGAAGCAAACTCTTATATTTAAAGAAATTGACGATCTTGGGGAAGTGTGGATCGACCGCGACAACATCGACAAAATAATGGTCAATCTTATTTCTAACGCCATTAAATATACTCCGGAAGGTGGAAATATTGAGGTGGCTTTGTCTTCGGTAGATGATTCATCTCTTGGACGTTGCTTGAAGATTGACGTGATTGATACCGGTATTGGAATTGATGGCAAGACTAAATCTCGCCTTTTCGAGCCTTTTTATCGTATCAGGGAAGACCATGCTCCTGCCACCATGGGCTTCGGTATCGGGCTTGACCTTTGTCGTCGTCTGGTGGAGCTTCATCATGGACTTATTTCCGGTGATAACCGTACTGATGGAGTGAAAGGTAGTATTTTCTCTGTGCTGATCCCTCTTGACGAGTTGCATTACGACGAATCTGAGCTTCTAATGAAAAATAATGATGAGTTTGAGACAGGGCAACATCTTCTATCTCCTGGTCCATATTCTTCTGTGGAGAAGACTCCTCGAACAAAACCGATGACAGCTGGAGGAAAAGTCCTTATCGTGGATGATGACGATGAGTTGAGACGTTACTTGGCTTCAATACTGTCAGCTTATTATAAGGTGAAAGTGGCTGCCAATGGAAATGAGGCTCTTAAGATTGTGGCCGATTGGCGCCCTGATATCGTGGTCAGCGATGTTGTAATGCCTGAAATGGATGGCCTTACGCTTCTAAAGCGTCTGAAGTCTAACTCCGACACAAATTATATTCCTGTGGTCCTTCTTAGTTCCAAGACCGCACTTGCCGACAGAATGGCGGGTTGGGACAAGGGTGCCGACGGCTACCTCGGAAAGCCTTTCAATACTGACGAGCTTAATGCACTTGTGGATACACTTATCGAAAACAGGCAGAGGATGAAAGGTAAATTCTCTGGTGCACAAGAAACAGAAGGAAAAATTGATGCTCCTGAAATGAAAGGAAACGATGAAGTGCTGATGGACCGCATCATGAAGGTAATAAATGCACACATAGATGATTCCGAATTCAACGTCGAAAAACTTTCCTCTGAGGTTGGTGTGAGCCGAGCCCATCTACATCGTAAAATGAAAGATTTAATTGGGATGACTCCGAGCGACTATATAAGAAATATTCGCTTGAAACGTGCATGTGAGCTTCTGCGACGCCCCGACATAGAAGTTACCCAGATGGCGTATAAGATAGGCTTCACATCCCAACCACATTTCTCCTCCCACTTCAAGCGTTATACAGGATTCTCCCCTTCCGAATACCGTGCCAAATGCCTTGCAGGAGACAATCCCGAAATCCTCTCCAATTAACAATTGAGATTATTTTAGCTATAGTAGCTACTTTAGCTATGCTAGATAAAAATCTTATAAATATGCGTCGAAGATGGTCAAAAATCATTCTCCGACGCATATTTTTACAAATATATATCCATCCGATGCAAATTTGAATCCAGTTGACGCATCAAGAAATAACTCTGTGACATACTTATACGCCTCCTACTGAAATTCTTTGTAATTTTGCATCGTAAAACAACGAATACAATTGATTGATAAAAATAGGTTAATATTAGGTAAATTATTAGGTTAGTTTAGACTCTTCCGCTGACTTACAAATCACGATATTTTTAGTAAAGATTGATTATAGGTTTAGTTATTAGGTAAAGCTTGTGGCTGGGATGCGCGACGCATGCCAGCCACTGTCATTACAAATGATTATGCGAAAGTTGAACATCTAATTCAAACTCTTCAGAATGACGGAAACTAACGTGGCATGCTCCGTATGCGTCTCAGGATGGTAAAAGCTATCTCTGGAACATTTGTAATTATGTTGTATAATATATTGTATATTAATATATTATAAAATTATGTTACAAATACTAATCTATATGATACATATTTTGTCCGAAAAGTTACAAATTGTGATACAAATGAAATTCAATTCTGTTGACCGAAAGAAAAACTTGTCTAATTTTGCACCTAAAAACAACAACGTACAACGCACAACGTAAAACGCATAACGCATGATAAAACTGATCAACATCGCAATCGCCCTTGGCTGCTTGGCTCTTCTTCAGGGATGCTCCTCGAAGAAAGATTCAATCGCTCCGCAAAGTTCGGTGGCGATCTTTGACTCTTTCAGCTACGAAGGCGATGACAATTTTTACAAAGCCAACCCTCTTCCCGACGAAAGTTCATACTACAATCCGGTTATCGCAGGTTGGTATTCAGACCCATCGATTTGCACTAACGGTAAAGGTGACTACTTCCTCGTGACTTCTACATTCACATTCTTTCCCGGTGTACCCATTTTCCATAGCCGAGACCTGGTAAACTGGGAACAAATTGGACATGTTCTCACTCGCGAGTCGCAGCTCGTCAATATGGAGAAGCAACACGTCAGCGGAGGAATCTTTGCTCCGGACATTGCCTACAATCCTGCCAACGATACATATTATATGGTGACGACTAATGTAGGAGCCGGCAATTTCTTCGTTAAGACCAATGACCCTTACGGGGAATGGAGCGATCCAATAATGCTTCCGGAAGTTGCCGGTATCGACCCGGCTTTCTTCTTCGATGAGGACGGAAAAGCCTATATCGTCAACAATGATGATGCTCCCGACGGTGCGCCTGAATATGACGGTCATCGTACAGTGCGGGTTGTTGAGTTTGACACCAAAACTGACAAATGTGTGGGTGAGCGCCGAATAGTCGTCAATAAAGGGTGTCGTCCGGAAGAGAAACCAATATGGTGCGAAGGACCCCATATATATAAGGAGATGGGCAACTACTACCTGATGACTGCCGAGGGAGGCACAAGCACATGGCATAGCGAAGTCATCTACAAAGGACCCACTCCTTTCGGACCTTTCACTCCTTGGGATGCCAATCCTATATTGACTCAAAGGACTCTTGAACCGCAACGTGAGAATCCAATCACTTGTGCAGGACATGCCGATATGGTAAAGACTCCCGAAGGAGACTGGTGGGGTGTTTTCCTCGCTTGCCGTCCGATAGAAGATAACAAGGAAAATCTCGGGCGAGAAACTTTCCTCCTTCCCGTTCACTGGACCGATGACGGTTGGCCGAGATTCGTTGAAAACGGTGAAACAGTGCCTTTGATGGGAAATAAGACTGGAGTCAAGAGAGGAGAGAAGTTGACTTTCGGCAACTATAACCGCAAGGATGAATTCAACGATTCAACTCTCGACCATGAATGGATGACACTCCGAGGTCCTGCATCCGAATATTATTCTCTCTCGCAAAATCCCGGATGCCTGACTGTGAAATGTGCAGATGTAAAGTCGAGCGAAAAGGCAGTACTCCCGTATGTCTGCAGAAGACTTAACCATCACAACTTCTGCGCTTGCACTCACATGACTTTCCTTCCTGAGCATGACTCTCAACTTGCGGGGATGCTACTCCTTAAAGATGAAACGCATCAATATATGCTGGCTCGTACCAAAAGCGGAGACTCCCACAAGATAGAAGTCAGAAAGATAGCCGAAGACGGGGCGCATACAATTGCGGAGATTCCTGTTGATGCAGCCCTTTCGGATATTGACTTCAAGATTTCAGGCAACGGTCTAAAATACGGGTTCCATTACTCTACCGACGGTGGCAAAAACTGGCAAATGCTCGCCGACAACATAGACGCTGGCTTCACTTCGACAGCCGAAGCCGGAGGATTCACCGGCACAGTAGTTGGCCTCTACGCCTCCAACGCCGAATCCCTCGACTAAATCCCCAACAACGCAAAACGCACAACGCAAAACGCAATTACTTTCCATTATACTTAATATTTAATAGCAATGAAAAATGTAAAGAAACCATTTCGTTACATTGCGTTACTGATGGTAATGATCCTATCGGGCTCGATATCAGCTTGGGCGGATACAGTCAAAGGTAACGTAGTCGATGAGTCGGGAGAGCCCCTCATCGGCGTTACAGTCATGGTAAGCGGCACCTCAATTGGTACGGCTACCGACATTGATGGTAATTACACTATCAATGTCCCTAACATCAAGAAAGATGTACTAATCTTCTCTTATGTCGGTATGGCTGAAGTCAAGGAACACGTCAATGGCCGCACGGTCGTCAACGTGAAAATGAAGGAAGATTCCGACCTTCTCGATGAAGTCGTGGTTGTAGGTTACGGCCAACAGAAAAAAGCCTCTGTGGTCGGTGCTATCACCCAGACTACAGGCGAGGTGCTTGAGCGTGCTGCCGGTGTCCACGACATCAGTGCCGCTCTGACCGGTAACCTTCCCGGTGTCATCACTGTTCAGTCTTCAGGTATGCCCGGCGACGAAAGTGCTAAAATCACCATCCGTGGTGCTTCTTCATGGAACAATAGCGATCCTCTCGTGCTCGTCGATGGTATCGAGCGAGATATGAACAGCGTCGATGTAAGCTCTGTGAAATCTATCTCAGTTCTTAAGGATGCATCTGCTACTGCCGTCTATGGTGTGAAGGGTGCAAACGGTGTAATCCTCATCACTACAAAGCGTGGTCAGGAAGGTCGCGCCAAGATCGATGTCGGCTTCACTGCTACAATGAAGACCGTATCAAAACTTCCCGACAAATGCGATTCATTCGACGCCCTCATGCAGCGCAACCTCGCTGTAATGCACGAGCTCCCTCTTTTGGAGTCTTCTTGGGCTTATATGACTCCGCTTGCTATCGCCAACAAGTATCGCTATCCTACAAGCCTTGAGGAAGCTGAACGCTATCCTAACGTAGACTGGCAGGATTGGCTTTTCAAAGACCACACAATGTCTTACAATGCAAACGTATCTGTAAGCGGTGGTACTAAGTTTGTCCGCTATTTCGCAGTTGTCGATTTCGTTAGCGAAGGCGACCTTTTCAAGGATATCGACAATGGTCGTGGCTACCCGACAGGTTTCGGCTACAACCGTATCAACGTTCGCTCGAACCTTGACTTCTCGCTGACTCCGACCACTACCTTTAAGGTAAACCTTGCAGGTTCATCCGGCCAGCGCACTTCAACTCAGCCTAACGGTGGCTCTACTTTCGACCAGAGCAACTGGAACAATGCTCAGATTTGGTCTGGTGTCTACAACATCGCTCCTGACGTATTTATGCCTATTTATTCAGATGGCTCATTCGGCTACTATCCGGCATTCAAGTCGCAGGTATCTAACTCAGTTGAGCAGTTGGCAATGGGTGGCCTATATCACTCTACTACAACTGCCATTACTACCGACTTCGTCCTCGACCAGGATCTGAAGTTCATCACTCCGGGCCTCGGCTTCCATGCTATGATCTCTTGGGACAACCGATTCCTTGATACAGGCCATGGTATCTCCGACCTTTACAATACTCCACAGCATAAGTGGATCGACCCTGCAACAGGTATTGCTCAGACTGAGACTGAATGGGATCATTACACAATGTTTGACTATAACCCAGGTAATAAGTGGAGCACTCAGGGCGGTTCTGTTCAGAACTACAGCACTACCCGCAACATGAACTATCAGGTTCAGCTCAACTACAACCGCGAATTTGGCAAGAATAATGTAGGTGCCACTGCAGTTTGGACTCGTCAGGAATCTGCTTGGGGCAACATGATTCCTATCCGTCGTGAAGACTGGGTGTTCCGTGCTACATACAACTTCGACGACCGCTACTTCTTCGAATACAACGGCGCTTACAACGGTTCCGAAAAGTTCGGTAAGGGTTTCCGTTTCGGTTTCTTCAATTCAGGTGCAATTGGATGGCGTCCATCAGAAGAAAAGTTCTGGAGAGCTGCTGGTCTTGACAGATGGTGGCAAGAACTTAAGATCCGTGCTTCTTACGGTGAAATCGGTGACGACTCCGGCGACCGCTTCCTCTACATGGACCAGTGGGCTTACGGCGGAAGCGCCAAGATGTCTACTACAAGCGGCAACAGCATCTATCAATACTATCGCCAGACTATCCTCGGCAACCCGGATGCACACTGGGAGAAAGTGAAGAAGATGAACCTTGGTATCGACTTCTCATTCCTCAATAGCCTCATCGCCGGTACGGTAGAAATCTTCCGCGACGACCGCGACGATATCCTCATCAACGGCAACGACCGTGCAATCCCTTCTTACTTCGGTCAGAAACCTCCTACAGCCAACCTTGGTAAGGCTCAGTCGACAGGTTACGAATTCGAACTCCGTCTCAACAAGATGTTTGGTCCGGTTCGCGTATGGGCTAACCTTAATATGACTCACGCTGTCAACAAGATTAAATTCCGTGATGATCCTGAACTCAAGCCTTCTTATCAGAAGCAGGAAGGATTTGCCATCGGTCAGACTCACGCCCACATCAATGGCGGCTATCTCAACTCTCTCGATCAACTCCTCGGTTCTCCTAACCACGACGTGAATAATGAAGGACGTCTGACAGGCGACTACTATATCGTCGACTTCAACGGCGACGGTAAGGTGGATGTTGAGGACTCTGCTCCTTACGGCTTCACTGGTACTCCTCAGAACACTTACAATGCAACTCTCGGTTGCGAATGGAAAGGTCTCAGCTTCTTCGTTCAGTTCTATGGCGTGTCTAACGTAACTCGCGACGTAGGTCTCCGCTCCTTCACTCACAACACCGACAACGTATATCTTATCGGTGACTGGTGGGACGGCTACTCCCTCTCTGGCGACGTTCTTCTCCCACGCTGGTATTCTCAGGTCAGCTCCTACAGCGATGGCACTCAGTATCTTTATGATGGTTCTTATTGCCGTCTGAAGAATATGGAAATCGCTTACACTTGGACCGACGGATGGATCAAGAAGCTTGGTATGAACAACCTGAAGATCTTCTTGAACGGCAACAACCTCTTCTTGTGGTCAAAGATGCCTGACGACCGTGAATCTAACTTCTCAGGTGGTGGTGGCTCAGGTGCTTATCCTACAATGCGCCGCTTCAACCTCGGTATTAAATTCAATTTCTAAACTTCCGCAACTAAGATATGAAAAATATATTTAAAACTCTTGGCGCCATCGCTTTCGGCTTGACCCTCACTGCAGGGCTGGCATCTTGCGAGGACTATCTCGACAAGGAGCCTGATTCAGACGTGAGCCCCGAGACTGCGTTCAAGAATTTCACAAATACTCAGGGATTCATTGAGGAAATCTACAACTGTATCCCTAACAAGGCTCAGTGCTACTGGACCACTTCTTGGAATCTTGGCGATGATGAAATCATGAATCCTCAGGCTGAGACCGACCGCGTGATCCAGACTCAGATCGACCTTGGCAACTATTTCGCTTGGCAATTCAACAGCCAGTTCTGGTTTTCTGCAAAGACTGACTGTAATCCTACATCCGGCAGCGCTTTCGACCATCGTCTCGTAGGCCATGCTTGGTACTGCATCGCTAAGTGTAATAAAGGTATCTATGAACTCGAGAAGGAAGACAATGTCTTTGTAGGATCTAAAGAAGAAAAGAATATGCTTCTTGGCCAGCTTTACTTCTTCCGTGCATGGTGGCATTTCGAGATGATGGAATATCTTGGTGGGCTTCCATACGTCGACGTTGTCTTCAGCCCAAGCGAGCAGATTCGTCTCCCACGTCTCTCTTACGCTGAATGTGCAGAGAAGGCCGGTGCCGACTTTGAAAAGGCAGCTTCACTCCTTCCTGTCAATTGGGACAACACTTCCACTGGTAAGAAGACTCTTGGCAACAACGAACTCCGAATCAATAAGATCACTGCTCTTGCATACGCTGGCAAAAACTGGCTCTGGGCTGCGAGTCCTCTTATGAAGAATGGAGCTCAGACAGGTGCTTCCCGCAATGGCAAGACCTACGACTATGATGCTGAATATGCAAAGAAAGCCGCTGATGCTCTTGCTCAGGTGATCAAGCTCGTTGAAAATGGCGAAACTCAGTATGCATTCGCTTCATTCGACTTCGAGAATGTCTACGACCACAAGAAGGCTAAGGGTGTCGACACAAGCTATAGCGAACTTTTCTACACTATGGGTCGCAGTTGGCTTCAGCCAGGTGGCAAAGAGGCTCTTATGCGTGGTCCGTCTGAAGGATGGTCGTTTACCCGCTACAACTACTCCCGTACATTCGGTCCCAACCAGCTTTGTGCTCAGGACAACCACATCCACCAGGCTACTGCCAACTACGTAAAGAACTATGGTATGGCGAATGGTCTTCCTCTTGATGACCCTGAATCCGGATGGGATCCAAAGCATCCTTTCAAGGATCGCGACCCCCGTTTCTACCACGACATCGTGTTTGACGGTATGACCTACATCTTGGCTGAGCCAAGTGCTGGCGACGCTGCAATGAAGTATGCAGGCCTTGCTACTGGCGGATCAATGCGTGCCATCACAAATGCATCTCGTTCCGGATACTTCTATCAGAAGCTCGTCCCCCACACTTGCCAGAAGTATGACTCTTCATCTTCCGACGACTATGGTCCGAACCCTCACGCTTACATCCCTTACATGCGTCTTGCCGACGTCTATCTGATGTATGCTGAAGCAGCTGCTGTCCTTGGTGGCCCCGCCGGTAAGTCTGCAAATTGCGACAAGACTTCTATCGAAGCTCTCAATGTTCTCCGCGACCGTTGCGGCGCAGGACACGTTTCTCCTAAGTTCACTGGCAACGCTTACATGGATGAGGTGCGTCGCGAACGCGCAGTTGAGCTCTCTTTCGAAGGTTTCCGCTTCAACGACCTCCAGCGCTGGCTCCTCCTCACCGAACCTGGCTACATCGAGAAGACTTCTCAGGAATTTATCCGCGTCTCTGGTGCCGACGAGTCTTTCTTTGCTGAGAATGATCCAGCTGAGGCTGAGGTAGCAGAATTCCATGAAGAAATTATTCTGACCCGCAACTTTGATTCTAAGCACTATTGGTTCCCACTGCTCCGCGACGATACCTACATCTACAGCGAGTATGAGCAGAACCCGGGATGGTAAGGATTTTAAACTAACCTTTCTATTAAAGTTATGACAACAAAATATTATAAATTTCTCCCGATTGCCGCTGCAGCTGCCCTCTGCGTTCCAAGCATGATGGCTGCTGAAGAAGCGGATTCCGTTTCAGGCAATCAGGTGCAGTTGGCCTACCGAGTTGCTGATCGCGGCGATATGCTTGGCGGAGTTGAGGTGCTTGACTTTGCAAAGTTGATGGAGGTCAATTACATCAACGACGTTAACAACGGTACCATCTCAGGCTACGTGAGCGGCTTCAATGGCAACTCTCTCTGGGGTCAGGATGGCGACAACGACGGTTTCCTCGTGCTTATCGACGGCGTAGTGCGCGATATGAACAATATCATTTCTACTGAAGTAGAGGATATCACATTCATGAAAGGGGCTGCTGCAACAGTTCTTTATGGTGCTCGCGCTTCAAAGGGCGTCATCTATATCCGCACTAAGCGTGGTAAGAATGCTCCTCTTTCAGTTAATGTACGCGCGAATACAGGATGGCATGTTGCTAAATCATTCCCTGAATATCTTGGCTCTGCAGAGTATATGTCGCTCTACAACCAGGCTTGCATCAACGATGGCAAGGCTCCTGCTTATTCTGACCAGGATCTCTATAATTATGCTTCCGGCAAGAATCCTTACAGATATCCTAATCTGAATATGTATTCTCCGGAATATGTAGGCAAGACTTACAATCGCACTGATGTGTCGGCTGAAATCTCCGGTGGCAACGAGCGTGCCCGCTACTATACCAATATCAACTATTTCCGTCAGGGCGACTACCTGAAGCTTGGCGAATCTAAGAAGAATTATACCGATCGCTTCAGCGTGCGTGGTAATATCGACGTTGATATCACTGATTTCATCAGCGCATACGTCAACACAAGCGCTACATTCTATGGCTCTCGCAACGCTCTTTCTTGGACGCCTGATCCCGACGACAAGAATGAATGGGAAAAGACCTACTACAACTTCTGGCAGTTTGCCTCAAGCAAATGGTCACGCCCAAATGCTTTGTCTCCGCTTCTCCCTATCGGTCTTATTGATCCGGGAGCTACAAGTGCATTGGAGACTCTTGGCGCTTCTTCCAACATTTTTGACGGATATTTCCTTGGCGCATCTGCATTTGGATCATCGGTAAATGAGAAGAGAAACCTCTTTGGCAACTATCTCGCTGCCGGCTACAATAAGTTCACGAGCCGTCAGTTCCAGTTTGATACCGGCATCAATGTCGACCTCGGAATGGTGACTCCAGGCTTGACTTTCAACACCAAGTATGCAGTAGACTATGCTACTTCCTACGATACAAGCTACAACAATGCATATTCAGTATACACTCCGGTATGGGGTGAGTTCAATGGTGTCGACAACATCACTGCAGTGACAGCCGACGGTAAGGATGAGCACTCCGGCGTTCAGAACATCAATAATTCTGCAAGCCGCCAGACAATGTATTGGTCAGGTCAGTTCGACTACCAGCGTTCCTTCAATAATGTTCATAATCTTCATGCTCTCGTAGTTGGCGCAGGATGGCAGCGCACTAAAGCCGGGCAGTATCACAAGACAAGCAGTGTCAATATCGGTTTCGAAGTGGATTACAACTTCGCTCGCCGATACTATGTTGACCTCGCTTTGACTGGAGTTCACTCATCACGCCTTGCTCCCGGACACCGTCAGGGTTGGTCGCCTTCCGCTACTATCGGATGGAATATCGCAAACGAGGCATTCCTTGCCGACAATGATGCGGTCAACACTTTGATGCTTTCTGCTTCTGCATCGCTCCTGCATCAGGATCAGGACATCACTGACTACTATATGTATTCCGCTAACTACACTGAAGGTGGTTGGTATGAATGGGCTGTCGGCGGTGGAGCTGCTGCTTACCCGAAGCGTGGTCCGAACGATGGTCTCACTTTCGTGAAGCTTAAAGAATTCACAGTTGGTCTCCGTGGCGAACTCTTCAATCGTGCAGTTGATTTCAATGCAATGTATTTCCACTATGTGACTGAAGGCTTACTGGGCAATACTTCCACTAAGTTCCCATCTTACTTCTCTACTTATTATCCTGAAGCTTCTTTCGTGCCTTACACTAATATGAACGACAATATGCGTAATGGCTTCGACTTTGGTGTGAACTTCAAGAAAAACTTCGGAGAAGTTGACTTCAAGATTGGTGTGACTGGAACTTACTACGACACTAAGGCTTTGAAGCGTGATGAAGTTTGGGAGCAAGATTATCTCTATCGTGAAGGTAAGCCTATCGATGCAATCTGGGGTTATCGTGCCGATGGATTCTTCAAGACCGACGAAGAGGCTGCTACAGCCGATCAGTCTGCTCTCGGTGGCGGTACACTCAAGGCTGGCGATATCAAATATCGCGACTTGAATGGCGACGGAAAAATCGATACCAACGACCAGGAATATCTTGGCAAGGGCGGCTGGTATGGCTCTCCATTCTTCATGGGAGTAAATCTCCAACTTTCTTGGAAAGGCTTCACCCTCTTCGTCCATGGCCTCGGACAGTTTGGCGGACATGGTATGCTCAACGACAATTCTTACTATAAGATGGTTGGCGAGAACAAATATACAGTAATGGCTCGCGAAGCTTGGACTCCTGCTACAGCTGCTACTGCTACAATGCCTCGTCTGACTACTGAGAATGGTGCGAACAACTATGTGGCTTCCGACTTCTGGATGTATAGCACAGACCGCTTCGATATCGATAAGATCCAGTTGACCTATGATTTCCCGAAGGCTTGGTTCCACGGCCCGATCATTCATGGCCTCCAGCTTTATGTAAGCGCTGACGACCTCGTGACATTTGGCAAGAACCGTGAAATCCTTGAAAGAAATGTAGGATCTGCTCCTCAGTCACGTTTCTATAATATAGGTGCACAAGTAACTTTCTAAACTAACCAAGATGAAAAAATTAATTAAATATATTGCAGTAGCTTCAATCGTGATGGGATTCACCGCGTGCGACGACCTGTTTGAGCCGGCTATTGAGAACATCAAGGACGAAAACTCAATCGACTCAGAGTCTAACTACGCCGACCAGATTCTCAGAAGCGCATATATCTTGATGCCTTATCCAGACGCTCCCGAAAATGATGTGGCTACTGACGATGCTGTTTCCAACGACATCGACAATGATTACAGAATTATGGCTGGCGGAGCATGGACTTCGCAGACCGGAGTATCTGTCAACAACTGGCGCGACCGCAATGCTTCAATCCAATATTGCAATCTCCTTTTGGAGCATATCGACAACGTAATGTTTGCTACCAACGACATTCTCAATGAGATGTTCAATGATCGTCTGAAAGGTGAAGCTTACGGCCTTCGTGCTCTCAATATGTACTATCTGCTGCAGAACTATGGTGGCAAGAACAGTGCTGGCGAACTTTTGGGTGTGCCTATCTGGAATCACTCTTTCAGCGCTACTTCCGACCTCAACGTGAGCCGCGACACTTTCCAGGCTTGCTTGGCTCAGCTTTTTGCTGATGCAGATGCCGCTATCGAACTTCTTCCTACTGATTACGGTGATGTCTCTGACTCTCAGGTGCCTGCAAAGTACAAAAACAAAGGTGTCAATGCAGCTTTGTACAACCGCGTGAATGGGACTAATACTGCTCTCCGTATCTCAGGCCGCATCGTTGAGGCAATTGCTGCTCAGGCAGCCCTTTTGGCTGCAAGCCCTGCTTTCTCTGATCAGTCTGGTGTCACTTGGGCAGATGCTGCCAATCGCTCTGCTAAGCTTCTCAAGCAAATCGGTGGGGCTGCTGGAATGCCTCAGACAGGTCACCTCTGGTATACAGCTGAGGAAATTGGCAACGACCCTGCTAAGGCTGAGTATCATGCTGAGATCATCTGGCGTGGCAATAACGAGAATAAAAGTGAGCGTGAGGCTAACAACTTCCCTCCGTCATTGTATGGAAAGGGGCGCGTTAACCCGACTCAGAACCTCGTGGATGCATTCCCAATGCTCAATGGCTACCCAATCAGCAATCCGAAGTCTAACTATGATAGCAGCAACCCTTACGAAGGCCGTGATCCTCGTCTGCAGGCTTACATCGTAGTCAATGGCAGTACTCTTGGTGTGAATGATGATGTCATCAATACTACTGCTGATTCCGATAATAAGGATGGTATCGACA